>JBAQGX010000006.1:0-17810 GCA_049288015.1 Candidatus Nanoarchaeia archaeon | reverse complement strand
TTATTAGCATTATCTGTAACTGCAAAATTTGATAAATTTGTATCGCTTCTTAATCTCCAACCACCATCAACAATAAATATTGTATGACTTGCATCTGTCCATCCAGAAGAGTTTATTATTCCCTGATTAATATTTAACTTCTGGCTTGGTGTTGAAGTTCCTATTCCAACATTTCCCGAGGAGACATTTATATCTATTACATCAGGAGTCCCAAGTGGTCCACTAAAATGCAAAATCTGTCCACCCTCCGTAAGACTATTGTTCGATAATTCAATCCAAAAATCATTGCCTCCATTTCCTGTATATGGAACAAGTCTTAATGCACCATCTCCTGCTCCATTTTCAAAGACAGCTTGAGTTCCATTAACATCAAGACTTCCTAATGGGTTTGCTGTTCCTATTCCTACTGATTGATTAAAGAAAGCATATGTCCCATTTTCTATAAAGACATTTCCAGTCTGGTCTGTTACATTAAAATAACCAGTTGTTATATTAAGATTTATTGCAGTATTATTCGTATTCAGAGCTCCAGTGGAATTTCCATACCAAGTATTTGAACTATTCAAGGCATAAGCATAAACTATTGAATAATTACTTTGGTTAAAATTTACATTTGTATAATTGTTAAACTGATTGCTCCAGTTCAAAGCATCTCCAGAATATAAGGTTGTAAAGTTTGTATAGTTGTTATACTGGTTTCCATACAGTGAAGTAAAATTGGAAAAATTAGAGTTCCAGAAAGTTTCTATTGAAGGAACATTTGTAAGGAAACTTCCATTTCCAAACAAATAATTTGCGGTTAAATTATAACTTCCTAAACTAAAATTTGTATCAGGAACTATTCCAGATACTGAGACATTCTGTGCATAAAAAGAATATGGGGAAGTTGTTAAGTTTATTCTTGGATTCATTTCTGCGTCGTTTCCAACTTTTATTCCTAGGAAATAAGACTGATTAAACGTCAAATTGATATTGTTAAGGATTGCATCATAAGTTCCATCTGAATTAACAGTTATTGTTTGTGCAGACTGATAAAGTGTAGTTCCTCCCGATAAAGTATTGTATATGTTGAATACAATGTTATAATTCCCGCTTAAAGCATTTCCAGAACTGTCTGTCAATTTTCCGTGAACTCCAAGCGTTTGCGGAATTGCTGCATAGACAAACTGCAAGCTAATGAAAATCAATGCTAACAGAAGAATTTTGTACCTCATTTTTCTGAATTAGTAAAGAATTAGACTTTAAAAAATATTTCTTACCTGCTTACAATTTCCAAGGCATCGCGATTTTTAAGTTTGTAATCTCTTCCAAGAGTTTTTTTAGTTCTGGCATCAATAGCTCGGATAAAGTTATTACCAAAGTCTGTGTGAAGAAAGTATGCAAAATCAATAGCTGTGCTTTCAGGAGGCAATAGAAAGCAATCAGGAAGTGTTCTCCCTTTACTATCTTTAAGCTTTGTTGCTCCTGCAGGGAAGATGGCAAGATATTTTAATAAATCAAAGACAGATTTATTAAGAATTGCTTGTACTCCTGTTCCGTTTTCGTAAATTTCAAGGACATTTTTCTTTATTTTTTCTAATGCCTCTTTTTGTGCGTCATTAATTTTTTTGATTATATTGAAGTTTCTGTCTCCAGGAATATATTCTATTAGTCCTGCTTTTGCGGCTTCTCTTAGTGCTAGCTCGGAGTCCGCAGAACAAGGGATAATAACAAGATTAGGAAATTTCTTTTTTAATTTTTCATAATTTTCCTTGCCTTTTTCAGTATCTATTTTATTTGCTGCGATAATCATAGGTTTGCTTTCTTTTCTTAATTCCGAGGTAAATTTTTTAACTTGCTCCTCATTCCATTGACTTGGCTTGCCTTTAAAATCCAATTTTCTTAAAACAGATTTTATCTGGTCTTCGTTTACTTTCAAACCAGAGAATTGTTTTGCCACTGCTTGTGAAAAGCTTACTTCCTCTATTTCTGATTTTCTTACAAAGCTTTTCCATACTTTCATAAATATATTATAATACCATTTGTTAAGTTCGTCATCAAGAAATTCTATATCTCTTGAAATATCATAATTTTCTGTTTCTTTTCCTTCTTCGTCAGTTGTTCCGGATGTATCAATTATATGAATGAAGACGTCTGCGCCTCTCAAATCATCCAAAAATTGATTTCCTAATCCTTTTCCTTCACTTGCTCCTGGAACAAGGCCGGCAACGTCAAGGAGATCTATTGGAACAAAACGCTGATGATTTATACAGAATCCGTGAGCGGGATTACATTGCGTGTTAAATTCCTTATCTATACAATCAATTCTTACATATCCAACTCCATGATTTGGTTTTATTGTTGTGAACGGATAAGAAGCAATTTCAACTTCTGCTAAAGTCGCCGCTTTAAAGAAAGTTGATTTTCCAACGCTTGGTTTTCCTATAAGTCCTATGAGCATATAATACTTTTATGGAGATATTATTTAAATTATATGCTGATAAATTTATAAGTTCTTTATGCATTTATTTTTTTATGAACAGGGGCGATAGAGTTCTCAGGTTAGCAGGTAGAATTAAAGATCAATTAAGGCCCTTTTGCATTCGAATAGAAATTGCAGGCAGTATAAGAAGAAAAAAGCCGAATCCAAGAGATATAGATATTGTATTAATAACAAAGAAAGAAGATTATAAGCATAAGGTGAAAGAATTGCTAAGCAAAGAAGGTAAATTCTTACGGGGAGGAGATAAGGAAATGTTTTTTAGAATTGACGAGATAGATTTGCAGTTATTTTTTACGGTGCCAAATGAGTGGGGTGCCGCTTTGTTGGCCTACTCTGGGAAAAAAGGTTCAAATATAGGGCTTAGGCTTGTGGCAATGAGAAAAGGTTTGAAGCTGACTAATCATGGATTGTTCAGGAAATCTGACGGCAAAAGGTTGGCAAGTAAAACTGAATTGGAAATTTATGAAGCTTTAGGAAGACCTTATAAGGAACCTTGGGAAAGATGATAATTTATGTTAAAGTAAATCCCTCTTCAGCTAAGCAAGAAGTGATTCAGCTTGGAATAAACAAATATAAAGTCTATCTTAAATCTCCTCCTTCTGACAATAAGGCAAATATAGAACTTGTTAAGTTATTACATAAATATTTTAAAAAAGAAGTTGCAATAAAGTCTGGTTTTACATCAAAAAATAAAATTATAGAAACTAAATAATGAGATATGAACCCGCTCCCGATTTGCAGCAAAAGGCAGAGAATATTTCGCAAATTTTATTTCCTCATATAAAACTTGAAAGGATGAAATGCTTCAGGAGCTTCGGAAGCTCATCAAGAGGAACGATTGCAAGATGCCATGCTCTTGGAAAAATATTACAGAAAACAATTGGAGTTGAGGCTTACTATGCTCTGGAATTTATTTCAGAGAGATTTGATAAGATGGACGAGGAAGAAAAACTAAAGGTCATTGTTCATGAACTTATGCATATTCCAAAAACTTTTGGTGGCGGATTCAAGCATCATGACTTTGTATGTGAAAAAAATGTCAATTTATATTGCAAGGAATACAAAAAGAGGACGGCTGATGCAACAAAAAGTACTTTTAGATTTTGGTAAAAAGAAAATCTCTGTTGAGGCTCAAGTAGTGGGGAAGATTGGAAGAACTGTAGGTTTGATGTTTTCTAGAAGAGAAAAGGCAAAAATTTTATTATTTAAATTTAAAAAACCAACTAGACTTGCAATTCATTCTTTTTTTGTTTTCTTTCCTTTTATTGCAATATGGATTGGCAGCGACGGGAAGATTATGGAAATTAGAGAGGTAAAATCATTTATTCCTTACATTGTTCCTAAAAAAAATTTCATTTCCCTCGTAGAAATACCACTTAATAGAAAATACAAAAAAGTTACCGACGACATAGAAAGATTTAAATAGAACTTGCTTCTTTTTTCATAAGTATAAAACAAAAAGGAGGTGGAAAATGGGATCTATAATTGTTAAGAATGTTATAAAGAGAAAGCCTGGGTTCCTTTATTATGTTGATGGTAAGGGAAATGTCTGTGAGGCAAAAATGTCTAGGGGCGGAAAAAAGAAATCTTCTACTAAGAAAAAAAAGAAGAAGTAAGAATAATGCTCACTTTTTTATTTTTTATTTTATTTTTTTGATAAATTTTTAAATCTTGATTGTTAAGTAATTTTATGACTGTTATTTTAGGGATTGAATCTACTGCGCATACTTTTGGTATAGGGATTGTTAAGGATGGAAAGATTCTTGCGAATGTTAAGGATATGTATACTACTGATAAAGGAGGGATAATTCCTATTGATGCTGCAAAACATCATAAGGAAAAATCAAATGGCATATATGAGAAGGCCTTACAGGACTCAAATATTAAAGAGAATGAGATAACAGCAATTGCTTTTTCACAGGGTCCGGGTTTGGCTCCGTGTCTTATGGAAGGATTGAGATTTACGAAGGAACTTTCTTTAAAGTTGAGAAAGCCTGTTGTTCCGGTAAATCATTGTGTAGCTCATCTTGAAGTTGGAAAGATTAGTGGTTCTAAAGATCCTGTTATGCTATATACTTCAGGTTCTAACACTCAGGTTATTGCATATGCTTCCGGAAAATACAGAATATTCGGAGAGACGTTGGATTTAGGGGTTGGGAATTTTATAGATAATTTTGCGAGATATCTTAATTTAGGATTTCCTGGGGGGCCTAAAATACAAAAGCTTGCAGAATCTGGAAAGAATTACATTGAACTTCCTTATACTGTTAAGGGAATGGACATTGCACTTTCAGGAATTCTAACAAATTTAAAGCAAAAAATTGAATCAAAAAAATATTCTAATGAAGATTTGGCATATTCCATGCAGGAGACTGTTTTTGCAATGCTGATAGAAGTTACGGAGAGAGCTTTAGCTTATACTGATAAGAAAGAACTTCTTTTGGCAGGAGGCGTCGCTTGTAACTCAAGATTAAGAGAAATGGCAAAAGAAATGTGTGAAGAAAGATTAAAGAAAACTAAATTATTCGTTCCAGATAATTCTCTGCTTGTTGATAATGGCGCAATGATTGCTTATACTGGTGAAATTTTGTTCAAAAATGGAATTAAAACTCTGCCAGATGATTTAGATAAATTAGACATAAATCCTCGTCAGAGGACAGATGATATTGAAGTAAGTTGGAGAAAAATCTAATTGCTTGTACAACTGTGAGTTAAAGAGACTTTTCCCTAACAAAATATTTATAAACTAACTTTTTTACTATATTTTGTCCGATGACTAAAACAGGAGGATACTATTCCTCATAACATAAAATGGATGCATACGATATTATTGAAAAAGTGAAGAAAGAAGGAAAAATCGAGAAAGGAACTAACGAGGTTACGAAAGCCATAGAAAGAGGAGTGGCAAAAGCCGTTATTTATGCTGCTGATGTTGAGCCAAAAGAGATTATACAACATATTCCTATTTTATGTAAAGAAAAAGGTATTCCTTGCAAAGAAGTGGATAGCAAGAAAAAGTTGGGAATCTCTGTAGGTTTGCCTGTTGCTACTTCTTCAATTGCTATAATTGACACGGGTAAAGTTGATATTTCTCAATTAAAATAATTATATTCATATATATTGGAAGATTATAATACAAGATGAAGCAACCAAAACAACAACAGACACAGGAAAAGAAGCAAGGAGGAACAAAGGGAAGTGAAAAGATAACTGGAGAGGCTGTGCCGGCAGTTGTTGAAGAAATTGTTGGAAGAACAGGATTCAGGGGAGAAATTACTCAAGTTAGGTGCAAGGTAGAAAAGGGGAGAGATGAAGGTAGATCAATGAGAAGAAATGTGAAAGGTCCTATAAGAATTGGTGATTTGTTAATGTTGAGAGAGACTGAAATTGAGGCTCGTAGAATAAAATCAAAAGTCACTAAAGGAGTTTACAGTTAAAATGCCTAAGTGTTCATATTGTGGTAAGGATTATGAATTGCCAAGAGGTCTTACTTTTGTAAAGACTGATGGTAATGTAAAATATCTTTGTTCTTCGAAATGCAGGAAGAATATGCTTATGGGGAAGAGAAAGGTTAGATGGATTTTAAAGTCAAAAGACAAGAAAAAAGTTTCTAAAGCTTTATAGTGCCTTTAACTTCAAAAGAATTATCTTGGGTTATTTCCCCGCTATAATCTTTTTCTTTTAAGTTGTAGTTTGCTCCTAATTGAAGTTTTCTTATGTTAACATTTCCCTCTAATTTTAAATCCAAGCTATCTGGGGCAAATTCGTATGTTGATTTAGCAGCGTATGCAGATGCCTTAATTCCTGCATTTTTATTTTTAATTTCAAGATCCGTTCCTATCCCATTTTCCCAAGGCTTCCATGAATAATAAGGAGTAAGCAAGAGACTTGTATCTTTGGGTAATAATAAACCTACTGAAATTCCTCCTGTTAATTCTTCTAGTGAAGGGCTATAATCATAGTCACTAAGTCTCATTGGAAAAACATTTGCTTGTTCAATAAAATAGGGGGTTAAAGAATAATTCTTACTTGAGAATTTGTAAGAAATTCCTGCGTTTTCGTTTGCATCGTAAAATATAGAAGAGAGTATTCCCATTTGTATTGATTGTGATAAATTTATTGCTGATAGATTTGCCGAAATTCTTGTACCTAAATTTAGTCCATCTTTGTTGAGAGTGTTTATGGCCAAGTAGTCGTCTGCTCCAGTAATTTCTCTACCAGATTCCTGAGATATATTTCCAGATATAAAACCAAGATTGGAGGTTATCTCCAAAGGAGCATTAAAAATAGGAAATGTGAGTGTTCCCTTTAAATTTGTTTCACCAACACTTATTGTACGATTGTCCATTGGAAGAAGTATTGTACCAACTTTTGCATTAGGAGTTCCTATATTTAAGTCAAAGTTTCTGTTGAATAGTCTGAAAGGTATGTCAAATCTTCCAATGTTATATATTCCCAAAGAATTTTCATTATTACCAAGATTTACATCCATTTTTCTGGTATAATCTTCGGGGATTACATTAATTATTTTGTTTCTTAATGAGAGCGAAGAAGAGTCATAATCTATAAAGTTAAGAAATTTTTCTCCTTCATCCGTTATTAAATTATATTTAAATTTATTATCTTCAAAAAATTGATGTTGAAAATCAATATTGTTTAATGTGTTTTGATATTCTCTTAAGATTTCTTCTACATTTTTTGTATTGGCTTTGAATATCTCACCGCTGTTTACTATGGCAAGTCCATCTTGTAATTTTATTAGTGTATAAGCATGCCCAATATTATCTTCTAGTGCAGTAAGCGCGGATGCTTTTTTCCCTAGATCTTCTGAGAGTTCTTCAACTCCTGTTGAAATTTGTCTACATGTACCAAAATCTTGAAAATTTCCTTTTGAGTCATTTTGAAGTATATTAAAAAGATATTGTTGGGAAGGGTCTGACAAGTCATCTTTTGAGCTATAATTAAAGTTGTATAAGTAACTGCCTGAAATTATAGCTAACAAGCTAAGATCCTGATTTTCTGAAATATTTTTTGACTGTTTAGCCAATTGTTCGCCAGAAGTAATTTTGTTATTTCCAATGTCATTTAGTATACTATATACTTGGTCTTGATCATGTGCATCAAGTAAATCAAACATATCTTCTACCTTTCCATTAGGATTGCCTCCTAGATTTGAATAACTATAATTTGTCTCCAAATTTAGATCAATTTTAGCTTGTGGAACGGTTATCTGAGTTGATAACTGTTTTGATGCTAAATCTTCTGATATTTCTTTCCCGCTCATTGTGAAGAGAGCTAGCGCCAATAAGATTCCTTTTAATTTTTTGGCTATTTTTCCCATAGAATTTAGGCTAAAAAGAAGTATATAAACTTTATCAAATTTGTATCTAAATAGGGGTAACAATTAAATATAGATTAAACTCATAAAATATTATAAAATTAGATTTATCGTCGATAAATCATATATTTTTGGTAGAAATCTTTATAAACTATTTTAGTCTTTTTCAACTGAAAATAACTAAATCTGGACAGGTTTTCCGGTCCATTTTTTAATTGAAAAAATGAATAAGGAAGATTACAATGGGGAGAGTATAAAAGTTCTTGAAGGGCTAGAAGGAGTCAGACGTCGTCCTGCAATGTATATTGGAGGGACGGGAAAGGATGGTTTGCATCATCTAGTTTATGAAATTGTTGATAACTCGGTTGATGAGGCTTTAGCAGGATTCTGCAAACAGATTGATGTTTCTGTAAATAAAGATGGTTCTGTAACAGTCATTGATGATGGAAGGGGGATTCCTGTAGATACTCATCCAATATACAAGGTTTCTGCTTTGCAGGTTGCACTTACTAAGCTTCATGCAGGAGGTAAGTTTGATAAAAAGTCTTATTTAATTTCAGGAGGTTTGCATGGAGTTGGAGTTTCTGTTGTTAATGCTTTGTCTAAAAAGCTTATTGTTGAAGTAAAAAAGGATGGTAAGATTCACAGACAGGAATATTCAAGAGGAGACCCTAAGACAAAATTGGAAGTTGTCGGAAAATGCAATCCTGATGAAACCGGAACTACTGTGACTTTTTGGCCAGATAATGAAATTTTTTCAAATGTTGAATTTGACTACAGAATTTTGGAAGCAAGATTCAGAGAAATTACTTTTTTAAATCCAGGGTTAAAAATAACTTTGAAAGACGAAGTTCAAGACAAGAAAATTGAGTTTTATTCGTCCGGTGGATTGATTGAGTTCATTAAGTGGATGAATAAATCAAAAGAAATAATCAACAAACCAATTTACTTCAAAAGAGAATCTGAAGGAATAACTGCAGAAGTTTGTGTTCAATACAATACAGGTTATCAAGAAAATATTTTTGGTTTTGTAAATACAATAAATACTGTTGAAGGTGGAACTCATGTTTCTGGATTCAAGTCTGCTCTTACAAAAGTAATAAATGATTATGCAAAGAAGAACAAGATGATCAAAGAGGAGAAGGATGAAAGTATCTCTGGAGAGGACGTAAGAGAAGGATTAACTGCGATTATAAGCATAAAGATTCCTGAACCTCAATTTGAAGGTCAGACTAAGACAAAACTTGGAAATTCTGAAATTAAAGGGATGGTAGAATCAATTGTAAGCGCTTCCTTATCTGAATTTTTAGAAGAAAATCCTCCTATTGCAAAAAAAGTTATTTCCAAAGCAATTGATGCTGCTAGAGCCAGAATGGCTGCAAAGAGAGCAAGAGATTTGGTAAGAAGAAAGAATGCTTTATCTGTAGGAAGCGGACTTCCAGGAAAACTTGCAGATTGTTCCAGCAAAAAGACAGAGAATACTGAAATTTACATTGTTGAGGGAGCAAGTGCGGGCGGAAGTGCTAAGCAGGCAAGAGATAAAGAGTATCAAGCAATTCTTCCATTGAGAGGTAAGATTCTAAATATTGAGAAGGTAAATCCTGCCAAAGCGCTTTCAAGCGAAGAAATTATTAATTTGATTACTGCAATCGGAACGGGAAGTGGGGATCAGTTCAATATGGAAAATTTGAGATACAACAAAATTATAATTATGGCTGATGCCGATGTTGATGGTGAACATATAGAGACCCTTCTTCTTACGTTCTTTTTTAGGTTTATGCCCCAACTCATTGAGAATGGTAATATTTTTGTTGCATTGCCTCCTCTTTTCAGAATAAGGAAGAAAAAAGATTATTATGTTTATACTGAAGAAGAATTGAAAAAATTAACAAAAGAATTAGGGGCTTCCAATGTTACAAGATTTAAAGGATTGGGGGAAATGAGCCCTCAGCAATTATGGGATACAACAATGAATCCTAAAACAAGAATGCTGAAGAAGATTTTCATTGAAGATGCTGTAGAGGCGGATCATGTTTTTAGTATGCTTATGGGGAGCGATGTTCAAGAGAGAAAGCAGTTTATTTCAAGAAATGCTAAGGAGGCAAAGTTGGATATATGAAAATGAGAGACTCTGTAGTTTGTATAATTAGGAATGATAAAGGAGAGATTTTGCTCCAAAAGAAAACTTTAGATTATGCCCGAGCTCCTGGAAAATGGTCGTTGTTTGGGGGGGCTGCTGAATCGGATAATTTTGAGAAAGAAATGAATAGAGAGCTTAAAGAAGAGATTGGAATAAATATGAAACTAAAATTCAACTTTGATTTTTTTTCTAAAGAAGGAAAGCTTTATGTTTTCTCTTCAAATTTAAATGATATATCAAAATTATCTATTGGAGAGGGCGCTGGAATTGCCTTTTTTGGCGAAGAAGAACTTAAAGATATAAAACTTCTTCCAGAATGTGAGAAAGCAATTAAAATGTTTTTAAAAAAACGAGAGAGACATAATTAAAATGGGAAAACTTGCAACACCCGACTGGGTAAAAGAAGGATATGACTCTAAGACAGATTGGGAAAAAACTCATGGGACAAAGAGTAAGAAAAAAGAGGGCAAGACATTTAAATTGAGAAGATGCCCCAAGTGCGGAAGTGATCAGGTTTCAGTTGTTCTTGGAGAGGAAGAAGGAAAAAATAGAGGAGAATGGGAATGCAAGAAATGTGGCTGGAAAGGAGCTAATGTAAGAGAAGAAGAGCTTGATGAAGAAAAATTCATGAAATATTTAGATGATAAAGGAGAGGAGGTAGGCTAAATGGAAGAAGACGATGAAGATGTAGATGAAAAAATGAATGAAGAAGATAATTTTGAAGAGGAAGAGAGCAATGAGGAAGTTGTTGAACCAGATGAAGAGCCAAATGAAAGCCAGAAGAAACTGATTGAAGAAAAAGGAATACGAGATACTGAGATCTCAGGGGAAGTTAAGAAAGCTTATCTTGATTATGCTATGTCTGTGATTGTTTCTAGAGCAATTCCTTCTATAGAAGATGGACTAAAGCCAGTTCAGAGAAGAATTCTTTATTCAATGGATCTTTTAAACTTGCAATCAAATAGGCAGACTAAAAAGTGTGCAAGAATTGTGGGAGATGTTTTAGGTAAGTACCATCCTCATGGAGATGTTGCAGTCTATGAAGCTTTAGTAAGAATGGCACAGAAATTTTCCTTAAGGTATCCTCTTGTTTTTGGCCAGGGAAATTTTGGAAGCATTGATAATGATCCTCCTGCTGCAATGAGATATACTGAAGCGAAGCTTTCTGCCATTTCCAATGAAATAACTGAAGATTTGGAGAAGGAGACTGTTAAATTTAGCCCTAATTTTGATAACTCTTTGAAAGAACCGGAATTGCTTCCTGCAAGATTGCCTAATTTGATTATTAACGGAGCTACAGGAATTGCGGTTGGAATGGCAACAAATATTCCTCCACATAATCTTTCTGAAATTTCTGATGCAATTATTGAGTATACAAAAAATGAGAATATTTCTATTGAAGAACTTTGCCAGATTGTTAGCGGTCCTGATTTCCCAACGGGAGGAGTTGTCTCAGGAGATATGGTTGATTTATATAAAAGAGGAAAGGGAAAATTAATTTTAAGAGGAAAAGTTACAACAGAAGAATCAAAGGGAAAAGAGAGAATTGTCATAACAGAAATTCCTTACATGTTGAATAAATCTACTCTTGTTGAACAAATTGCAAACCTTATTCAGAACAAAAAGCTTATAGGAATTTCAGACCTTAGAGATGAATCTTCCAAGGAGAAAATCAGAATTGTTTTAGAATTAAAGAAAGGAACAAATGCTAAATATATTAATAATTCATTGTATAAATATACTAGACTCCAAGATTCATTTAATGCCAACTTTCTTGCTCTTGTAGGTAATCAACCAAGAATTTTAAATTTAAAGCAGATTATAGAAGAGTACGTTAGCTACAGAAAACAGATTATTGTTTCAAGAACAAAGTATGATTTGAGGAAGGCGCAAGAGAGATTGGAAGTTGTGGAAGGGCTTTTAGTTGCTTTGAAGAATCTTGATGAAGTTATTTCAATAATTAAGAAGTCTAGAGAAGAGGCTGCAGAGAATTTAATCAAGAAATTTAACTTTACAAAGAGACAAACAGAAGCAATTTTGGAGACCAAGTTAAGGCAGTTGACTGCACTTGAGCAGGATAAGCTTAAAGAAGAAAATGATAAGCTAAGAAAAGATATTACTGAATATGAAAAGATATTGGGTGATATGAAAGAGGTTTTGAAAATTATTGTGAAAGAAGTTAAGTCATTGAAAGAAAAATATGGTGATGATAGAAAGACTGTGGTTGTAAAGAGAATTAATGAGATTGTTGAGAAAGATTTGGTTCAGAAAAAAGATGTTATAGTTAATGTTACGGAAAAGGGATATTGCAAGAGAATGGACATTAATACTTACAAAGAACAGAAGAGAGGAGGAAAAGGAGTTACCGGGAGCGGTCTTGCAACAGGAGATTTTGTAAAACAAATAATAAGTTGTTCAACTCATGATTATCTAATGTTTTTTACTTCAAAAGGAAGGGTCTTGTTCTTGAAAGCTTATGAGATTCCGGAAGCAGATAGATACAGCAAGGGGAAAGCATTGGTTAATTTAATTGGACTGAAAGATGAGAATATAACAAATATAATTGCAGTCAGTGATTTTAGTGATAATCTGTTCATTGTTACAAGAAAGGGATTTGTCAAGAAAACATCTCTTTCTAACTTTTCAAAGCCAAGAGCTTCTGGAATAAGAGCAATCAATCTTCCGGAAGATAATTCTGATATTTTAATTGATGCTCAGATTATAAAACCAGGGGAGGAAGTATTATTAGCAACAAAGAAAGGACAGGCAATAAGATTTAACAGCAATGATGTTCGTGCGATGGGAAGAACAAGCTATGGAGTTACTGGAATTAGAATGGATAAAGATGATGAAGTTGTCAGCTTGGAAATATTAAGAACAAAAGAAGTTTTGACAATAACGCAAAAAGGATATGGAAAGAGGACTGCTGTTGAAGATTACAGAAAAACAGCAAGAGGAGGAAAAGGAGTTATTAATTTAAAAATTTCAGATAAGACAGGAGATGTTGTTAATACTGTTTCTATAAATGATAAGGATAATATTATTATTACAACTGCAAAAGGTATGGTCATAAGAACTAATTTAGACAACATAAGGGTAATGGGAAGAGCAACACAAGGTGTGAGAATTGTAAAACTTCAAGAAGATGATCATGTTACTGATATTGTGAAAGTTAATGATCTTAATGATATTGGTGAAGAATAATTGAAAATATTTAAAAACATTAGATTACTTTAACTATTATGAAAAAGGGCAAGAAAAATTCTAAAAGAGTTTACAATAATAGGTTACTTTACACTTTAATTGTTATTGGAATTTTAGCTATAGCAGGGGTTGCAGTTTATGCAGATGCGCCTTCTGCGACGATTCCAAATCCAGGACATCCTATTTCGCAAATTCAAACGTGTAATACGGCAGGGGATATTTTAGAGATGGTCTCTGGAAGTTGGACTTGTGTTCAGGCTCCCACTCCAGGGGTATCTAGTCCTCAAGACTGTTCTGGCAATAACTACTTGCAATATACTAGTGCTTCCGGGTGGGTATGTTCTGCTCTACCTGCTTATCCTTCTGTTTCTGGAGCAATATATGGGCAGTGTACTATGGAGTATAGTTGGAAGACTAATAGCTATGATACTATTGCTGGTTCTGCTTTAAATTGGGCTAGTTGTTATTCTGCAACTGCTCCCGCATTATGTTCTCCTAGTACAGGTACAAGTGGTTTTTGTTCTTGTCCTAGCGGGTATTCACGTATAGATATGTATGGCGGAGTGGGCATTCTTCAGTCTGTGGCCAGCGGTGATACTCGAGTCTGGTATGAATGGGGTTGTATTGCAAATTAATTTTTAATACAATTTTTTCTGTCTTTCAGATTTTAGGTCGGACGCCCATGCGGGGCAAATTGGCTTGTAAGGACACCAATTGCATAGATATGACTTATTTGGCTTGAATTCTGTCGTTGATTCAATCTTATTTATTAATTGAAGAGTTTCTTTTTTTAACTGATCTAATTGTTCATTTGTCCTCTTTGATTCAATTCTCTTGTTAAAGAATAAATAATGCCAGATCAATTTTACTTCTTTTTCTTTACCAAACATTTCCTTTACTGCGATAGAGTATAATGCAAGCTGCCTGTCGCTTTCAATTTTATCCTCTTTAGGCATTGTATTTGAAGTTTTGTAATCATGAATCTCATACTCTTCTGTCTTCAAGTTGTAAGCCAGTCTATCAATGAATCCTCTTATTCTGAACTTTCCTTCCTCATCCAAATCAATAAATATTTCCTTTTCTACTTCTAGTGTATTGTCATCAAATGGTTTGTATCTATTATAATAGTCTAAAAGATATTGAACTCCTTTGTTAAAATAATATTTTTCATCTTGGCCATGATTTTCTATTAAATCTGGTTTGTATTCTTCGATCCAACTTTTTGAGAAATACATAATGAAGTCATCAAGGCTTGGAATTCTTTTTTCTTTCACTTCAGAATAAAGCCATTCAAGAGTTTTATGGACAATACTTCCGAGATGTGCTTCAATAGTCTTTTCTATTTCTGGTATTATGTTATCTATGTATCTGAATTTATACTTAAGATTGCATTGCTCAAATGAGCTTAGTCTAGAATGGGAATAAACCTTTGCATTTTCCATGACTTTCCAATTTAAGTATAGTTATAAAATTAATTAATTTCGCCCCAGCCAATAAGTCTCCAGTGGCCGTTGAAATTTCTTGCTAATCCTACATTGCTCCCCTTTAGTGCTATTATTGGAATGTTAAGTGAGAATTCAATTTCATTTCCTTTGATTTTTTCTACAATGCCTACAGTTATTGTGGTGTTAGTACTTAGCATCAGCATTTCTTTTGTTTTTATCGGTTCTATTTTTTGATTTTCTGCAATTCCCAGTACTTCTTTGAATAGGGAGTAATTTATTTTTATATTGTATGTTATATCTGGTAAGAATCCTTTTTTTGAAACAAGACATCCTGTAAGAGCATCTGCTTTTGTAAGTGAAGGGTCAAGATTTGTTTCAATTGCAATGCTTACTCCTGGAAAAGCTTCTTTTATTGATTCATCCCCCTTATGCAGAGATAGAATTTTAGTAGTTAAAGTTTGGTATGTTCTTTGGTTTGCTTTTTTTAGACTTAATCCAGGCTTGATTTCGATTTCATCTCCTATTTTTAACTCTCCTTGCTTGAGTATTCCTCCCAAAACTCCCCCCTTTATATTTTTTATATCTGTTCCTGGTCTATTAATATCAAAGCTTCTTGCAACAAGGAAAACTGGATTAGATTTCGTATCTCTCTCTGGAATTTCAAGTTTACATATTTCTTCTAAAAGCTTGTCGAGGTTTATCTCTTGCTGTGATGATATAGGAATTATTGGGGCATTTTCAACAAGGCTTCCTTTCAGGAAATTTTTTATTTCTTTGTAATTTTCAAGAACTTTTTCCTTGCTTATTAGATCAATTTTATTTTGTACAACAATTACGTTTTTGATCTTTTTAGCCTGCAAAACCATAAAGTGCTCTCTCGTTTGGGGTTTTATCCCTTCGTTTGCAGCTATGACTAAAATTGCAGCATCTATTATTGCAGCTCCCGAAAGCATAGTTGCCATTAACATTTCATGTCCAGGAGCATCGATAAAACTGATATATCTCACAGGCTTTCCTTTCTTTTGAGTATTATATTCATCTCCATCCTTGTAAATAAGAGTGTCTGCGTATCCTAGTTTTATTGTGATTCCCCTTTTTAACTCTTCAGAATGTGTATCTGTGTTCTTTCCTGTGAGCTTTTTAAGTAGGGTTGTTTTTCCGTGGTCTATATGACCTACAATTCCGATGTTCAGAGAAGGTATGTTTTCCATTTAGTTCTAAGAAAAAGTTCATTAAAAAAGGTTTTGGGTTAGAATCTTCTATAATCTGGATTCTCTCTTGAGTATATGCTTCTTGGTTCTCTTTCAAGATTTTTTGATTCTTTTATTAATTGTGAGACTGTTTCTGCCCTTTTGGGTTCTGTTCGAATTTGCTGTTCTATTTTAGGTCTGTGATAATTTTGGATTATATCTCTTTTTTCAAATTTTCTGTTCTGTGGGCGAAGATGCTCCTCCTTTCTGTATTCATCAATTTTAACATCTGTCACCTCATGTATACTTCTGAAATAACTGATAGTTGCAAGGAGAAGGAAGAATGCAATTCCCAGAACCAATGAATTATCTATGTAATTAGACTGGAATATTGTGAAGTTAAGGCTGCTTCTTATCAGCAGAATGAACAGTGCTATTACTAAGAAGACAAAAGAGAATTTAAGCTTTCCTTTTGTTCGTGATAAAATCCAAAATAAGAAGACAATTGCAATCATATCAATTATCATTGCAAAAATTGTTAGTACAACTAAAGTCCAATCAAACATTTTATCTGAATAATAAATCCTCCATTCCAACTCTTTTTACTTTCTTATAATGCTTTTTCATTCTATAAGCCAATATGAATATGATTGTTCCAATAGCTAATATACCTAATATTATTATAATTATTATATATACCTTTTCATTTTGGGAAGTACTTACAATCTGAAATCCCGTGGATGCACTTGCTAATTTTCCGTTATAAGTTGCTCTTACATAAAGGAAATAATTTCCAAGAGGAGCATTATTCGGAATTTGGAGGCTTTTAATGAAACTGGCTTGGGTTTGAATTGCAACAGTGTCTGTCTGATTTGAGATTATTGTTCCATTTTGAGTTTCTATAAAATACTCCATGGAGACATCTCCATAGGAAGAACCTAAGTTGTACAATGTTATTCCTGCTAATATTGTGTCTCCTGGGGAGACCTTGTTATATTGAGATGGAAGATTTATTGCTACATCTAGCAATGGATTTGCTGAGTCTACTTCAATTGCTGCAGAAAGTTGCTGAGAAGAGTTTCCAGACTGAAAAATTATTGAACCAATGTACAAGTTAGGGGTAGTGTCTGGACTTGCTATAAAATCTATTGTGACAACTTGAGATTGTCCTGGATTTAAGCTTATATAATTATCACTTAGTCTTACAAGATTTCCAATCTGGTTTGTTATGCTTACGTTTATTACTTGTTGTCCGATATTTGTTACTGTAACATTTTCTGAGGATACTTGTCCTTGTTTTATATCTGTTTTGATATTATTTGTGCTTAACGTGAAAGGTATTGGAACATTTGTTGGAACTGTAACTGTAGTTGTTCCCCCGCCTCCTCCTGATCCCACATTATTTACAATTATTATTGTTTGATTAGACTGATTGGATTGGTTGGAACTTTGGTATGTTTGCATTGGAGCTGATAACCCCGTAGAATACAATTGGGCATCCCCAAAGATTCCAATTGCAGTTTGATTATCTCCTCCTGAAAACACGGTTAGTTCATTGTCTGCAAGAATTAAACTTGTAGCTAGAATAATAAATGCAATTAATCCAAAAATTATTCCCAGTATGATTTTAAATTTTTTTTTATTTTTCATTTTACAATGCTCCTATTCTTGTCCATACTCCAGTTCCTCCGCACCACCATAATCCTGTATTATTAGCAGCAAGAGTTGCATTTGTTGTAGCAGAACAGGCGACTAATGCCGAAGCAGTCCTATTTTGAAATTGAATATAACTTGTTCCATTTGCACTTGCAAATAAGGTAAGATTTTTTGTATCATTAACATTACCTTGAACATTTTCTTGGTTTAGTGTAAGATTATACTGATTTGTCGTTCCGTTAATCAAGTGACTTGCATTTGCATAAAGATAAGTTGAATAATTGCTATAAAGAGAAGAAAAGTTTGACTGGTTAAAATTTACATTAGTGTAATTGTTAAAGAAAGTTGACCAGTT
>JBAQGX010000005.1:0-25321 GCA_049288015.1 Candidatus Nanoarchaeia archaeon | reverse complement strand
CGCCCCGACCGGGAATCGGACCCGGGTTTCAAGCGCGACAGGCTCGTGTTCTAGCCATTAAACTACCGGAGCTCAAATGAGGATATGGTAAGTTATTTTTAAAACTTACTGAGGTTCTTCTTTTGTTTCAAATGACAATCTTCTTTCTAAATCCTGATTAACCTTTAATCTTATTATCTTAAGACTTCTGTCAGCTATCTGTCTTACCCTTTCCCTAGTGATTTTGTACTCCTTACCTACTTCATCTAGAGTTGATTCTGGATTTCCATTAAGACCCCACTTTTTATATAAAAGTCCTCTATTTCTAGGACTAAGATCAATTTCACTCATAAGTTTTTCTGAATCTAGTTTATCCAATAAATCATCAAACTGCTTCATAGAATCTGGATCCCCTACAAAGTTGTCTCCTTCTTGTTCTTCCTCATCAGTATCAAGCAAAGAATCTATGGATACTACTTGTCTATAAAAAAGAGCAAGATCATTTCCTACCTGTATGGGAGATTTTCCTACATAAGAAGCTAATTCTTCAACTGTTGGAGCTCGATTATACTTCTTTGTATACTGTTCTTTCGCCTTCTCTAATTTTACCAGTCCTGCCAACACATTAACTGGGATTCTTATCGATCTTCCTTCTTCTGCTATTCCCCTCATTATTGCCTGCCTGATCCACCAAGAAGAATAAGTGCTAAAAGCATATCCTTTATCAGGATCAAAACGATCAAATGCATGAATTAGTCCAACACGACCATAGCCCACAATATCTTCATCTTCCAAAACATTACTCTTATATGAATGAGAAATCTTATCAACCAAAGCGAGATGTGCTGTAATCAATCTATCCTTTAATCTTGCTTTTAATTTCAGATCTTCCATAGACTCATACTTCTTGAAATATTCAGAAAAGACTTCTCTATTATACAGATCTTTTCCATCGATTATATGTGGATATTTTACCATTTTTTTATCTTATATTTACCAGAATTAACACACTGAACAGAACTTCTTATCTCCTACTAGGATGATCAAATCTAAAACGTCTCTCTAAAAAGATAGGAGCCGAGTAATGAGGCCTTTCTAAACGAAAACTTCTATAATTTGAATAAAAAATTCCGGTATAACCTACAGGACAGCCCGTAGTAGCAAGACTTAATCCAATAGCTGCAGCATATATAATTCTCTTGAACTTGCTCCCATTGCCCACTTTACTTTCTAAACTCATAAGTAAAAATTAAAATCCAAGTTTAAATATTTTTGTTTCAAAGAAACTAAGTCACCAAATACCCTTCAGGAGTACATTGAAAAACAAAAATCTGATCACACGAAGTCTGCCAAGACCAGTGAGTATAACATGTAGATGAAGTTGTCAACTGAGCATTACAAGTGCTTTGGCAATATCCAATAGCTCCTGCAGATCGTTGATTATCCAATGGGCAAAGATACACTTGTGAACTCTGGCTAAAACTTGTTGGTCCAGCAGGTCCAGCAGGACCGGTAGCACCGGTTGGTCCAGCAGGTCCAGCGGGAGCCTGAACACAAGCCCAATTTCCAGAAACTATCTCCAAAGTATCACCGTTGGTACCACAGGTTTGAATCTCTGAAATAGAATGACCTGGATTTGGAATTATCGCAGATGGTGAATCTGCATAAACTGCAACTCCCACTATAGCTAAAATTCCAATAACAACTAAAGTGTAAAGTAATCTATTGTTGTAAACTCTTTTGGAATCTTTCTTCCTCTTTTTCATGATGATTAAAGTAATCTAATATTTTTAAATCTTTATTTCTTTCTTTCCATCCATATATTGCTGAAGAACTTTGGGAATTTTTATGCTTCCATCTTCCTGCTGGTTATTTTCCATAACCGCAATCAAGGCCCTTGGTGAAGCAAGAACGGTATTGTTTAATGTATGTGCAAAATATCTCTGTCCCTTTCCTTCTATTTTTATGTTAAGTCTCCTTGCCTGTGCATCTGTAAGATTGCTACAACTTCCAACTTCAAAATATTTTTTCTGTCTTGGTGACCATGCTTCAACATCGCAGCTCTTGGCTTTCAAATCAGCAAGATCTCCTGAACATATGTCCAAGACTCTTACCGGAACGTTCAATTCTTTGAATACTTCAACAGTGTAATTCTTCATCTTGTCATACCACTTGTAAGAATCTTCAGGCTCGCATATGACAACCATTTCCTGTTTCTCAAATTGATGAAGCCTATAAAATCCTTTTTCTTCAATTCCGTGAGAGCCTACTTCTTTTCTAAAGCATGGAGAATAGCTTGTCAATCTTAAGGGAAGATCTTTGGAGAGAAGAGTCTTGTCGATGAATCTTCCTATCATAGAGTGCTCTGATGTCCCAATTAAGTACAAATCTTCTCCCTCTATTTTGTACATCATATTATCCATTTCCTTGAAACTCATGACTCCTTCTACAACCTTCCTTCTTATCATAAATGGAGGAATCACATAGATGAATCCTTGTTTTATCATGTAGTCTCTTGCAAAAGCAAGCATTGAAGAGTGAAGCCTTGCAAGATCTCCTGTCAAAAAATAAAATCCATTCCCGGATGTTTCTCTGGCAGAATCAAAATCAACTCCGCTCAATTTTTCTGCGAGTTCAGAATGATTTAATATTTCATACTTTGGTACTGGAGGATTCCCTTTTGGAATTCTTTCTATCTCAACATTTTCAGAATCATCTTTTCCAATAGGTACTGATTCGTCAATTATGTTTGGAATCTGTCTTAGCAGCTGATCTCTTTTTTCTTCAAGGGACTTTGATTTCTTCTCGCTGTCTGCAATCTTGTCTGGAAGTTCCTTAGCTTCCTTGATCAATTCCTTTGCCTTCTTTTCATTCTTTGATTTTTTGGCTTCGTTTATTGATTCTGAAATCTCGTTCCTGTCTTTTCTCAGCTTGTCGCCTTTCTGCTTCTCTTTTCTCCACTTGCTGTCAAGATCAATCACTTGATCAACAATTATAAGTTTCTCATCCTGAAATTTCTTCTTGATGTTAATTCTTACTGTCTCAGGATTTTCCCTAAGAAGTTTTATATCAATCATGCTTTAGGAAGATAAATATTCTATTTAAATTTAATTATAAACAGACAATTATTTTTTGTTTTTTATGAGTCTAAGAGATACCCAGAGAATTATAACAGCTAATAGCAAAACAATGCCGACAATTATCAAAATGTACTTTGGTAAATTTCCAAAGCTTTTATTAGTAGTCACAAGACTCGTATAAGGAATATTTGGTTCTTGAGAGATTACATCAAATACTATATCTAAGCTTGAATTTTTATATCTCGGTACTGATGCATTTACAGCTAAATCGTAAGCTCCGGTTTGATTAACTATTACTGAACCTGGAAGTAATGATTCTTCAGTACTATTGTCTGGTAAAGTTAGCAATGTAGATAAGGTAGGATTAGCCACATTTGAAGTATAGTTTAAATAAACTATTTCTCCCCTAGTAAAAATTCTGGAAGGTTCGGTACACAAAGAGTCTTTGCAAGTATTGATATTAAAATTAAATCCAGGATCCGTTGCAATTAAAAAAGACATATTTTGAAAAGATTCCGTGGGTGTAATGATTATAACGGCAGCGTTACATTTCTGCGGACTTATTTCATCTGTAAGATTTGATATGTAAGTATAATTGCTTGAGAAAGGAACATTAGCTGCTAAAGTTATATTATTTATAATCACAAGAGGATTTGGAGCATTAGGACATCCTGCAATCGCAGTGTAATTTATGTTTTCACTTACATTAGATAAAAGAGTATAATTAAAGGATATATCATCTCCCGGAATAAACAAAGGATTCATACTCATATTTATAGACGCAGCAGAAATTCCAGGAATTAGGAATAAACTTAAAATAATAAGCGAAACAACTAATTTATTCCTTCTCATTTCTCTTGCAATATTTTTTATTTTATATAAATTTTCTTTTACCATTTTATGTACATATTATATGATCATATACAGCGGTTGTCCCGCAGTAGTTTGCATTAAACCAGCATCCCCAATCATAATGTGTATGTGTTCCACAATTACCTCCATTCCATCCGCAACCAAAATCAGTCCAGGAATTTGCCCAACAGCAGAAATTAGGATCCTGTTGTGAAGTCGGTTGATTATAACAACAAAAATTAGGCCATTGACTTGTAGCCCATGACGTTGAACCGCTGCAACACTGGTTAAGATTAAGTACAGTTACTGTTGTTCCCGTTGATATACACTGATGACAAGTAAACCAAGTGCAAGTATTTCCACCGCAGCAGTTTAACAAAACCCCAAAACCGCAGAAGCTGCCAGTATTCTCGCAGCCAAACAAATAACTTCCAAGAGCTAACTGAATTTTCTGTACAAGTTTATGGGTTGGCTGAATATTAAGAGTAGGATCTCCAATCAGTGTCATTGAGTTTTGGAAGACACCAGAACTATAAGAATCCTTGAACGCATTTCCAAGATTATTCTCATCATAATAAATTGAACTAATGAAATCAACGGTGCTGGTATCAAAAGAAGTTGTAGATACTGCACCCATAAATCCTATAGCTCCCTGTCTTAATGCATTAGACCAGAAAGAATCCCAACTCTGCGAGGAAACAGTATCACATGCAGCAGCTACAACAAGAGAGTTGTCAAGATTTGGAATCTCATAAGAGTTTATTCCTGCCCACCAATATCCTCCATGATCTGCATAATAAATCAGGCCCTGATTCAGCCATTCATTAGGACTAAACTTATACTGAGTATCACTTGAAGTCACTGCAACTGAATTATAGCCAGAATTCTGGAAATAACTATTGATATTTTTTACCATAGTTGCCAAAATCCCTGAAAAGGAACTTCCCATAAATTTTGCATTATTATTTTTTGGAAACGAAGTTAAGAAAAGGTCTCTAGCAACATAACTTGAAACATCGGAAGTAGACATTCCTGCTATTCTGCCAACAGCAACATCTGGAGTGCCATCCCCGTTCGTGTCTGCATAATAATGTGGATCAAGCGAATCTCCCGCACCTATAAAATCAAGTCCTAATATAGTGATTGGATTGAAATCTTCGGACGTAGCAAAAATACTTGGCTTCGGTTCAAAGATAGGTATTGCATATGGAGAAGCCATGATTGTCAAATAGTTCATTCCTGAAAGTTGTGAATGAATGAAATTTCCAATACTTGTATAACTATTTTGATAATCTGAAGTATAATATCTCTGACTGTAATCCTGATGATCACTAGTTCCCAAATCATAATAATTCCCATTTGGATCTATATCTCTCTCATCGTCAACGCTGACAAGCAGTTCATGCTTTGAGGAGGCAAGAATAGGAGCTATCAGAGAAGTCTTTGTATAAATCTGATAAATTCCATCACCAGTACTAGGGACAAAATAAAGAGGGAAATTAGATTGTTCAGATGCATTAGTAGAATAATAATAGACAACCTCTCTAGGCGCAAAATCACTTGGATTGACAACGATAAGCTTATCTGTGCCAGTCTTTTGAACATATTTACTTTGCAGTTGTGCAAGAGTATATGTTTCAGAACATCTGTTTCCTGCAGGAGGACTTACATCTCCCACACAAATAATATCTCTCCCGAAGAAAGTGTTTGAATTATCCAAATTACTACCTTGAATAACTAAAGGAGCATTTATCAGAGATGCATATGTTGAAGCCAATAAACCAAGTGTGTAATTATCCTCAACATAAACTACGCTGCTGAATGAGCTCCAATAATCTATATAATCTTCAGTATAAATTCTCTGAATCTGATCTTGCTGCAATCCCGCACCTAAAGGGTAATTAACCCCCTGAGCATCAGCAGAAGGAGTTGCAGAAGCAGTTAACCAAGCTTCAAGATCTCCAGAAGAAGGAGTGCTTCCAATTATCATTAACTTATCTGGACTGTACTGTCGCATAAAATAAAGAGCAGAGTCAGCATCGAAAGAATCCCATCCAGAAGAGCTTACCTCATTATGAAAAACTAAAAGAGGATATTCCTTTATATTGCCATTACTATCTGTCCAAGTTGTAGCAGAGACCATAGGTAAAACATCTTCCCATTTTGCATCCGACACCAAAAAAGTCATTTTAGGAGTATAAAGAGAAGAATCTTTCTTGTTTATGCCTATAGAGGGTATAGGAGGAACATATTTCACATTGAAAGTTAAGGTTGGAGTAGTAAATGTCTGACCAAGAGAATCATCACAATAAAAATAGACTGTATGGGGTCCATCAGGCAAATTCTGGTTAACGGAATAATAATTCGTCCCAGCTTCATTACTAATTGCATAATACACATTACTATCCACATAAGCAAAACATTGAAATATATTCCCTCCCGTTGTTGCAGTTATATTAAATAAAACAGGATTAGTGCTGTATGTTGCTTGATCCGTAGGAGAATTTACAGATATAATAAGAGCTTTATAAATACAAGAATCTCCAGAAGCTATATAACCATTAGAACAACCGCACGCACCTGCCCTCTCAATTAAAGTTCCATCACTCACACAATAATATGGTTGATCTTTTGAACAGTATCCGACAAGAGTTCCATCAGGGCACGATGTAGAAGCCCCGCAGGTTCCAGAAGCAGGACAAGCCGACCCATGAGGAGGACATCCGCAAACAGGACAATTTTGGGATAAAACACCTTGATTATTACAGAAGTATGGTCTTCTGCTTGTAGAGCACTGACCAACCAAAGTACCATCTGAGCAAGATATAGGATTTACTTTAGTAAAATTACTTTGAGGAACAGCACATTGATAATCGGCATCACATGTCAGCCCGCTGTTGCAACATATAGAGCCACAGCTTACCTGAGACGAAGAGCATATTGCAGGAAGACAATATCCATTGCTGCATCCATTTGGACAAACATAAACAGTTGACGCAATATTTACACCAGAGCAATAATACTTATCCAAAGTTTTTCCATCAGAGAAACAGCTATCTGTTGCCGAACCATAAGGACCTTGAACAGTTCCCCCGACATAATAGTTTGGATTTCCATCAGGCGTAGAAGGAACAGACTGAGTGCAGACATTTGAAACAACTGTAAAAGTAGAATTTATCCATCCCGTATTTGAAGGATCAAGCGAAAAAATAGAAAGGGTATAAGTTCCAGGAGTGAAAGAAGTTGAAGGAAAAGTATAAGGATAAGTATTTGGAGCACAATTGTTTCCGCACCCAAGATCAAGATTTACACCAAGAGGGATTAAAGATCCTTGTGGATAAAAATAAACATAACTATTATATTTTGACATGCTGACTGTTATATTAGCCGAAGTGCCTTGTATTATAGAGGAAGGATTTATTGTTATTCCAGAAGCAGAAATAAAACCTAGAGAAGCAAAAAGAATAATCGCAAGTAAAAACAACTTTAAATTCATAATAAAATCAGATCTCTCTTTCACCCATAAATCATTTATAAGAAAAAACTTTATAAGTTTTATCCTTTTTTATTAACAATAGTTAATTATACTACAAAGTATATTACAGAATCTATAAGTGTTTATAAGTTTCTTATGTATCTAAAATTAATGAAGAGCGGATCTCTTTTAACCACCGGATTGGCCTGCCTCGTTATTGGATGCTCAACAATCCCAAAGATTCCCCTAGATGAATTCTATCGTATAACTGATGGAGATGCGGGAAACAAAATAAACATTGAAATTGATACAAAAAGAGATGGTAAGATTGATGTCATATCTAGTTATGAAATAACAAAGATGGGCATAGGGAATGAAGGAACAATAAGCGATCTTGATTATGATGGATTCAAAAAGAAAAATCTACTTATTATGCCTGATTTTTCCGAAATTCCAAGAATTTCACTGGATGAGATAGCCGGAATAATGGTTTCATATGATGGAATTTTGATTATGGGAATAAATACAAAGAAAGATGGCAATGTAGATTTAGCTGCAATTTTCGATATGGACACTGAGAATGAAAGAAGTATAGATCTAAATTTCAAGGGTTATGATACTGTTAGCGACCATAAATTTCACCTTAGCCCAAAGTACCACCCAAAACAAAAAATCGATACTCATTTTGACACAACCTTAATCAGTTATTAGTATCCAAATCTTTCTTAGAAAAATTATTTCTTCTTTTTATCTGCAACCACTTTCTTGGACATCTTCCTCTTGACTACTACAATCAATATTGCCCCAGCACCAACAATGAAAAGAACAAGGAAAGTTATTCCTCCAGGGGATGTCAATGCACCAATAACTCCACCTGTAATTCCACTTGGATTATTAAGATTAGTTGGATTTGTATTCGATGGACTAGCAGCTGCATTACTATTAACACTCTGCGAGTTAAGAGGAGCCACTGCCGATGATGGAACATATCCAGGTCCAGAATAAGGATAACCGCTATTAACTGTAGGTGTTGCCGAAACAACTGGAGTTACAGTTGAAGAAGGAGTCATTACTCCTACAACAAACAAAGAAAAGTGAGGAACTTGAAATACATATACATAGCCGTTACCAACAGTATTATTTGAACTTAAAGATATACCAGATGAATCCCAGCTTAAAGTCGATTCATTCCAAAAATACAAAACTACTTGAGAGCCTTGAGGAACAGAAGATGTTGGAACATAGAAAGTAATAGTTCCCAAACCATCAGCACTACCAACAGTAGTGATATTAATTAGATTCAAAGGCTGAACATTGCTTGGCAATTGTGAAGGTAGCGAAAGTAAAAAACTCGAGTCTAACAAATCAACACTAGAAACTGGAGTACCAACAAGAGGACCAACCACCTGAGAAACGCTAGTATTCATCGGAACATAAGTCGTAAATCCTTGTAAAACCAAATTCACATTAACAGTAGCAGAATTTCCATCCGAAGAAACTGTTACTGGAATTATATAATTTCCATTGTTCAAAGCAGGAAGAGCAGATAAACCAACAACAATATTATAACCACTATCTGAATTTAAACCCAAATAAGAAGAATTAACAAATGGTAAAATTGAACTTATCTGACTCTCAAGATTAAATTCTTGATTAAACATAGTCCCAATGACACTCTGTATCTGAGAAGAATAATCTGACGAAACATCTCCATATCCTTTAGTATAGTCAACAGTATACACGTTGCCTGCCTTAGTAATAGTAGCAGTCCCTTGAATTGGTTGCATTCCGACAGAACTCCCACTTGCCAAACTCGTAAGATAAGAAGGAGTTATTTGATTTAGACTAGAAAAAATTGTAGAATTAATACTATGCAAAGTAGGTAAAATACTATTAACAGGCTCATTAGGCATGTCTGTAACAACACCTCCAAAATTACTAGTTATGTTCACAGCCAAACCAGAATCAACTGAAACATTAGTAAATAAAGGATAACTACTTCCATCATTCACAGTTGCTGTAAAATTTATTGCATTCAAGAGGTTTGACGTGAAAAAAGAAACATTTCCATAATAACCTGATTCATTAAATGGTACAGTTATATAATCATTTGAAGGGTTTGTATAAATAGTAGCAGTCGAATAAGTCTGATTCATAGTTACGCCGACATTAGCAGGAATCGTTAAAGCAGAAACCAGACCAACTAAGAATATTGCAGAAACCATCAAGCCGAGAATAAAAAATCTCTTGTTCATACTGGTTTAATCACAAAATACGCATTTATAAATGTTTTTCTTATTGATCATTGAACACTAAAAGCATTTGAAACAAATGTAAATGTTTTTGTAGAATTATATTTTATTGTAGATTCTAAATAATAAGTTCCAGATTCATCAAATACATACGCTGGATGATTTTTAAGATAAATTCCTGTTGGATAAAGCAAATTAGTTATATCGACACCATTATACTGAACCAAGGCATTATTTATTGTAATGCCAAGAGAATCATCACTCTCCTGCGCCAAATTAAACCATCCATTTTCGTCAAGAGTTATAATAACATCATAATTTAATTTTTCATCTAATTTCTTCTTATCTGATTCAAGATTAACTTGTCCTGACGTATTTTCTTTAAACAGAATATACTCAAGGCTTGGAATGCTTGGATTAGAATTATCCAATTGAACAGGAATCTGAGGATTAGTATTATTTTCTATTTGTCCGCTAAAAGTAAACTTACCTCCTGAGACATAATTAGCAGCAAATTGAAAATAGCATACAAGATCACTATTTTTAACAAGCAAAGTATAATCTTGTTTTGTTGTATTTGTACCGTTAGAAACATCAATTTCAACATTTGAAGAAGTATCAGAATTCACTTCCTGCCCAGATCCTGTAACTAATCCAGAAGAATTCACCGATAACCATTGTGTAGGAGTTTGAATAACAGAATAAGTTAGAGGATTATTCTCTGGATCCGAAGCAACAACTTGATAATTATAATTTTGCCCAGAGTTTACAATTGTTACAGGATTAGAACTTATTATCGGAAATTGATTTGTTGGTGGTTGCGGATTTACAGGAGTAGAAACAGGAATATCTGCCACAACTTCTTCCAATGGACTTGCATATCCTACATTTCCATTAGTGTCTGTAACATCACCTTCAACATCTACAATGTCAGCGCCTGTAAATTGAAAAATCGTCTTTATTGGGTTCTGCGAGGTTACATCTCTCAATGTCTGTTTAGTTTTTTGATCAATAACATACAAATGATACTGTTTCAATTTCAAATTGCGGTCAGAAGAATTTGCAGTCGTTCCAGCTATTTGAAACAAAACTTGCAATGGCTTTTGAAGAGAAGCCTCTCCATAAAGTTGCGAAGAATTAAGTAATGCAACAGGGTCTTTCTCTTGATTACTATAAGAAAGTCCACAACCTACAGACCCTAAAGCGAGAGCTGCAGTTAATACTAAAGCTCCCTTATGAATTTTCTCCTGGACTCTTTGTATAAGATTCTTTCCCATGTTTTAGACATAAACAATCCCTTTATAAAACTAGTATTTTCATTAAAAAGCTACAATTACAAATAGTTGAAATGTGTCTGTAAGCGCGTTCAACTCTTAATCGTACACTCTTGCAGCGTGTTCCAAGAGATAATTCTCTCCAAAATCCCTTATCGAAGCAGCGCTTCCTTCAAATTCTCTCTGTCTTTGATTTCTTACCCTCTCGGCTGGAGAACTGTACCTTCTATCTTCTAGAAGAATTCCTGATCTTAAGAATTCTAGGTCTAGTTCCAGAGCTCGTTCAAAATCTTCAAGGCTTTCGTATTTTCTTGATTTTTCCATATTTGTAACCTCCGAGGTTTATTTCGGTTTTTCTGACTGTAAAGCCTCTTTCAGAAGCTTTATATGCTTTTCCTTTTCTTCCATATATTTCCCCTCTTTATTCCTGTTCTGCCTTATCATCTCAGCGATATGCTCTCCTCCTATAATCAACGGAGTCAGTACATAATCAGCTCCCTTCTTATACAGTTCAAGAGCTTCATCAACTTTTGTGGCTCTTAAAATTACAATAGCATCGGAATTAACAGCCTTAACTTTGTTCAGCAAAAGCATGCTCGTCTCAAATCCAGGAATAGTTGAAACTATAATCTTTGCCTTCTTTATAGGAAGATCTGACAAAAACTCAGAGTCATACGCATCTCCATAAACGCAGGGTATCCTCCACTTCTCAAGCTTGGATATTATATCTGGATTGAAATCAACAACAACGAAGCTCTCGTTCAACTCTTTCAAAGCTTTCAATATTCCAAACCCAGTCCTGTTATATCCGAATAAGATTACATCATACTCTTTTGTCACCTTTCTGTCCTTTCTTACCTCCTTTTTTTCAAAGATATTCAGGAATCTTGAAATTTTCTTGTAAATTCCGTCAGAGAAAACAGTCATATAAGAGGAAAGCGTTATTGTTATTATAGCGGTAAGTGTTATAATTGAAAGAACATTCTGCGAGCTCTGCCCTAGAGAAACTGCAAGAGCAAGCAAAATCAAAGAGAATTCAGAAACCTGACCAAGAGTAACCCCAACCAAGAAGTTGTTTCTCTTTGTATACCCAAATAATCCAGTCAGGATCATAAGTATCAAAGGCTTGAAAATCAAAACAATCGCGGAAAGAATAAGCGAAGGAATAATTATGCTTCCTAAATTTGTTATCTGCACATTTAGTCCAAGGACTATGAAGAATAATATTAGGAAGAAATCTCTTAGTGGTCTTATCTTCGAGCCTATTTCCGGACCATAAGGAGAGGCAGAAAGCAAAACTCCTGCTATAAGAGCCCCAATTTCAACAGAAAATCCAATTATTCCAAAGAGGGCTGCAACTCCAAATGCCCAAGTTATTGCGAACAGGAATAACAATTCGGAAGACTTTGCTATATTCCTTGTAAGCCTTGGCAAAACAAAAATCCCAAATAATAAAAGCAAAATTATCAGTCCCGCCCCCTCAAGAATGCTTGTCAAAGCAATAGAACCAACCCCACTTCCTGAGGTGGCAGAAATGATCATCAATACAATTATTGCTACAACATCCTGCAGAATTAAAATTCCAACCGACAGTTTTCCATATATAGAATCAAGCTCTCCCTTATCAGAAATAAGTTTGATTGCAATTATAGTGCTGCTGAATGCAACTGCAAGCCCGACATAAATAGAGCTCGTCAAATCAAGATTCAGAAGTTTGAATGAAGTCAAAAATCCCAAAGAAAATGTGAAGATCATTTGTCCCATACCAATCAGTAGAGCTGGAATCCCAACTTCTTTCAGTGACTTTGGATTCATGTGCAGACCAACAATAAAAAGAAGAAAGGCAACCCCAAATTCTGAGAGAGTTTGTATAATATTTGTCGTTGAACCCATCTGAATAATGAACGGGCTGAGAATAATACCTGCAATTATGTAACCCAAAATAAGGGGTTGCTTCAGAGCCCTGCTCAAAAATGAAAGAACAAAGGCAACAGAAAGAATTATTGCAAGCTCTATGAAAATTTCTTCTACCATTCTCTTTTACAAAATACTAGACAACAACATTTTTAAACTATTTCCTGAATATATCCAAATGGTAAAAGCTAGGATAAAACTCAACAGTACGGATATAGAAATGCTAAATGATATTTGCAATTCCATAAAAGATATTGCGGACAAATCAGGTATAGTAATGAGTGGTCCTGTTCCTCTTCCAACTCAAAAACTTAAGATAACTACAAGAAAATCTCCTTGTGGTGATGGAACAGCTACATTCGACAATTTTGAAATGAGAATTCACAAGAGATTGATTGATTTGCCTGCAAATGAAAAAGTTTTGCACCACATTATGAGAATGCGTGTTCCAAAGAATGTCAACATAAAGATAGAGATGAAAGAATAATTATATTTTCTGTTATATGCTTTGTCTGGATATATTTGTTTATAAAAGAATTTATTTTAACTAAGATTAATGGAACAATATCTTGGTCTGTTGAAAAGAGTGTTAGGTGAGGGTGATCCTCAGTATAATGCAAGAACAGGTCAGTTAATGCTTCTAAAGGCTGCAGACCAAAGTGTTTATGATTTAAGGAAGGGATTTCCCGAATGCACAACAAAATCTTCCGTTCCTATAAGATGGGTTGCAGAAGAAATGTTCTGGATGTTAAGAGGAGAAAAAAATGCAAAGGCTCTTTATGACAGAGGGGTGGACATCTGGAACAAAAATGCCTTCCAATATTATCTGAAAAAAAATAATCTTGAAAAGCAAATCCCGAAAAATTCTGTCTCTTGGAATGAATCATTTTCCGATTATGAAAACAGAATGAAAAATGATCCTGCATTTAATATTGAAGATGCTGATTTGGGTCCGGTATACGGATGGCAGTGGAGACACTGGCCTGATGGACAAGGCGGAGAAGTAGATCAGATAAAAAATGTCATTGAAGGAATAAAAAAAGACAAGGGTTCAAGATATCACCTTTTCACAGCTTGGAATCCGGCAGATATTCCAAAAATGGCTTTAGGTCCATGTCATGTGATGGCCCACTTGACAGTCTCAAGAGACAAAGACTTAGATTTGCATATGTTCCAAAGATCATGCGATTCTTATCTAGGAGTCCCATTTAATATTGTTCAATATTCACTTCTTAACCATATGATTGCAAATGAAACAGGACTTTCAGCAAGAAAATTCTTCCACACATACAGCAATGTCCATATCTATTGCGGAGTTTCTCCAAGATCAGACTTCTTGAAAGATGAAGATAATCTCAGAACACTGCAAGACAGAGTATTAGGTGCTCAAAAATCTGAAGACTATCTTGAAATAAGAGACTGGTATTTGCATAATGCTCCTTCTGAAAGCGAGGGAAATGAAAGAAAAGATCATATTCCATTTGTTTTAGAGCAATTATCAAAAGAACCTCAGCAACTGCCTTCAATTAAAATTGAACAAATGCCTTTCTTTGATCTTATACAAAGACCTGCAAAAGAAGTTGTAAGGCTTGAAGGATACAATCCTTTGAAATGGGATTCTAAAGCAGTAATGGCAGCATAAAATGGAAAAAATAATTATCGCAGCAATGTCTCTGAACAATGTTATTGGAGATGATGGAAAAATTCCTTGGAAAATAAAAGAAGACATGAAGCATTTCAGAGAGCTTACAACAGGATATCCAGTTATCATGGGAAGAAGTACTTATGATTCTCTGGGCAAAGCTCTTCCACATCGAGAAAATATTGTTGTAACAAGAAGTCTAGATTCAGCTATATGGAATCAAAGAGGAGATGCAATTTTTTGTGGCTCCATACCTCTGGCATTTGATCTTGCAAAATCATTCCAGGTAAATACAAACAAAAAGGCATATGTAATTGGTGGCGGACAAATTTATGCACAAACATTGAATTTAGTAGATAGACTTGAACTTACGATAGTAAACAAAAAAGTTTCCGGAGATACTTACTTCCCAGATATAAATTGGATAAATTGGGAAAAGGTTAGAAGAGAAGATTCAGTAAATGGAGACTATTCTTTCGTAACTTACAAGAGGAAATAATGTGAAAAAAGGAAAACTAATTTTGATTGAGGGAACAGACAGCTCTGGCAAAAATAAACAAACAAAAATGCTTGTTGACAGATTAAACATAAATGGTTTTCAAACAGAAAGTATGTCATTTCCTGCATACGACAGAACTCCATTTGGAAGAATAATTGGTCAGTGTTATCTCGGAAAGGAAGATCTAGGTGAAAAGTTAGGTTGGCAAGGAGATTACAAATGGTTCGGAGAAGACAATGACAAAACAGATCCTAGACTAATGGCAATGATTTATGCCGCCGATAGAGCAACTATGAGACCGGTAATAATGCAAACCCTTGAATCAGGAAAAAATCTTGTGCTGGATAGATATACGGAATCTAATGTGGCTCATCAAGGAGCAAAGATTGGCATAGATAATCCAGAATTTCAGAAATTTGAGGAATTTGTTTATCAATTAGAATATAAAACTCTTGATCTTCCAATCCCAGATTTATTTTTTCTTTTAAATATGCCTTGGAATGTTGCGTTAAATCTAAGAGAAAAAAGAGCAGGAGTTGCAGATCTAATAGAATGTGATATAAAAAATCTCAAAAAAACAGAAGAAGCTTACTTATGTATCGCTAATCAATGGAATTGGGAAATAATAAATTGTGCCCCAGAAAGAACAATAGAGTCTTTAAGATCGATAGAAGAAATTCACGAGGAAATTTATAATATAACAAGAAAAAAGATAGATCCAAAACTAGACTAATTTTAATCTATCAAATATTTTATAAACGAACTCTCTCTGATTTTTCTAAGCCCACGTCGCATAGTGGTATTGCACGGCCCTGGAAAGGCCGGCCCGAAAGGGCCCGCAGGTTCGATTCCTGCCGTGGGCGTAAGCAAAAAGTTGTCTTCTTATCTGGACTTAAAGTCCACTTCGTTTAAATATCAATTATATCTTAATAATTTGAAAAAAGAATTCAAACCAAAAAATTCCGCTTTTAATTTTTCTATCTTTGAAAGGAGGTACAAAAAATGAAGAAAAAAATCAAAAGCAAATTTCTAAGCGCAATATTTTTGGGTTTGTTAGCAATCAGCGGGGGAGTAATAGTTATGCCTACGCTCAGCGCAAGCAATCAGCAAATGCAGAAAAGTATCAGGACAATTGGACAGAGTCCCGAAAGATTTCTCCAAACAGAAAATCTAGGATTGAGAGGAGAATTTCAATATGCAAGTGATAAATCAAATGTAAATCTTTCTGTTGAAGAAACAACCAATATGTCTGTTAATGAGGGAGCCTTGAATGCGGCTATTGAAGAAGGAAATTATGAGGCCTGGAAAGAAGCATTGCAAAATCTGAATGGATTCACTAAGAATGGAAACATTATAAGTGAAGAAGATTTCAACGTGCTGGTCGCACTTAACAAATCAGAATCTGAAGAGAAGAATAATTCAGAATAAATTTATTTCTTTTTTTTATTTTTTACCTTTTAAAGTCAATAGGATAATTTTATAAATTTCCAATAATTCCATCATACATGAACGATAAAGTCATAAAAGTTTGGGCAAAAGTTTCAACAATAGTACTGGCGATATTCGCACTTATGGGGATATTTGAATTAGTTTATTCTTTATTAGTTTCTGGAAATATTTCATCATTAGGAACTTACGCCTTAGTGTTGGTCATGATTGCTATCTTATTTGTTCCATTGCTTAATTTTGGATTCTTTAAGAAGCAAAAAAATTGGGTTAAGGTCTGGGCAAAAATAATTACAATGTTATATCCTCTTACTTTGATCATAAGTCTTTTCAGCACCACATCTGTGCTTGGAGACTTGCTTGTGAATGTTCCAGTTATACTAATATTTGTTCCTCTTTACTATTTTTCTTGGATTAAGAAGAAGTAATTACTCATTCCAAATATCTTCAGGGGTAATAATTCTAAGATTGTCTTTTGCAGTTCTCTTATTGAAATCCTTTCCGAATATAGAAAGATCGTCCAACTGTTTCAACAAAAGGATTACAAAGAATACCGCAACCCCAAAGAAGATTTTCAAGATATCAATTCCAATGCTGTAATTTGGTATGAAATTAAATGCTATAACCATCAAAGCTCCAAGAATTAAAACCAAAGCCCACTGCAGAGGCAGAAGTCTTTCTTCGGCTAGCAGAACCATCCTCTTTCTAGAAACCTGCAAGTCGGAAAATGCACTTCCATAAGCATCATCAAACTTTTCCAGTCTTTCAGCATCTTTTCCAGTAGCATTGGCATACACATCAAATATCTTCATGATTGTAGTTGATGGATTCATAAGATGATAAGCCCAATTCCCGCTGTCCAATATTTTCTGATAATGTTCTCTTAGTATTTCTCTTATTTTATCTCCGCACTTTGGTGCTGCTGTATATGCAACTCTATATAATAATATCAAAAGTCCGTCCGTATTTGCAATCTCATCAGAGATAGAAGTATAACGATCATTCTGCCTTGTAATGAAAAATCCAGAAAATAAAGTAAAGAAAAAAGTAGTTGCAACGATAACATCTGAATAGCTGCTTACATTAGGCTTGAAAAAAAGTATATATGTCGAATAAACAACCAGAAATATTAACAAAGAGATTATAAAAAAAGATCCGCTTCCTTTACTAATTAAATAATTTCCGCTATTTTTACCCAAAGAATTCTTCCGAACCTCTCTTTTCATATGCTATAAAGAATTACAGAATTTAAAAGCATTGCTCTTTTTAGTGTACAAAACTCCAGATAAAAACAATTAACCCAAGAATAAAATCATAAATCCCAAATCTGTAAAACTTGTCTCCCTTCACGATTCTAAGAAGAACTCTTATTGCAAAGATGCTGACTAAAAATGTTAATACAAATGTTGTAATCAGTATAGAATAACTTATGCTCTGTAATGCCAAATTCTTCAATTCCAAAGCAGATGCTGCGAGTATTGTAAGAACTCCAAGCAAGAATGAGAATCTTACTGCATCTTCCTTTTTTATTCCTCTATATATTCCCGCAGAAATTGTTGAACCGCTTCTTGAAATTCCCGGGAAAAGTGAAACAACTTGAATTACTCCAATGAACAAGGAATCAAACCAACCTAACTTCTTACCCTCCTTGTGATTGACAAACTTTGTTGAATAAACAATGACCCCGCTTATCATAAAAAATATCCCTATAAAAAAGAAACTTGAAAGCTGCACTCGAAATTTCTGGAAGAAATATCCCACAATTAAGACAGGAATAAGCGCAATGATAAGCATTCCCCAATATTTCCGGCTTTCTTTGTCCTTGAAATTAAATAGTTTCACAATGTCTTTCCAAAACACAAAAATAACCGCAAGGATGCTAGCAAATTGAAGAAAAACAATGAAAGGAAGGCTTTGAAATCCAAAAAGATTCTGCAAAAGGGCTATATGTGCCGAGCTGCTCACGGGAAGCCACTCTGTTATTCCCTGAACAATGCTATATATTAAAGCCTGCAACAATGAAATCATGTCTTATGAAAATATTAAAAATTTATAAATCCTTTGAAAGAAAGTTTATAAAAACAAGATTGCTCAAAATATAATGGAATACAAGTTCAATTTCTTCTTTCAACTTATTTACGGAATAATGGCTTTTGCAGTGGCAATGGTTATAATTTACCTTTTCGACAAACGACTTGACTGGATTGCCTGCGGAATTATAGGGATTAGTGAATTTGTCATAGCAGGTTTCTATACAAAGTGCGGAAAATGTAAGCCACCTCAGAACAAATAATTTTATAAAACAACATATTATGTTCTAAATATGGATAAAGAAATAGGAAGAATAAACAAGAATCCAAATACAGATATTGTCGTAAGAATTGATGACTTTGGAGACAGAAGAGGCCTTACAATAAGGGAATACGTAAGCAGTGACAAATACACAGGTTTTACAAAATCAGGTGTAAGAATTCTTGCAAGTGATTTCAAGAAGTTCAAAGAAATGATTAATTCCATATCAGAAAAAGAAATGGAAGAGGCTGTATCATCGGGAAGCAGCGAAAAACCTCAAGAAAAAGTGAGAACTGAAAAGCCAGGACACAGAAATCAGGAAGAATTGCCAGATTATTAATGTCTACATAAAAACATTTAAAATAGATTTATTCTATATTCTAAACATGAAAAAAAAGAGTAGTCTTGTAACATTTCTGGTAATTGTTGCGGTCATAATAATTGCAGGATTGATAATTTATTTGCAATATGCCAATAAGGGAAGCGGAGTTTCTGCAGATTTGGCAAAATGCATTGGAGTCAACTCTCAAATATACGTCCAGTTGGGATGTCATTTCTGTGCAGAGCAGGAAGCATTATTCGGAAGCAGTTATCAATATCTTAACTCGACAGACTGCTATTATAATCAGACGCTCTGCAATAACCTTGGAATACAGGGAACGCCAACCTGGATTATTAATGGAACAACCTATTTAGGAGTTCAATCCATTGACAAATTAAAGAATCTAACTGGCTGCTAAATTATGATAGATATCTCATCAATAAGTGCACTACTTCTTAAGATAACCCCTTTAGCTCTTGCAGATTCCGTTAATCCATGCGCTTTTGCAGTCCTTATGATGGTTTTGCTTTCTATACTTATTAACAATCCAAGCAAAAGAAAAAAAGTTCTTCTTGGAGGATTGGCTTTTTGCCTTGCTGTATTCCTTGAATACTTATTCTATGGAATAATAATTGTTCCCTTCTTTAGGACATTCGCAAGCATTCTGAGAGAGAATTCGGTATATTTTTATGATGCCCTTGGAATAATCTCAATGACTGTAGGAGCTCTTAATGTAAAAGAATTCTTCAATTATAAAAAAGGAGAATTTGCAACAGAAATGCCTCTTTCATTCAGGCCAAAAGTAAAAAAAATAATCGAAAAGATAACCTCTCCTCTTGGAGCATTTATTGTAGGATTTGTTGTGACACTATTCCTTCTCCCTTGCACTATCGGCCCTTATATAATTGCATCTGGATTATTATCAAATCTTGGAATTTTAGGAGCTCTTCCCTGGTTATTATATTACAACTTCTTGTTTGTTCTCCCAATGTTAATAATAACATTGCTAATACATTATGGATTTACAAAAATAGAAAACGTCTCAGAGTGGAGAGACAGAAACATAAAACTAATGCATCTTATTGCAGGGATATTAATGTTCTTAGTAGGAATTGCTGTGCTTATTGGATGGTTATAATTTTAACAATCAGAGAATAGGAAGAACTTTATTTACTTCTTAATCTTAGCAACATAAGAACTTAATCTTTAAAAAGAATTTCACCATTGAAAGTATATGACAGAATCTAAAAAGATTAGGCAGCCAATAGTGACTGTCTGCGGACATGTAGATCACGGAAAAACATCTTTGCTTGACAAAATTAGGCAGAGCTCTATACAAAAAACTGAAGCAGGAGGAATAACTCAAAAGATTTCTTTCACGCTCTATCCTATGGAAATGCTTAGAAATGCCTGCCCTTTGATTGATGAAACTGGAATAAAACTAGACATTCCTGGATTTTTATTTATAGACACGCCAGGACACGCAGCTTTCACAAATCTAAGAAAGAGAGGAGGAAGCCTTGCAGATCTTGCTGTTCTTGTAATCGATATCAACGAAGGAATAAAGCCCCAGACTGCAGAAGTAATCCAGATATTAAAATATAACAAGACTCCATTTATAATAGCACTCAATAAAATTGATAATATATCTGGATGGCGATCAAAAAAAGATTCAGGAATAAAAGAAAATATTGAATCACAGCCAATTCATATAAGGCAAATGTTTGAAGAAAAATATCTGATGCTTATCGGAGCACTTGACAGCTACGAATTTGACGCAGATTTATTTTACAACATCACAGATTTCACAAAGAAGATCGCTCTAATCCCCTGCTCTGCAAAAACAGGAGAAGGAATACAAGAATTGATTATTATGCTATGTGGATTAAGCCAGAAATATCTTCAGAATAAATTGGAGCTTGGAGAAAAAGCAAAAGGAGTCATACTTGAAGTTAAAAAGGAAAAGGAAATGAATTATGCAGAAGCAATTCTTTACGACGGAGAATTATCAAAAAGAGATGAAATAGCAATCTCAGATCTCGATGGAAAAGCAATTGTGACAAAAATAAGAGTTCTTGAAGAAATACTTCCGTTGAGTTCCAAATTTACCCCAAAGGATAAAGTTTTAGCATCAACTGGATTGAGATTGCAATTAATTGAAAAAATGGACATACTGCCTGGAATGCCTTTCATGGAATTTGACAACAACAAAAGTGAAATTGAGAAAACATTCAAGAAAGAGATTTCAGAAAGCATAAAAACAGACTCTCAAGGAATTATTGCAAAAGCGGACTCGCTTGGAAGTCTTGAAGCACTGTTAGTATTGCTAAGGCAAAGCAATATTCCAATTGTAAAAGCAGGAATAGGAAAAATAAGCAAAACAGATATAATCTCTGCGAAAGCAAATCTAGAAATAAATGAAATTGACGCAGTGATTGTTGGATTCAATGTGTCTGTTGACGAAGATGCAAAGCCTCTTGTCAGCAATCAGATAAAAATTATCACAGATGAAGTAGTATACAAACTGATAGATAATCTTACAGAATTCAGAGAGGAAAAGAGCAGAGAGATAGAAAAGAAAAGAATGATGGATCTTGCATCATTGTGTAAGATAAGAATTCTCAACCAGTATGTTTTCAGGAATACAAATCCTGCAATCTTTGGAGTTAAAGTTGAAGCTGGAAGATTGATCCACGGAATAAACATGATTGATGTCTACGGAGAAAAGATCGGAAGAATAAAAAACATACAATTAGAAAAGAATTCTGTGGACGAAGCTCATGAAGATATGGAAGTTGCTATATCAATTCCCGGAACAAATTTCGAGAGAAAATTGAAAGACAAGGAGTTTCTCTACACCGATTTGTCAGAATCACAATTCAAAAATTTCAAGAAAAATAAAGATTTGCTTTCCTCCCACGAAATTTCAATTCTGCAAGAGATTGCAAACATAAAAAGAGAAAAGAGCCCAGAGTGGGGAAAATAAAAATTTAATTTCTTTCTTTTATAAAATCTTTGAGCAATTTCACAACTTCTTTCTGCTTGTTTGGGAGGAATGTGATTGATCCAGCATTCTTGTGTCCTCCACCCTCGGCAAAAGCATCAGGAGCTTTCGTGTTTATGAACTTGATAAGATCATGAACTGAAAAATTTGACTCATCTGTTGCACGTATTGTAACTGAAGATCCCATAACTCCCACAGTTATAAGACTTGTAATTTTCTTTTCAAACTGCAAGTTATCATGCAAAAGTCCAGTAGTCCTTCCAGGTTTTGGAAAGAATCCGAAACCGGGGAAAAACTCATCAAAGTAAAGCAATTGTAAATTTGACTTTCCTATCTTTTCAATCTGAGCATTTAATTTTCCAATTTTAAGTGCCTTTTCATCAAGTTCTCTTATATAAGGTGCAAGCAATGAAACAAGTTCTTTCTGCTTGTCTCTTGGCTCTCCGAACAGTACTTCAATATATTCCCTGACTTCCATGAACCTAACTTTTGAAGAAATATAATCAATGACAAGAGCAATATCAGAAAGAAGACTCTTTGTATATCCTTCTTTTTCTGCAATTGCTAAATACTTTTTCATAACTTCTGGGTTGCCTATATCTATTCTGTCTGCAAAACCTGCCATTGCCGGAATCTGTTCTATGTTCTTAACTTCAGGATTTATGAATCTTGCAAGTTCCGAGCACAACATTCCTGCCGAGAAATTAGCTCCGTCTTCTCCAACCAAAAATGGATTTACATGAACCAGAACCTGACTTGAAATAACATCTTTATCAAAAAAGTGATGATCAACAACAATAAAATCAGTCCCGTGAACTTTCCCCTGTTTTATTGCCATGAGATCTTCCTGTGAAGAACCATTATCTGCAATTACAATAAGAGGCATTTTGTTTGAGAACTTTGCAACATTCCTCAATGATAAAGCAGTATCTCTTATAGAATCATCAATCTCGTAAAAAGGAGCTGCGCATGGAGCACGTGTAAAAAATTCCCATCCGGCCTTTTCAGATCCGTGTTGTTTCTCAATAAGAGGAAGTATTGCTCTCTCAAGTGAAAATCCCGAGCTGTATCCGTCTGCATCATTATGGTGTCTGATTATAATAGGTCTGTCTTGTATTACTGCAAGTCTTATCTGAGTTGCAGCTTTTATGAAAGAGTCTTTTAACTTATCAAGAATTCTGCTCTCAACAAGGAATTTTGGAGGAACAACTTTTGCTTTCTCTTTTTCAATCATCTCCATTGATCTCAAAAATTCTTTGTTCTCGTAATCATTAAGCTTGCTTATGAATGAAATTTCTCCTTCAGTATCTCCATTGAATTCTCCAAGTTTTACCTGAGCTTTTATGCAGTCTCCCTCAACAATTTCAGGGTATGCTCTAGCACCAGCTCCTACGAAACCTTTTAGCTGCAAAGAACCAGTTCCATCAGAAACAACAAAAACAGTTGGACCTGCTGTCATGATGATTCTGTTAACACGACCTTGAATCTCAAAATATCCTTCCGAAGAAAAAATAATCTCTTCAATCTTCTTTTTAATGAATGTCGGCAAAGCTCTTGAAAAGCTCTTTTTTACAAATTTCTTGTTATTCATAATTTACATATAAAATATTCATTAAAAAAGCTTTGCACTTATAAAAATTATAGGAAATCCAGTATAAACAAAGTTTTAAAAACCAATTTCTCAATAAAATAACATATGGTATTTAAGATAAACCTATCAGAAAAATCCGGAAAAACATTCAAAATTGAATCTGAATCAGAGCAGCTAGTTGGAAAATCACTTCATGATAAAATAGAGGGAAACGAAATATCTCCAGAGCTTAATGGGTATGAATTTGAAATAGCAGGAGCAAGTGATTCAGCAGGATTTCCCTCAAGAGAAAACGTTGAGGGAGTAGGACTGAAAAAAGTTCTTCTTAGATTTGGAAAAGACATGAAAAAGCGTCCAAAGAAGGAAGGAAAAAGAAAAAGATCAAAAAACAGACCAAAGGGATTGAGATTAAGAAAAACTGTAAGAGGCCAGACAATTTCACCCGCAATGATCCAGATTAATCTGAAAACCATAAAAGAAGGCAGCAAAAAACTTTCTGAAATCTTCCCGGAACAAAATAAGGCAAAGGAAGAACCAAAACCTACTGTTCCAAACGCTTCTTCGCAATGATAGCAATTTGAACGAAACTATTATAAATATATATTATAATATATGAGTGTATGAAAAAGGGAGGTGGGATTCTTAAGAAACAAGCATTTTTGCTGATCCTCTTACTTTTTTTTGTAGTAATAATAAACGGATCTGCAGTTTCTGCTGGTTCCATGCCAATTTATGTCAAGCCCCTGACTTCTGGAGGATTTACAACTCCCGGAACAACCTATAATTATACTTTCAACTGGACAACAGACAGTGCATGTAATAACGTTGTCTTTTCAAATTCTAGTATTGTCATAACAACAGGGAGTGATGGTACTGCATTCATTAATCTAACAATCCCTGACACTTTATCTTCCATCCCAAGTTATTTATGTGAATATCGTAACGGAACATTAAGGCAGGTTCATACTCTTTCCACACAATTCTTCAATCAAGTTTATTCCAATAATATCAATTCTTCAGGAAACATCAATGCATCAGGAATATTCTACGGAAATGGTTCTGGATTAAGTAACGTCAACGCAAGTTTGTTTAATGGTTACAACGCAAGTTTCTTCATGCCTCTTAACACCTCAGTAGTTGGAAACTTCAACTTTAATGGAGGATGGACAAATGGAGGTCTTTCAATAATAGGAGGAAGCCTATATTCTAATGGAACAGTCTATTCTGTAAACTTCTCTAATTTGAATGTTTCAAATATAAACATAAATGGAAGTTTTCTTCCTTATAGTGGTTATGATAGTCAGTTTAATTTAGGTAACGCAACTTTAAGATGGAACAATTTATTCATCGGAGGAAGTTTGTACTCAAATGGAACTCTTTACGAAAACAGTGTTCCTATCTCGACAGAATATTATGGAACAAGTAATCCTAATGGATATTATAATTCAACAACATTAAACATAAACGCTTCTGGTTGGATCTTAAATTGGAATGGAAGTGGATTAATACAAAATTGGAGCAGTGTCATAGCAAGTGGGGGGGAACCATTATGGAATGCAAACTATTCAAACTTCTCAAGTATCTATTCAAATCAATATAATAACTATACAAACTTTTCAACTTCATACACTAATGCTTTGAATAATTGGTCTGCATTCTTCAACAATTATACAAATGTAAACTTTAATCAGAGTAATTA
>JBAQGX010000004.1:0-85484 GCA_049288015.1 Candidatus Nanoarchaeia archaeon | reverse complement strand
CTTTTAAATCTTTTCAATAATTATCCTATCTTTTTCTGATATTATTGATAAGTCTTCACCTTCTTTAAATCCTGCTTCCTTAATTTTATTTTCAGGGATTATAATAACATATTTTGAATATTCTTTTTTTCCAGTCCTTCTACTTATCTGCTTTTGTAATTTAGCCATAATGATATGGTAGGTACCAATGTATTATAAATCTTTTTGCTTCCACTTCACAAAATACTATCCGGACACTTCTCGGACATTAGATACTTTTCGGACTGTGTTTAATTATAACTACTATAGAAAGACAATAAGATTTATTCTTTTCCGATTTCGCCGATTATTGTTCTGAGCTCTCTCATTACTTCTCTTAAGATTTCAGAATCGCTTTCAGAAGGATTCTTCTCCTTAAATTTCAAAGCATGAGCAGCCCCTGAAATTACAGCCCTTTTAATCATCTCTTCATTTACATTTGCCATGTGATGAAATGATTATTACAATTTAAAAAGATTTATGTTATTAAACTAATAATTCTGAAATAGCCATGGTCTTCCCGCTCTTGCCTTAATAAAGAGGTCAAACAATTCAGGACTCTCTTTAGGATCATATGTAGGATACTTCTTTACATCAAATTTTGGATCTTTCAATCTTCCTATGAAAAACTCTGTAAGATCTTCATCTACTAAAGTATCCAATCCTCTTTGGTATGCCCTTTTTGCTACTCTTTCAACACAATCCCACATATGGAAACCAGCAACTCTTAATTCGCTAATTTTTTCCAATTGGTCTAGGATATAATCAGAATCGGGATAAGGGTAACTTCCGTCTGGTTTTGGTTTTGTAAATGTTTTAAAGTCAACTCCATTTTCGATAATTTTATCTGATTTTTGAAGTTCGATTATATCGGATATTGGACTGTTATCAAATGTAAGATAGTTTATTCCAAATCCATTTTTTCTATATCGAGCATCAATGCAATCGTTTAAATTTCTCTTATAAACTGTTTCAAATTCTGATTCTATTACATTAGCCGCTTCCAATCTTATTCTCTTTTTTTCCTCTTCGGATTTTGCTTTTTTTAATCTTGATAGAAATTTTGCTTCTTTTTTACTATGAAACCCGCAAGTTCCTTTACTTATTTCAGAATCAATATATTCAGGTGTAGGATACAAAAATAGAAACTGCTTCATTATTATCGGAAGAATTACTTTTCAGCAAAAGTCTTTGCCTTCAATTCAATGCAAACACCTGCTGCAACAGTCTGTCCTGCATCTCTAACTGCAAATCTACTCATGAATGGGTTTGCTTTCTGTGTTTCCAAGGCAAGATTTCCCTGTGGTTTTATCTTAACTTTAGCAAGATCTCCATTCTTCAAAAAATCAGGATGTTCTTTTATAACTTGACCTGTTCTTGGGTCAATCTGTTCTAAAAGCTCAACAAACTGGCATGGAACCTGTGCAGTGTGAACGTGGAAAACAGGTGTATAACCCTTTGCTAAAACTGTTGGGTGGTTAATTATTGTTATCATAGCTGTGAATTCTTCTACAACTGGAACAGGATTAGTGGCATCGCAAATAACATCTCCTCTTGCAATATCTTTCTTTCCAACTCCCCTTATATTTATTCCAACATTATCTCCAGCATCAGCAGTTGAAATTGCTTCATGGTGCATTTCAATTGTCTTAACTTCGCCTTCAATTCCTTTTCCAGTTCTACCTGGTACGATTCTTACTTTCTGTCCAACTTTCATTATTCCTGTTTCAACCTTTCCAACAGGCACAGTTCCTATTCCTGTAATTTCATAAACATCTTGAACAGGCATTCTCATTGGAAGATTTGTTGGTGATTCTGGCATTGGGAACAAGTCAAACTGTTCTATAACTGTAGGTCCTGTGTACCAAGGCATATTTGCAGATTTCTTAACAACATTATCTCCTTTTAATCCAGCGCATGCAAGGAACTGAACTTTATCGAGTTTGTATCCAACTGCACTCAAAAGCTGGCTAACTTCTTCTTTAACTGCTTTGAATCTCTCTTCTTTATATTGAACCATATCCATTTTGTTTACAATAACTGAAACATTCTGTACACCCATTGTTCTTAATAGCCATAAGTGTTCCTTTGTCTGTGGTTCAACACCAGTAGGAGCAGCAACAACAAGGAAAGCTGCATCAGCTTGTGAAGCTCCGGTAATCATGTTCTTAACGAAGTCTTTGTGCCCTGGTGCATCAATGATTGTGATTTGGAATTTGTTAGTCATAATCTTTCTATAGGCTAAGTCTATTGTAACTCCTCTTTCCCTTGACTCTCTAATCTGATCCATTACATAAGCGAATTCGAATCCGATCTTTCCATGCTTTTCTGCTTCTTGTCTAAGCTTTGTCATTTCCTGCTCAGAAACAGCTCCAGAATCGAACAAGAGTCTTCCAACTACGGTTGATTTTCCTGCATCAACGTGCCCGACGAAAACAACATTAAAGTTTGGTTTTTCTTTTGCCATTTTGGTGGATAAATTTTCATAAAAGAAAATTTGATATTGTTTAATCAAAAATTACATTTATAAATTTTTTGGTGTCTAACAATATGTTTTATTCCCAATTCTGGTTAATCCAATACAGTATTAACAGCCTTGCATAAATCCTTGAAGTTTACAGGTACCGAAATTGCATAACCACTAGTTTCCATTGTCATGCAAAGAGAACTCTTTCCTTCGAGGGACAAAGAGCTAAATTGTCCATCTATTGAACTTCTTCCCTTGTCTTGAAGCTCTCTCAATCCTAAGAGATATCTTTCAAGATCAAACTCAGCAGAGAAGTAATCTCTTTCGCCTGTACTTCTGTCAAAATAGTCATCGTATTGAACGGAGACCATTTCTTTTCCATCTTGATTTGTTCCAAGTCCGATTTGTAATCCGTTTATCATGATAATTTGGAGAAATTTTAGTTTTTATTGATTTCCAATTGTGAATATATATCTCACTATTTTCACTATTGAATATATTGAAAAAAGATTTAAATATACTAAAGCCAGTTCTACTATGGGAAAGATTGAAATGAAAAGAAAAATAATCAAGCAAGGACATAACACTCTAACAATAACACTTCCAATCAAGTGGGTAAATTCTTTTAATTTGCATCCTGGGGACGAAATTAATATTGCAGAAAGAGACAACGGGTTATTTGTAAGCACTGAAAAGATGGATAATAAGTCACATACAGAAATAGACATCAGTGGCTTAGATATTCCTTCTATCTGGAAATACTTTATGGCCGTTTATAGGGAAGGATATGATGAAATAAAAGTTTCTTTCAATCCCGAAGATAAATTTGATAACCCTTACAAATTTATAACTCATCACTCTTATGATAAAAGTTACACCAATCAAAAAGAAACAGTCTCTGCTGTAGAATTGATAAGATTGATTACAGGGCGTTTTATCGGATTTGAAGTTATTGAACACAAATCAAATTATTGCATTATAAAGGATATGACAGATATTTCCAGTAGAGAATTTGATAATTCATTAAGGAGAGTTTTTTTAATAATTCAGCAGATGGGGGTAGAGTTACTTGAAGCGGTTGACACAAACAGCGTTAAGATTCTAGAACACACTCATGATACAGACATTAATCTTGATAAGTTTCATGACTATTGCATAAGAGTATTGAATAAAACAGCATTTAAAGATATGAAAAAAACTTCTCTTTTATTTTCAGTACTTTACATACTTGAACTAATAGGGGATGAATTCAAAAATATTTCAAATCATCTTATAAAAGATTTTCAGGTTAAAGAATTCAAAAATTTGAAACAATTAACAAAGTTGGTTATAGAACAGTTAGATAGATTTTATGAGTTCTACTCCAAATTTAGTAGGGAAAAATTGAAAGAGTTATCCGAGAGTGATACAGAATTGTATTTCTTTCTTCCAAAATTATACAAGAAGAGTTCAAAAACTTCTCTCAAAAGCGACGAATTGGAAATATTCCATCACCTAAGAAAGATAGTTGAATATGTTAATGCCTTAACAGAACTCAGAGTAGAAATGGAATTTTAAAATATTTTTTTATTGTTATTTTCGAAGATAACTATGCTTAAAAATAGAAAAGATAATATTTAGTTGTGGTATTGACAGGAGAGCAAAGGTTAGAATTTGTGGAAGCGAGAGATAAATATGAACTTCTAAAGAGTGAGATTGAAATAAAAAGATTAATACATGTAAAAGCCCTATCCAATCTTGAGGATGAGCTTAGAAAATCAATGCCTGTAACTCCGAATGGAAAGGCCATCTGTAAGTATTGTGGGATTGAAAGTATGGAATACCTTAGAAGAGTGCCGATAGGAGAAGGGCCCTTTGGTGGAAAAGATCTTTATCGGTGCGAAATTTGTGGATATAAGCACGGAGATATTTTTGAATAACTAGTCTTGGAAAATTATTTACTTTTTAAGCTCAACATCCAGACAATAGATCCAACAACAACAGAGGTTACTCCCAATAAAAAGAAAGGATACAAAAAAGTTCCGGCCTTGCTTCCTTCAACACCTGAGAATCCTATAATAAATCCTGAAATTACCATTACAAATATTCCTGTCCAAATAAGCGGAGAATATGCGTCCATAAAGGTAAATCGTTATTTGTATTTAAAAATTTGACTAAAAAGATTTACTGGTTTTCTGCTAGGCCTTTTCTCTCTCTTATCTTTTTTATTACGTCAGCTTGCATTCCCATAGGTATTCTTTCAAAAAGCTGATCAGCAAGCGAAGAAGTTCCTCTTCCCTCGGTTGCACTTCTAAGATCATTACTCCATCCAATCATTTCTGCAACAGGGATCTTTGCCCTTATTTCAACACCGTAATCTTCTTGTGAGACATTTAGAAGCTGTCCTCTCTTTCCTCCAAGAAGTTTTGTCATCTCTCCGAGGAATTTATCAGGGCATTCTATAACATGAATCTGCATAGGCTCTAACAAAGATGAATCTGCTGTTTTCATTGCTTCTGTTATCGCTTCTCTTACAGCAGGATAAACTTGAGCTGGGCCACGGTGAATTGCATCTTCGTGAAGTTTTATATCTGAAAGAGATACTCTCATCTTTACACAAGGTTCTCTTGCAAGAGGTCCTTGATTCATGACCATTTCAAATGCGTCCAAGACCATTTCTATAACTTCTCCAATATGAACTTCTCCTTTTGTTTCATCTAAGAAAATATTTCCTTTGTAAATATCTCTTATAGACTTAACAGTATCATTATCCCAACCATCAAATCTAGCGAATTTATTTGCCAGTTCCTGACTCTTTTTCTTTACTCTGCCTTCAGGGATTTCTCCGCTTTTGATTGCTTCATACAATTCATCCTGCAAAGGTTCTATACTTATGAAGAAACTATTATGCTTGTTAGGGGATCTTCCTTCAACTTCTTTCGACTCTTTATTGACCGTTTCTCTGTAAACAACAATTGGAGGAGAGGTTTTTACATCAAGTCCTTTCTCTGTTCTAATTCTGTTTTCTATAATTTCAAGATGAAGCTCTCCCATTCCTGAAATCAGGCTTTCTCCTGTTTGTTCATTTATTTCAACTTTAACAGAAGGATCTTCTTTTCCAACTTGTTTTAATATTTCAATAAGCTTTGGCAAATCCATTAATTTCTTTACTTCAATTGATTTTGTAACAACTGGCTCGAAAATATGTTTTAATTCTTCAAATGCAGTTTCAGGTTCTACTGTAATTGTTTCTCCAGCTTCTCCGGTTATTCCTGAGATTGCCAAGACATTTCCTGCTCCGATTTCTTCAACTTGTTCTGGTTTTATTCCGTTGTATACTAATATTTGCTGAACTTTCTGCTCCTTGTTTGCGAGATTAAGATGAACTTCCATTCCATTTTTTATCGTTCCTGAGAATAATCTTCCTGCAGATATTTCTTTTCCAGAACGCTGATCAATTACAATTCTGGTTATGACAAAACCTACTTTTCCTTTAGGATCGCAACTTAGTAAATCTCTTCCAAATTGGCTGTCCAAATCACCGTGCCAAATTTTTGGAATTCTGTACTTTTGTGCTTCAATAGGATTTGGTAAATGTTTTACTGCCATATCCAGAAGAACTTCGTACAATGGTGCGTTCTTCCATACCCAATCTTTTCTTTCAGTATCGCTCATCTGTTCAAGATTGAAAATATCTTTGAATGTAATTCCTTTCTTTTTCATGAATGGAATAGATAGCGCCCAGTTATCTTTTGCACTTCCAAATGCAACACTTCCATCATTAATATTAACAAGCCACTTTTCTTTGAACTCAGGTTCTGCGGCTTTGTATACCAAACCATTGAACTCTTCTATGATCTTGACAAATCTTTGCTGCATTCCTTCAGGAGTGAGTTTCATTTCTTTTATCAGTCTGTCAATTTTATTTATGAATAGAACTGGTTTTACTCTTTCTCTAAGTGCTTGCTTAATAACTGTTTCAGTTTGTGGCATTATTCCTTCAACAGCGCATACAAGAACAATTGTTCCATCGATTGCTCTCATAGCTCTTGTAACATTTCCTCCAAAATCAACGTGCCCAGGAGTATCAATAAGATTGATCAGATATTCTTCTCCCTGATAATCGTGAACCATGGAAACATTTGCAGCATCAACAGTCATAAGTCTCTCTTGTTCATCAGAATGCTGCCAGGTAGCCATACCCTCTTCAAGATTTCCTGCATTCTTCTCAGCCATATACCCAGATGCTGCTAAAAGATTATCTGTTAAAGCTGTTTTTCCGTGGTGAATGTGTGCACTAGTAGCGATATTTCTTATGTTTTTCTGACTCTTGCTAAGCCTTACTATTCTTGCCGATTGTGCTTCTTTTTCTGCCATTTTTTATTGTGTAAAATGAGAATAATTAGTTATATTAAAATTCTTTTTTAAATGTTTTCGTAAGAATTTATCTCGCAGAATCAGCTTGTTTCTCAGATTCATTCTTTTTTCTTACAGCAAAACTGTCTCCATTGTTATCTGCTGCAAGCATTATTTCATCTGCCAACCCTTGAATAATTGTCTTCTTCTTATTGAATGCCTTATCAGATGCCCCTTGCACAAGCCATCTTACTGCAAGATTGACTCTTCTTAATGGAGAAACATCAACTGACTGAGGATATCTTGCTCCACCGTATTCAATTACTGTGATTTCATCTCTTGGAGCAGAATTTTCTATAGCTTTGACTAAAACTTCAATAGGGTTCTTGTTCGTTTTTTTCTCAATCAATTCAAGAGCTTCAAGAATTTTTTTCATGTATTTTGAATATTTCCCTGTAGCATGACCTAATGCTATTCTATGTTTTTTTCCTCTATGTCCTGCAACAGCCAATCTATTCATTAATCTTTCAACAATGTTTACTTTAGTCTGGCCAAACTTCTGAACATTTCTTCCTTGATTTTTAAGAATTAGTCTTGGCTCCAATGAAATTACTGGTTTTAATCCTACATCCTTGACTTCAATTCCACTTAAGTCATATTTATCAAAAATTTTGAATTGTGGGATAGTTTTTTCTGTTGCCATTTTATCTTCTACCCTTTTCAATCTTACCGAGCCACAATCTTTGTAGAGGCTGATCATTTACTTTAATGACTTGGAATCTGATTCCGGGAATATCTCCCTTCTGCCTACCACTTCTTCCACCTATTCTTTCAATTATGACTTCATCATGTTCATCAATAAATCTCTGTGCCAAATTTCCAGGAATGAAAACTCCAACACCAACTCCGTTCTTTGTAAGCTGAACTCTGCAGCATTTTCTCATCGCTGAGTTTGGCTGTCTAGCTTCTTTTTGGAACTTTGAAAGAACAATTCCTTTTGCTTGACTTGTACCTTCAAGAGGATCAGATTTTTGGTAAAGATGCAAAGCTCTTGCTCTGTAAAACTTATTATGCCATCTATCTTTCTTTCTGTTCTTGATTATTTTTCTTGCGCTGTTTAAACCCATATTGATTGTTGATAAAAATAGTTTAAAAATATTGTGTTGAGCATTATTACAAAATTCTCAGCTCTTTGCCGAAGAAGTCCTTTAATATTTTTTTCATTTCTAAATATCTTCTCTTTTCCCTTCCGATAAAGGCCGCCTTGTTTTTTGATCCTGCATGTATTATTATTTCGTTATCTCTTATCTCAAGATTCTTGAACTCAACAGGCTCAACTATCTGTTTTACAAATCTCTCAGCATCTGATATTCCTTCAGGAGATGTTATTATTCTAATCTTTTTACCTATTATTTTGCTTAATTGCTTTGAATTTTTTCCATCTTCCCCTATTGCTTTTGAAACTAAATTCCTTGGAACACAGAAGAATATTGTGTCATTGTACTCAAAGCAGAACCTTGTGCTTATCTGTGTGATGTCTTTGAACAGATTAAGATGTCTCATATCCTGCATGCTTATTGTACTTTCCATTAGAAGAGTTATTTGCTTTCCTTTTTAGATTCTTTTGTTAAAGGTCCCAAAACTTTTACAAAAAGTCCAGGCAATCCTGTACCAACCGGCACTGGCTGATTAAGGATTATATTTTCAACAACGCTTGCAAGTTTGTCTTTGCTTCCTTTTACTGTTGCGTTTACGAACTGCTTTACAGGAGTTTCGAAAGTTGCCCTTGCCAAGATTGAGGATTTCTGTGAGATAATTCCCATTCTTGTTACTCCTGATACAACTCCGGTATTTGTCATTGCATCAGCTACTAGCTTTAGATGTCTCTTATCTATATCAAGACCCTGATTATTAAGAACTTCATATATTTCGTTCATTATCAGCTGTCTTGCAGCTTCGATTCCGAAGACGTCTGCTATTTCATAAGGATCATTTGAAATCAATTTCTCGATATCAATTTCTTTCAACTTTATTATTTCTTTCAAATTTGTTCCGAGAGTAAGTATTACAAAGTCTTTTCCTCTCTTTACAATTAATATCTGGCTAACATTCTTTATTCCTGAGATTATTGTTCTCTTAAGTTTCTCCTTAAGCTGATAAATCTCTTTGAAATTTAATTCTATTGCGTCGATAATAATTGAATCTTCCTTGTCCTTTACTTTGTATCCAAGTTCTTTAAGTTTATCCGCAACTTTTTCCAGAGAAGTATGTACATGCTTCAATCTATCTTTACTCAAAATAATTTCAATCTTTTTATCACTGAAATTTAATTTTATTTCATCCGATACCTCTTCAATCTTGACTTCCTTTATTTTTTCAGCTAGGATTCTTGCATCTTTTTCATTGTTGAAATCCTTGTTCAAATAAATCTCCATCTTTGGAGATGTTGGCTTCTTTCTTGCATCAAATATTTCAATTAATCTTGGCAGTCCTTGTGTAACCTGCATTTCAGATACTCCAGCGAAGTGGAATGTTCTCAAAACCATTTGCGTTGAAGGTTCTCCGAATGATTGTGCGGTTACTATTCCTATTGCTTCTCCTGGCTCTAATTTTCCGTCTTTAAGATGAAGCTTTGAAACATCCAATCCATCTCCTCCATATTCATATTGAATAATATTTCCGTTACTGTTTCTTACTGTTCCATCATATTCCTCTCTTAAATCCTGCAATGCGCTTGCAAGTCTTCTATATAAATATCCAGATTTGGGAGTTCTTAATGCAGTATCCATAAGTGATGATCTTCCTGTCATTGCTTGGAAGAAGAATTCTTCTGGCTTAAGCCCATCCATGAAGGAGCTATTGATGAATCCTCTTGCCTTTGGAGATAGATCTCCCTTTTTGAAAGAAGATAATGTTCTATCATTGAATCCAATATCAATTCTTTTTCCTTCAAGATCCTGCTGTCCGACAGAGCAGGCCATTTGTGTAATATTAAGAATATTTCCTCCGCTTCCTGATTTGATCATATATGAAACTGGATTATCCTCTGGGAACTCTTCCTTGACAACTTCACTTATCTTGGATCTGACCTCATTTAATATCTGAAGTATCTTAAGTTCTCTGGATTCTTCTCTTGTCTTTCCTGGAATTATTTCAAGACTTCTATTATTGTAGGATTCAATTACTTCTTCTGTTTTCTTCTCAGCACTTTTGATAATCTTGTCTTTTTCTTCAAGAACTCTCTTTGATACATCAAGATCTCCAACTGAAATTGTAATTCCTCTGTTTGTTAAATATCTTGTACCTAAAGCATAAGCTTTCTTTAGTGTCTCAAATATGACTTCTCTTCCAAGCTCTCTATCAATAACTTTTACGAGGTCTCCATCTTCATCGCTGAAAATTGTTCTGTTAAGTATTCCGCTGACAACTTTTCCATCCTTGATTTTTACAACTTCATTTTCAAAATTTATCTCTTTAGGAAGAACGTGGGAGAATATGTCCATTCCAGAAATTCTTTTTCCGGAAAGATTATTATGGATTCCACACTTGTAAAGAAGATCATCTGCAAAATCTTTTGAGAATTCTCCAAGTCCAAGCAAATATCCGCCTGTTATTGCATCACCCGTGCATCCGATCAAATTTGTATTATTCTTTGGAGAAATCAGATTCTTTTTTATATCAAGTAAAATTCTTGCTTCTGCTCTTGCTTCTTCTGTCTGAGGAGAGTGAATATTCATTTCATCTCCATCAAAGTCTGCATTATATGGAGTTACTGCAGCAGGATGAACTCTAAATGTTCTTCCGGGAAGTACTCTTACAAAATGTGCCATAAGGCTTCCCTTATGAAGGCTTGGGTGTCTGTTGAACAAGACAACATCTCCATCTTGTAAATGTCTTTCAACTTTATATCCTGAAATTACTTCACTGATTATCTCTTCTTTCAATTCATTTGTAATCTTTTTTCTTTTTCCATCAGGTCTAATAACATAATTTGCACCAGGATACTCTTCTCCCTTCAAGATAAGTTTCTTCAAGTTATCGATATTTATGTCGTTAACAGTCTCGGAGACAGTTATTACTTTTGCAATCTCATATGGAACACCGATTTCATTAATTTCAATATAAGGATCAGGAGATACAACTGTTCTTGCAGAATAATTAACTCTCTTTCCGGCTAGATTCTTTCTTATTCTTCCTTCTTTTCCTTTGATTCTTTCTGTTATTGTTTTTAATGGTTGTCCGCTTCTATGTCTAGCAGGGGGTATTCTTGAAACGGTGTTATCGAAGAATGTGGTTACATGGAATTGTAGTAAATCCCAAAGATCTTCTATAATAACTTCGGGAGCACCTGCGTTAAGATTTTCCCATAGTCTTTGGTTTGCTCTTATTATATCTGATAATTTGTGGGTTAAATCATCTTCACTTCTTTCTCCGCTTTCAAGAATAATACTTGGACGTACAGTTACAGGAGGAACAAGAAGATATGTTAATATTGCCCACTCAGGTCTTGCACTTATAGGATCAACTCCTATTTTCTTTAATTCTTCGTTTGAAATATTTTCAAGAAGCTCTCTTACTTCATTAGGGAATAATCTTTTCTTTCCAATGTAGAAACTTGTTGGTTTGTCTACTTTTATTTTTTCATGCTCTGCTCCACAGTAAGGGCATTTTTTTACATCCTTTGCTTTCTTAGCTCTTTCACTTTGAGAATATTTCTTTAGATTCTTTTCATCAAGAAGTAACTTTCCGCATTTGTTACAGAAGCATCTTAATCCCATTTCAATCAAAGGAACATATTTCAAATGAACAACTGGTCTTGCAAGCTCAATTCTTCCAGGGTGTCCAAGACATTCTTTCAACCTTCCACCGCAAGTTCTACATCTTACACCAGGATCAATTGCACCTAGCCTTAAATCCATTAATCCCCCATCAACAGGGTAACCATCTACATCATAAAGCTCTGGTGTCACAATCTTTGCGGCTGAGATCTTTTTAATCTCGTCCGGACTAAATAAAGTGAATTTTATTTCGCCGATTTTCTTTCTTATTATTTGTGGATACATTTTATTCGTATTTATTCTTAAGACCAAATTTAGTATGAATATGCAATCCTTGAAGCTCTTCAAGCAATAATTTGAATGCGTATGAAACTTCAACAGGCTCTGCCTCTTCGCTTCCGCAAATTGGACAGACAATCTTATTTCTTATATTATCTTCAATTGCAATCGAGCCACACTTTGTACATATATTAAGAATGATCTTATCAGAGTCGTATCTTTCCTTCAATAATAGTGATGCACCGTGAGCTACAAGTGCTTGCTGTTCCATTTCTCCCAATCTTAATGCTCCTCCTTTGGATCTTCCTTCAACTGGTTGTCTTGTAAGCAATGCAATCTTTCCGGAAGCTCTTGCGTGTATTTTGTTTCCAACCATGTACTTTAATTTTAAGTAGTATAAATCTCCAACGAATATCTTGATATCAAACTTCTTTCCAGTAATTCCATTATACATTGTTTCTTTTCCATCAAATCTGAATCCCATTTTTTTCAATTGTGATTCAAGATCTGCCTTGCTTTCTCCAGAGAATGGGCTTCCATCAATAGTTTCTCCTCTTAAGCATCCTACCTTACCTGCAAGTAATTCTAACAAATATCCAACGGTCATTCTGCTTGGAAGTCCGTGGGGGTTAAAGATTATATCTGGTCTTATTCCTCTTGAGGTGAATGGAACATCATCTTCAGGTACAATTGCCCCGATAACTCCTTTCTGACCAGATGGAGCTGCAAACTTATCTCCAATTTCTGGTATTCTGTGATCTCTTGTCTTTACTTGAACTATCTTGTTTCCTTCAGAATCTTCTGTAACAAAAACAGCTTCGACAATTCCCTTTTCTTCTTGTCTCATAGATATTGATGATTCTTTCTTTGTCTTAACTGAGATTTCTCTTGCTTCCGATAAGAATTTTGGAGGAGACATCTTTCCAATTAATACATCTCTCTCATTTACATCTGCTTCTGGATAAATTATTCCATCGCCTTCCAATAATCTATAACTTGATTCTATCTTATAACCAGACGCATCTTTCTCTGGAATTGCAATTTCATCTTTTAATCCACCAGAATAATTCATTTCAACTGCGGAGTAAGGTCTAAAGAAAAAGCTTCTTCCAACTCCTCTATCTATACTTCCCTTATTGAAGACAAGTGCATCTTCCATATTATAACCATCATAAGTCATTACTGCAACAACCAAATTTTGTCCTGCAGGATAAATATTAAGTGTATCATAGATGAAACTCTTTACAATTGGTTTCTGTGGATATTGAAGAACGGAAACATCAGTATCAATTCTTGCAAGATAATTTGCGGCATATAATCCAAGAGCCTGCTTGTAACCTTTACTTCCTTTGATTAATTTAGCACAAGAATTATGATTTACATAAGGAAGCAGACTGGTAACAACTCCAAGTACACTTATTCCTTCAATTTCCAAATGAGTGTGTTCAGGTGTTAGTTCTTCTTTTTTAGATGCAATAAGAGCATTTTCTTCTTCCGCAGCATCAAGATATTCAATAACTCCCTTAGCTATCAAGTCTTCCCAGCTCAAATCTCCTTGTTCAACTTGTACTAAGTGTTCATCATTCAATCTTGATACTCCATTATCTGCAATTATTACCGGTCTCAATACCCTGCCAGGCTCTGTTGATATTAATATAACTTTGAATTCAGGATAATCCCTTACACTCATCTGAAGAGGAAGTTCCTTAGCTCTTCTCTTTTCTCTTATATTGCTTACAAATTCTTTTCTGTTTCTTATGCTTCCTATGAATATTCCGTTGAAAAATACGTCCGTCCCTTCGGTTTCTTCAATACTCAAACCTTCCTTTTCCAGATTTCTTATAAATTCCTTTTCATCCAAATCTACTTTTGTTGATACTTTGCTTAAGATTGCAAGATTTTTTCTTAATCCTATTTCTGTTCCTTCCGGAGTTTCAATTGGGCAGAATCTTCCGTAATGAGTTGGATTTAATGTTCTTGCCTCAAAATTCTCCTGTTCTGTCTGAAGCATACTTGAAACTCTCTGCAACTGTGAGATTATTGCAAGGTAGTTTGTCTTATCCATATTCTGGGTTATCCCGCTTCTCTCTCCAACCCAGCTACCTGTTGCGATTGCAGATTCAATTCTGTGCGAGAATAATGTTGATTTTGAAATAACTTTTAGCGAAGAAAACTTTTTCCTCTTCATTGATTTCTGTAATGAATATTGTATATCTCTTATTAAAATTCCAAGATTAACTCTGAATAAGCTTGCAAGCAAATCTCCGGAAAGTCTGACTCTCTTGTTTGCATAATGGTCTTTGTATGTTCTCAAGTTTGGATTTAATTTTGCAATCAAGAATTGTTTTATCAATTTGCAGAGAGTAACAGCTTTTCTTAATCTGTCTTCTTTGTCTTGTCCAATATGGGGGAATAAAAATGAATCAATTCTTTGCTTCACTCTATCTAGTATCTCTTTTTTTGTTCCTTGAAGATTTGTTTTCTCTGCAATGTACATCATTGCGTCTTCTTTTGTTGCAATGTTAACGAACTCATAAAGATTAACAATGAAGCTGTCTGTTTCAATTCCGATGTATCTTGCTATGTCAGATTCCTTTGTAAGACCAAGTGCTTTTAATAAAATAACAGAGGGAATATCTCTGAATCTGCTGAATGAAGTGTTGATCAAGCCATCTTTACCTTCTGAGATTAATATTGGAATTCTATATGTTCCTCTTAAAGAAAATAATCTTAATGTTAAATTTCCGTTCTTGTCATTTTCGATGAAAGGCTGATTCTCTGCCAAATCCTCGGCCATGACCATAACTCTTTCATTTCCATTTATGATAAAATATCCGCCTGGGTCGTTTGGATCTTCATAATTTTTTATGAGGTCTTCTTTTGATAGGCCGTTTGTATTGCAGATGCTGCTCTTTATCATTACAGGAATTCTTCCGATTTCAACAGTTTCAGAATCAACCTGATCTTCATGCTTTACTGTTAGCTCGACAAATACTGGAGCGGAATAAGTTAAATTTCTGATTCTTGCTTCATAAGGCATAATCAAAGAAGAACTTCCATCAGCTTCGATAATATTTGGCTTGCCTACTCTTATTCTTCCTAAAGAAATATCAAACTCTCCTTTTTCAATTGACTTGGAAATCTCTTCGGTAATATCTTGGATTCTTCCTTCAATGAAATCGTTGAATGAGGTTATATTAGATGCAACTAGAGAATGATCTTGGAGATATCTCTTTACGATTAGGTGATTATTTTTTTCCATTTTAATTTAACAGTGTCTGATTAAACTACAACTCTAAAATAAATTTCAGTTTTATCCCCGTCTTTTCTTTCTATTTTTATCACATCTCCGACGCTGCATTCTTCTGACAATACCGGATCTGTTGAAAGAATTTTTGGTAACTGTGCCTTCGCAACATTTAGTTTAGAGAGTAATTCTTGAACTTCTTTTTCGTTGAGCCTAATATGTTTTGATTGAAGGATATGCATTGACTTTTTTATATTTAAAAACGTTTTGTTTATTTTATTATAACTTGCGGACAATAAAAGATATAAAAATTTGATTTAAAAAGCTTTTGTTTTTTGGGCTAAAACCAAGTAAATTTTCAATATACTGGAGTTTCCAAGGAATATTGATTTAACTGCCTAATTCAATGGCGAGGCACCAGTTATTTTCATAAAATTCTTTAAGTAACGACTCTATATCCTTTTTAAGACCTACTGCAACATACTTCAATAAAACTCTTTTTTCCTTCCTATTTGCTTCTATTCTTATTAGTTTAAAACTTGAACAATACTTGGCTAGTATATTTGTAATTTCATCCTTATTTACAAATCCTTTTGTAGTTATCGATATCTCCTTTCTGTATGATGAAATTAATTTTCTTTCAAGATATCTGTCAGTAAATACGACAATCCAGACAAGAACATATATCATCAGACCTACCCCATATACACCTAAACCAATTATTATACCGAAAATAGAAAATAGCCAGATGCTTGCAGCAGTGGTAAAACCATATGTTTTCTCACTGGGGTTCCCCCCCATTAAGGCACCTGCTCCAAGGAAACCAATACCACTAACTACTCCGCTAAGCAAGAATATTGATGTAGAAAGTCCTAATTGTTCTGCAATAATTGTTAACCCGCATGAACCTACTGCAACAAGGACAAAAGCCCCAAGACCAATAGGCTTATGGCTCCTTTGTCTTTCAAGGCCATATGCGAATGTCAATGCAAATACAATTAAGATTTTCTCAACTATCGTCCAGTCAATTGTTGTCATAAAGAAAAAACCAAGTTTATCTTTATAATTCTATATCAAACTTTTTAAGTGACAAAAGAGAAATATAGAACATTTTTTAAATTAATTATTTTTATCTAGTTGAATGGTTCCGTAGCTCAGCTTGGTAGAGCACTGGACTTTTAATCCAGGTGTCGGGGGTCCAAATCCCCTCGGGACCACTTTATATTAAAATCAGATACTCTTCTTAAGCTTCTGCTCGAAATCTTCAAGATTCATTGCCCCCACGAATCTCTCAGAGGCTTTTCCGTTCTTGAATAAAATAAAATTTGGTATGGACATCACATCAAACTTCTGCGCAAGCTTGTTATTCTCATCAACATTTATCTTTCCGAATTTAACTTTGCCTTTGAATTTATCAGACAGCTCTTCCATAATTGGAGCCATCATTAAACAAGGCATGCACCATTCTGCAAAGAAATCTATAAGGACTGACCCGTTTTTTATGAAACCATCAAATTCACCGTTCGTTAATTCTGGTACTTTATCACTTGCCATCTTTTGAGTAGAAGAATATTATTTATAAAATTTTCTTGTTTTACTTATCTTGATAAGATCTGCTTCCAGTCGTTCCTTTTTGTTTGCTGTATTTTCCGTGGTATGGATGTCCAGAGGGGGTTTTTGTATAACCAAAGGTTAGCTGCCCAATTCTCATTCCTGGCTTAATCTCTATAGGAAGGGAATTCCCGTTATAAAATTCAAGAGTCAAATTTCCTTCAAATCCAGGGTCCGTCCACCCTGCATTCTGTACAAATAATCCTCTTCTCCCAATGGAACTTCTTCCCTGAACATTTGCAACTACACGAGGCGATAATGTTATGTATTCCAATGTTGTTCCTAGGGCAAATTGCCCAGAAGGCAATATCAAGTTACCTTTTCTTTTCTGATAAATTGGTTTTTCATCAAATCTAATTATTCCTCCCTCTTCATCATAGCAATCAAGAACTAAAAATCCATCCCCTAGAACTACATCAATTGATGCAGGTTGAAGATTCTTCTTATTAAATGGATCAATCTTGATATCTCCACTTTCCATGGCTTCCAATATATCTCTATCAGATAAGAACATCTTAATGGCAAATTTGATTCATTTATAATTATTTTTGTCCTTGGATATAATTAACCAACTAATACTGATAAGAACTTATATGAGAACCAGGCGAGCATAAGATAATAGATGAATGACGATATATGAAATATTGCAACGATTAGAAGATATACTCCAAAAACACCGTCAATCCCACTCATTATCTCTCTGAACAGTACAAACTTGAAAATTAAGTACGTCCCTCCAGCTACGAGGAGATACGTAGAATAAATAAAGTTAAATTGTGCAAGCGAAACTCCCACGAAAGAGATCAGATCCAATACCATCAGTATCCAGACTATCATTTGATTGTTGTTAAAATTCTATTCCTTTTCTTGCAAGAATTCCTTTGTCATATGGGTGTTTCAGTTTTTTTACTTCAGAGACGTAATCGGCCTTGTCTTTTAAGGATTGTGGATAATCCCTACCTGTAAGAATAAGTTCGGTGTTTTTTGGTTTGTTGTCTATTAAATTAATTCCTACAGATTCTGGAATGACTCCCCAATTTATTCCTGGACCTAATTCATCAACCAAGACAATATCATAATCCTTCAAATCTGATATTGCATCACTCCAAAATTCCATGAAACTTTTAGTTAGATCTTCCTTTTGGTTTGGATCATAATTTTTAAAATATGGGTGAAGCGGCTTGAACTGCATATATTTTACATTCAGTTTTTCAAAGAAAAATTGCTCTCCCGTATCTCTTTTGAATAGTTGTATTATCTTAACTTTCAATCCCCTTCCCATTGCTCTTACAATCAAACCCATTCCTGCAGAAGTCTTACCTTTTCCCTCCCCAGTATAAATATGCACTAGTCCAAGATTAGATTCCATATCTCTAACTGCACTTGCTATATCCGCAGTCGAAGCATGTAGGTTCTGAGCATCCCGCAACCATTCCAACATTTGAACTGAAACATTTGGAGCAATGAAGCACAGAATTACTATCCACTGCTTTTACAGGAACATCGTGATTTATCTCTTGATCTACTATCTTTATTCTTCCTGTTTTAACAAGATGATTTCTTAATGCCACCGAAATTGCATGTGCAACAGAATCTATTTTATTTTTCCCAAAACCAAAAGGTCTTTCTGATTTTATTGAATTAAGATGTTTAATGATTCTTACAGGATCTCCGCCAAGTTCAAAGTACTTGGATAATAATATTGAAAGTGCGGTAGCCATTCCTGAAATTTCCGTCCCTGTCGGGGAAAGATTTGCGAATACTCTTGTTGGACCATTTTCATCATAATTTATGTGTATATGCATAGGGCCCTGACCAGTTTCAATAAGATAATAATCTGCTTTTTCTTCTGTATGTTTTTCCTTAACTTTTTTTACTTCTTCTTTCTTATCGTTAATATTTAGTACTTGGAATTGCTTACTTCCATCCCTGTAAACAGTAACCCCTTTTGCCCCATTTTCAAATGCAAGCATATATGCATCTTCAACGTCTTTTTCAGTTGCATCGTTCCTCATATTAACGGTCTTTGAAACCGCATTATCTGTGTACTTCTGAAATGCGCACTGCATCATTACATGTTCTCTTGGATTAAGATCATGTGAGGTCAAAAATAAATTCTGTATTCTTTCTGGAATCTCTTTTATTCCAACTAGAGACTTGTGATTATCATTTATTTTTAAGTAAAGATCTTCTTTTCTCATTCCAAAATAATCATTGTCTCTTGCAATCTTTTCAAACAGGGGATTTACCTCAAAGAATGTATCCTTCTCTGCAGGCGTTTGCTCTTTCTTTAGTGCATCTATTCCTGCAGCATTGTATCTTACATAAACAACAGCAAAAAATGGTTCTATACCTGCTCCCTGCAAGCCTGCAGTGATTCCTATAGTTCCTGTTGGTGCTATTGTTGTTCTTGCAGAATGTCTTGGGAAGAATTCTTGCCCTCTGAAAAACATACTATCTTTGTCAAAGATAGAACCTTTCCATGCAGGGAAGACCCCTTTGCTTTCAGCCAGTTCTTCTGATGCATTCAAACAAGATACATTGATGAATTTCATTAATTCCTCTGCTTTAGAAAGTGCTTTTTGAGAATTGTATGGAATTCCTAACATTACAAGAGATTCAGCCCACCCCATAATACCAAGACCTATTCTTCTTGTCTTCTTTGCCATCTCTTCAATTTCAGGTATTGGATAATTATTTACGTCAATCACATTATCTAAAAAGTGAGTGCATACAAAAACGCATTTTCTTAAAGAATCATAATCAAAATCACTCCCATCACTTTTCACAAACTTTGATAAATTTATTGAACCAAGATTACAAGGCTCATAGGGAAGAAGTGGTTGTTCTCCGCAGGGATTTGTTGATTCTATTTCTCCAAGGTGTGGCGTTGCATTGCTTGAAGTCATGTTTATTCTGTCAATCATTATTATTCCAGGATCACCTGTTTCCCATGCCCCTCTTACAAGTTTCTGCCAGACTTCCCTTGCATTTATTCTATTAACAATCTCTTTTGTCCTTGGATTGAGTAAATCATATTCTTTATCTTCCTTTACAGCCCTCATAAATTTTTCATCTATAGTTACAGAAACATTAAAATTTTCCATTACTCCTGGAGTTTTTTTCATGTCTATAAAATCTAAAATATTTGGGTGAGTATAATGCATTATCCCCATATTAGCTCCACGTCTTGTCCCGCCCTGTTTTACAACGTCTGTTGATTTATCAAATATTTGCATAAATGAGATAGGACCAGAAGAAATTCCCTTAGTTGTTTTTACCTGATCTCCGTTAGGTCTTAATCTTGAAAAAGAAAATCCTGTTCCTCCCCCACTCTTATGAATTAAGGCCATGTTTTTTACAGACTCATAAATATCTTCTATTGAATCACCGACGGGAAGAACATAACATGCACTTAATTGCTGTAGTTCTCTCCCTGCATTCATTAGTGTTGGAGAGTTGGGAAGGAATTTGAATGTTGATAATAATTCATAAAACTCTTCTTCTGTCTTTGAAATTAATTCTGGATTTTTAGTGTAAATTTCTTCCAAATTTTTTATGAACCTCTTAAAATTTTCATCTCTCTTATTGTGATTAATTAGTCCGTAGTGAAGAAGGTACATATGCGAAATCTTTCCATGGGAATCATAATTTACATCTTTATAATTGACCCCTACAAAAACTTCATCACTACTTATTTTATCAGAATTGATTATATCTGCAAGAGCAATATTGTGGCAAACTGTTCTAAACCAAGATTCAACAGTGGGAGAATCCTTTAGATACTTATCTTTTATTACCTTAAGTTGATTTTCAGTAAGATTAAGTTTTGTAAGCTGCTGAAGTTCGGGTATCATTTATAATTCTTTCAATTCCTCCTTAAAATCTTTTATATCCTGAAAATCTCTATATACTGATGCAAACCTTATGTATGCAACATTGTCTAGTTTCTTTATTTTTCTCATAGTTAGCTCTCCTATAAACGAACTTTTCACTTCTTTGCCCTTTTTTCTTATTTGTTCTTCAATTTCATTTATCATACTGTCAATCTTTTCCTTTGGTACTGGACGCTTCTCAAACGCCTTATCAATACCATGTTCAAGTTTTTCCTTGCTGAATTTTTCTCTTCTTCCATCTTTTTTTACAACATAAAGATCATCTCTTTCGATTTTCTCATATGTTGTGAACCTTTTTTTGCACTTAAGGCACTCTCTCCTCCTCCTTATTCCTCCAGGACATCCCCTCTTATTAGTCACTTTAGACTCTTCATTCGAACAATATGGGCACTTCATGAATATGAAGACATATACAATATCTTGTACATTGAAAACATTATATTACTATATGTTGTATGATAGAGTATCATATCTAGAAGTATTATTTAAACATTTATAATTATCAAGATGTGACAACCCCTAAGAACTACTTTTTAGTAAGAATTAAAATTTTATTCCGTAACTTACTCCGAAATATAAAGTAGGAGTGATGCTAAACTCTGTTTCATCAGCAAGGGATGTTTTATCAATTATCTGTGGAATTGTTGCACCAACAAAAAGATCTAAGTCCCTTTCCATTTTTGAATCTCCAATTATATTAGCAAATTCAAATCCTGCCTTTACTGAATGACTAATTGAATCTGCAATTTTGTATGTATCATTTGACTGCAAGGAATTGTATCTGTCCCATCCATTCTCTATGAAATACTGGTACCAATCAGCAGAATATTCACCAAAGAGTCTAATCAATCCAGTATCGCCTACATTTACAGAGCCCTTTGCAAATGCTCCTGGAATAAAACAAATTCTTGAGTTGTTTTGTTTTCCACCACCTAGATTAAACCCGCCCATGCCAAGTCCATAGTAAACATACGCATCTCCATACACAAATGGTTCATAATCCTGCTCGCTTTTGCTTATTCCATTTACACTAAGATTCATCTTCGGACCTAGTTCAAGTTTGAAATCATTATTTTCTATTCCCAATCCTACTTTTCCTTCAATTCCTATATATTCTGAATTTAAGGATTCTGGACTATCACCAACAATAATGGGTACATTTGGAACACCATTAAGCTTTACATCATCAGGGTGTGGAAGAACACTCCTCACATATTCAGGAGCTGTTTTAATATTTGCAATTGGAGTACCAAGTGCCGTGCTAATATTTAAATTTCCAACAAGATAAAAGTCTGCAGCTTTTAATGGAACTGACAATCCAGTTATCAATGCTGCCGTGCTTACAACTTTTTTTACAAGATCATTTCCCATAATTTAAATGGCAAAAGTTGATACTTAAATTTTATCAATATTGAATACTATTGATAAAATTCAGACCAACAACTAGAAATATAATTACAAAAAATAAAAAATAAAAAAAAATAAAGAAGAGATTTTACCCGTGATACTTGTGGGGCATTACTAACTTTGCTATTCCTGCAAGAACAAGAATAATTCCGATGAATGTACCCCAGTCCAAGAATGGCCAGTAAACATTCGAAAGCACTAGCAGTCCGATAAGAAGTATCCCCACACCTTTCATCTTATGCCCTGTGCAACAGTCCATCATTTCTTTTTTTGGCATTTTACACCTCCTCTTTAATTGTATTATTTCTATTATTTTTAAATGTTTTTTATTGTCTTTACTTAAATTTTTTGGAATTTTCCAAGAATCTTTCTTATTTTTTCAAGAAAATAGTCAATTTCTTCATCTATTGTGAATTTGCTTATACTCACTCTTATAGAATTGCTTGCCTTTTCATCTGATAGTCCAATTGCTTTTAGCACATGGCTTATTCCGCTTGTTGAATGTGACATGCATGCGCTTCCTGCAGATGTTAACACTCCATAATTTTCAAGATATCCTCCAACTACTTCTCCGTCAACATTTTCAAAAGAGATGTTAATATTATTGCATAATCTTTTTTCCCTTGAGCCGTTTAATTTTATTCCAGGAATTTTAAGGAGTTCATTTATCGCTTTATCTCTAAGCACAGTCATTTTCTCTATTTCTTTTTTGTTTGCAATGTTTACAGCTTTTGCAAATCCAACAATTCCAGAAATATTTTCTGTTCCGCTTCTTAATCCTTTTTCATGTCCGCCTCCGTGAAGCAAAGGGGTGATTTCAATTCCTTTCTTTATGTATAATGCACCGACACCTTTAGGTCCATGAATTTTATGAGAATTTAAGGTTACCAAGTCTAGATTTTGTTTTTTTACATCAATGGGAACTTTTGTAAAACTTTGACATGCATCTGTATGAAATAAGACATTTTTTGCCTTGCAAATCTTTACTATTGCGTCCAAATCTTGGATAGTTCCTATTTCATTATTTCCATGAATAATAGAAACAACAATAGTCTTATCAGTTATCTCCTTTTCAATATCTTTTGGATTTACAAAACCTTCTTTATCAACATTAAGATATGTTACCCTTGCTCCTTGCTTTTCAAGCCATTTGCAGGTATTCAAAACGCAATCATGCTCTATTTTTGTTATAATAATATGATTCTTTTTTGGGAAGTTTGAAAAGAAAAGTCCTTTCAATGCAAAATTATTGGATTCCGTTCCTCCAGAAGTAAAGTAAATCTCTTCTTTATTGGCGTTTATAGCCTTTGCAATCGTTTGTCTACTCTCTTCTAGAGCTCTTTTTGCCTCTTTTCCCATCTCATGGATGGAAGAAGCATTAGCATATTTTTCTGTAAAATAAGGTAGCATTTCTTTCACAACTCTTTCATCAACTTTTGTTGAAGCTGCATTGTCAAAGTATATCTGCTTGTTCATATAAGGTTTAAAACCCTTAAATATAAAAATCTTTTGAACTTGTCTATTTACTCTCGATCGTCTGATTTTCTTAAATCAAGAGTATCGTTTAAATCTACAAGGTCAAGAATAAATTGATCCTCTTGAGGCTTATCATTCTTATCTGTCTTGTTGGTTATCTTTGGGTTTTCCATAAAATACAGAAGTATATCTACTTTATAAATCCTACTATTTGTTATTACTATCTAGTTACATTCTTTTTAACTTCAAGAAAACTTAATTCTCTAACGATTTCAAGAACATAAATACAAGTCAACAGAGAATAATAGAAGGATTAGGATCTTGAGCAGTAACTTGTACCATTACTACTAGTATGTAATGTGTATCCATTACCACAACCGAAAACTACACTTATAAGAGATGCCACTTTTACAGTACTTGAAACTCCTGCAGGAGTGGTAGATGTAATTGTAGAATATGTTATAATTGAGGTTGGATTTACGGGGGTAACAGTAGTTACTGTACTAGAAGTTCCACTTTGGTTTGCTATAACTACAGACGAAGTAGTTGAGTTTATCTGAGTTGAACTTATTGTTGTAGTCACATTTGCAACAGGTGTAGTTGAGCTAGCATTGGAACTAGGAGTCTGGCTTGCAGTTACATTTGAAGATGATGCAGCTGGACTTGTTACGTTTGAAACTGATGTAGTTGAGCTAGCATTGGAATTAGAGGCTGTCTGGTTTGCTGAATAAGTAACTGTTATGACTGTAGTCTTATTTACCTTTGCTATAGATGTTGTGACAATTGTGCCTTGAGGAGCTACTACTGGAGTTGTGGAATTTATACCGGAAGGAGTTACACTACTTCCTTTACTTGCACTTGCTGTTGTTACATTTGAAGATGATGCAGCTGGACTTGTTACGTTTGAAACTGATGTAGTTGAGCTAGCACTAGAATTAGGAACCGTCTGATTTACTGAAACTGCACTAGCAACAGGAGTGCTGTTAGATTTTGGAGCCGCAGAGGAGCCTGAACTTATATTAGTTGCTGTAGTGGTAGTCGTAGCTGGTGTTGTAGTTGTAGCAGGAGCAGTCTTAGTTGCTGTAGTGGTAGTCGTAGCTGGTGTTGTAGTAGTTTTAGCTGCAGTTGTAGTAGCGACCACAGGAGCAGCCTTAGAAGTGGTTGTTGTAACAGTACTGGTTACAAATCCTGTAAGAGCAAAATTATAAATCATTAAAGCTATAACCAGAATTAGCAGAGAAAATAAAACCCAATTTACAATATTCCTCTTTTTCTTCATAACTCATTGATAGATGATTTACATTTATATACCTTATGGAATGGGCACGGAGGGAATCGAACCCCCATCTGGCGGGCTGGAGCCGCCGAGTCTGCCATTAGCCTACGCACCCATATTTAAGAGGAAATAGAATTAATTTTAATACTTTTGTATTTAGAATCAGATAAGATCTTCTGAAACTAGTCTATCAGGTAGGTGTGAAATATCATTAGTACGATCCATTCGCCAGTTCTTAAATTTTTTATTCCATAAAACCCTATTCAATCCGGTATTATTTTCCCAGAAATGAAGAAGATATTTTTTTAATGGCATTCTCAGGAGATATCCCATTATTATTCTATTTGTTATTCCATGTGCGATGATGAGTATAGTCTTATCCTCGTCCCTTTCTTCTGAGATCTTTTTGAGAAACTTCTTTAATCTTCTCAATCTATTATTAAAAACACGTGAAGTTGCTGATTTTAAGTTCTTGGTAGGGTATTCATCTAATTCTTCCAAATTTTCTTTTACAGGAACTCTAATTATTTTAGAGATAATTTCTCCTGTTTGTCTTGCCCTCAACAATTTACTGGTGTAAATTGTATAGATATTCTGTTCTTTTAGTCTAATTCCCAAGTATTTTGCTTGTTCTCTTCCCCTTTTTGTTAAACTAGAATCCTCACTCTTTGTTAATCCTACATTAGATTCCGATTCTCCGTGTCTTACAAAGATTATCTTCATTTTATTATCAAACAATTTTAATTAATAAATATTCCTTAACAAATATTTTTATACTTCATTCTTTTACTAAACAAATGAGACAAGTTTTGCTTGATACAAACTTCATAATAAGTTGCGTGAGGCAAAAAATAGACTTTTTTGAGGAAATTCCATTAATGGGCCTTGAAATTCTTATTCCAAAACAGGTATTTGATGAAATAAAAAAATTATCAAAGTCAAGAGAAAGTGCTTCAATAAGGGAAGAAGCAGACTTGGCATTGAAATTGTTAAATAGAAGTAAATTCAAGCTAATAAAATTAGATTATAATTATGTTGATAAGGGGATAATAAAAATTGCTGGTGAAGATAAGGATTTAATTATTGCAACTCTTGATAAGGAGCTTAAGGAAAAAATTCAAAATCATAAATTAATCATAAGAGGGATTAAGACATTAGAGATTATATAGAGAATAATTTTTCTCCCTTGAAATAATAAGCTTTAAAAACCAAATTCACTAACTTTTTTCAATGTTCTATATAACTGAAGTTGAAGATCATGTAAGAGTCGAGCCAAAATTATTTGGTTTGTCTACAAGAGAAGCAATTGAGAGACAACTTAAAGAGACTTACAAGGATTACTATGAGAGAGATTTGGGTAAGGTAATTACAGTTGTTGAAGTAATGGAAATTGGAGATGGAATTATAATTCCTGGCGACGGTGCTGTTTATTATGCTTCAAAATTTAAATTGCTCGTATGGAAACCCGAGTTGCAGGAACTTGTTTATGGTTCAATTACAGAAATCACGAATTTCGGAGCTTTTATTGATTTAGGGGTAATGAGAGGAATGATCCATATAAGCCAGACAATGAATGATTATGTGAGTTTTTCAAAAACTGATAGTCTTGTTGGGAAAGCTTCAAAGAGATCACTGAAAGGCGGGGATCTTTGCATGGCAAGAATTGTTGCAATAAGTCACAAAGGTGGATCTCCAAAGATTGGTTTGACAATGAGACAACCTGGACTTGGAAAATTGGAATGGATTAAAGAAGATCATGTAAAAAAGGATAGGGACGCGAAGAAAGCAGCAAGAGAAGAATCAGGCGAAAAGAAAACAAAGGGAAAGAAGGAGAAGAAACAATGAGAGATATAGCTAGTACATTAAGAGAAAGTCAAGCAAGTCTTCCTAGACCAAAATGTTTCTTCTATGAACCTCTTAGTAAAATGGAAGGTTCATGCTATGATGGTTCTGTTGTTTGCATCAACAGCGGATGTGAAGATCCAGAAAATTGTTTTAGATATAATAAGTTTATGGGAGAGTCTAAAAATGCCTAAAGCTAAAGCTTGCAGGATATGCAAGAGAATATATGAAGGAGATAAATGTCCAAACTGTGGTTCAAAGGAATCTAGTGATAGCTTTAAGGGAAGAATAATAGTAATGAATCCTGAAAAATCGGAGATTGCACCAAAAATTGGAATTAAAGAAAAAGGAAATTTTGCAATAAAACTATAAAATGGAATTAACAAAAGAAAAACACAATATTTTATCGAATAGAAGAGAAGTAATTTTCAAAGTTACAGAGCTGCAGTCTCCACCTAGTATGGGAAATGCTAAAAAGATGGTTGCCGAAAAGCTTTCTGTTCCAGAAGATCAAGTTCATATTGAAAAAGTAGCTGGAAAGTTTGGTACAGATGATTTTACAATAACTGCAAAGATATACAGTACATCCTCGGAAAGAGAAAGATTCCATGTAGTAAATAAAAAGGCAAAAAAGCCAAAGAAGGGTAAGAAATAATAAAATGGCTGGAAAAAAGGACGCAAAGAAAGGAAAGAAACCACACAAGAACAAACCAACAAGCAAGAAATATTCAAAATACAAGATAGAGGGAAGCAAAGTTGTCAAGGCAGCTCACTGCCCTAGATGTGGTCCAGGAGTTTTCCTTATGGACACAAAAGATAGATTATACTGTGGCAAATGCCATTATTCTGAGTTTAAGAAAAAATAGAATTAATTGCTAGAAAAATCAGGTTCATCATATTTTCCTAAAGATTGTATTATATTATAAGCATCTTCAACTCTTCTAACCGTTGATATTGACTCAGAGTCAAAATTTCCTTCAAGGGATATTGTTATATGTTCTTTATGTTGCTTAAGGCCATCAATTTTCAAGACTTTAGATAAAACTCTTGTTAAGTCTCCAGATACACTCCAAGAATTTGAATGTTCATTGGTAGATACTACATAAGTCTCTGGTTTCACTTTAATCCTTGATATTGTGTATTCCATTGTATTATTTAGTTCATCCAGTATATCAATCTACTACAGGAACCCCCGAAAGCATAAACCCTGGGAGATTCTTCAAGTTAATCAAAAAGACAACCTGAAGCCTCTCCTGGGGAAAAAGAGGTGATAATAAACCTAGAGACACCCGCTATATAAACCTTTCGGTTTTGTTACCCTTAAAGAATGACAAGGCCTTGTCAACGTATAGTAGTAATCAATACCTCCTTTTTCTTTGTAAAATTAGGTACTCCAGACTATAAATTATAGGAACTACACACTTTTATATATATCTTTTCTTTATATACTTAATGAAAAAAGAAGAGGAAGATAAACCCAAACCAGATATTAGTTCTAAACAAGAGCAAATTCATGATTTATTATTCAGCAGAGAAATAAGCTGGCAAGAGATAATATATGATTTAATCAATACTGAGCAGTTAGATCCCTGGGATATCGATATAGGTATTCTTACAAACAAGTATTTGGAAAGGTTAAAACGACTTGAAGATGAAGATTTCTTTGTTTCAAGTAAAGTTTTGCTTGCAGCGGCATTTCTTCTTAGAATAAAATCTGAATTATTGTTAAATAAATACCTGAAAAGCATTGATGAAATACTTTTTGGAAAGAAAGAAGAAAAAGTTCAAAAAATAAACCTAGATGAGCTAGATTTTGAAGATATTCCAGATCTGATCCCAAAAAGTCCCCTGCCAAGATTTAAGAAAGTCTCGTTGAAAGAGCTTATAGAATCACTAAATAAAGCGATTATAACTGAAAACAGAAGGATAAAGAAAGAAATAATAAATAACAACGCAATCAGAGAAACTTCAATTTCTCTTCCAAAAAGAAGATTTAACCCTTCAACAAAATCAAAAGAGATATATGAAAAGTTGCTTAATTACATAAAACAGAATTTTGCCGAGAAAATTTCATTTTCAGAACTTTCAGGAGCAGATAAAGAAGAAAGAATTATTTCTTTTGCAATGTTGCTCAATTTAGAAAATCAGAGAAAAGTTTGGTTGGAACAATTTGGACATTTTGAAGAGTTCTATATTTGGCCAAGAAATCTTTATTTTAAGAAGAATCCAGATTTCTTTTCAGAATTAATAAAAGAGTATGGGAAAGCACTGGATGAAGAAGTCAAAGGGGTGGATAATACTGAAGAACCAGATATTTTTGAAAGTGAAATTTTAGAATCGGAAAATTTTGAAGAAAAATAGTTTTTAGTGTCAAAACATTTATTAAATAATTCTAATTTCTAACTATATGAAAGACTCTTCATATTCAAAAGAAGGATCTTTTCCTACCTTTATAACTCAAACAAATGAAAAGAAGGTTACAATAGATTACATATTATCGGCTATTGAGGAAAAATATTCTCTAAGGGATTATAAAAAATTTGTGTTTACAGACATTGGGGCAGGAGAAGGCACAGTAACTCTCCCAATAATGAAATTTATAAAAAAGGGCGCAAAATTAGATACTTACTGTATTGAACCATCAAGTCTTATTGAGACCCTAAAAAAGAAATGTGGGTCTGGAGTTCATTATATAAAAAAAGGAATGGAAGAAACAGATATTCCAGAGTCAGATCTCATTTTAATGGCCCATTCATTGCAATATGTCACAAATAAGGAAAAATTTGCAAAAACTCTAGAAAATTCCTTAAATCCTAAAGGGAAACTTCTTGTTGTAGGTGCTTCAACAGATAGTGATGATCTAAGATTAAAGAGGGCTTTGGCTTTAAAATTAGATTCTGGAAAACGTAAAGAAGATTTTTTTGAGTATTTTAAAAAATTAGGATTAAAAGTAAGTTATGAATATGCCAAAGCGCAGATTGATCTTACAAATGCATTAAAGTTAAATGAAAAAGGAGAAGGATTAATATCTTTTTATTACCATAAGCCTTTTTCGCAGATTACATTCGAAGAGGTCTCAAGGTTTCAATATTTGGCCAAGAAATTTGCTCCAGAAGGTAAACTAGTTAAGACTTTAAGGTTTATCTGGGTCGAAAAATGAAACTTGGTGTTCTATTTTCAGGTGGGAAAGATTCTACTTATGCGGCGTGGCTAGCTAAAGATCAAGGATATGAAATTGTTTGCCTAATATCTCTTGTCTCTTTGAACAAAGATTCTTACATGTTTCATACTCCATCAATATCTTCAACCGAAATTCAGGCTAAAACCATGAATGTTCCTATAATTCTTAAGAAAACAAAGGGAAAAAAAGAAGAGGAATTGAAAGATTTGAAGAATGCGATTAAAGAAGCGATTAAGAGCTACAAAATAGAAGGAATTGTTACTGGAGCTGTAGAAAGTGTTTATCAAGCTTCTAGAATTCAGAAAATATGTAATGAACTTGACATAGAATGTTTTAACCCATTATGGCAGAAGGATCAGTTTGAACTTTTAGAAGATTTAGTAAAAAATAAGTTCAAAGTAATTCTAACGGGAATTTTTGCTTTTCCATTGGATGAAAAATGGTTAGGAAGACCAATTGATCAGAAATTTATTGAAGAAATTAGAATTTTAAATCAAAAATATAAAATTTCTCCAGCGGGAGAAGGTGGTGAATTTGAAAGTTTTGTTATTGACTGTCCATTATTTAAAAAGCCATTAAAGATTAAGTCTTATATAGATATTAAGGAGGGAGAAAACAGTTGGAGAAGAGAAGTGAAATTTTAGATCATTACTTCTATCCACATTGAACTCTTCAAATTATTTATAAATAATCTTTATGTATCTTAAATATGGTTGATGAAGATAAGTTTATACTAGTGTCCCTTGATGATGAGAAATCAAAGTCTGTGGCAGAAGTTCTGTCTTCAAAGACATGTAAAAATATAATTGGATATTTAGCTGAGAATAAAGAGGCAAGTGAAAAAGACCTTTCAGATAAATTAGGCATACCTCTTAATACTGTTGAATACAACATAAAAAAACTAGTTGAATCTGGATTTGTTCAGAAAAGAAAAAATTTCTTTTGGAGCCGGAAAGGGAAGAAGATAACAATGTATGAGGTTTCAAATAAATCAATTATAATATCGCACAAAAAGCCTACAAAAGAGAAGATAAAATCAATAGTTCCTGCTGTTATTCTTACAGCTGCAGGGACGCTTGCTATCTGGGCTTATGGAAAAGTATCATCCTCACTTGCATCCTGCAATTCTAGCCTAAGAGAAGGATCCACTGCCTGTGTTTATAACTCTGCAAGTGTAGGGGCTCCTGTTGCATCATCTGCCTTGCAAACTGTTTCATCTGTGGCTAATACTGTTCCTTACCAAGTTTGGTTATGGTTTTTGATAGGTGGACTAGTTTCTATATTAATTTTTTCAATTGTAAATTGGAGAAAATTGTAAGGAGGTAAAATGAAAAAAGAAAACAACGCAATTGTAATAACTTCAATTATTTCAGTTACTTTAATAGTTATAGTCTTGCTGGCAATTTTTGTGTTTGTTCCTACGTTTTCAACTACAAGCAACACTATCAGTGTTCAGGGAACTTCTGACATAAAAGCCGTTCCTGACTTGGTTGCCGTGTATCTTGAAATACAAACAAATGGAACCACGAGTTCTCAGGCCAATGATGCGAACAATGTTATTTATAGCAATTTGAAGAGCGTTCTACTAGCAATGGGATTCAACGAAAGTCAGATTGGAACAGATAGCTTCAATATCTATCCAAATGTTATCTATGATAGCATGGGGAAATCAACTAATAACGGATACATTGCAGATCATATGGTGAAACTTGAGTTTTCTGCAAATGACACAGATAAGTTAGCAGCAGTAATTGATGCAGGTGCAAATTCCGGCGCAGGAATATCTTCAATAGATTTTGAATTGAGCAATGCATTGCAAAACCAGTATAAATCACAAGCTTTAACTTTGGCTTCTCAGGATGCAAAGATAAAGGCCGACTCTGTTGCATCTGGATTCGGGAAATCAACAGGAAATCTGGTTTCAGTAAGTGTTGACAACTTCAACTATTACCCTGGTGTAATATATGCAGGAGTATCATCATCTGGTGGTTTGGTAGGTAACACCGCAGCTGCAAAGCAGGCAGTAATGAATCTGGCTCCAACAAGTCAGGATGTGACTGCAAGCGTAACAGCAATATATAGAATTGTTTAGGAAGTTAGATTTTTAACTTCCTTTTTTCTTTATTTTTAATGATTTTAATTATAAATATCTGTAAAGAGAAACTTCATTATTTTGAATTTGTTAAGCCAATTGAAGATATCTTAAAAAATAAGAATATTAAGTTTTTCACAAGACATTATCTTGAACTTAATAATACAGACTTAGCTAAGTCTGACAAAATAATTATCTGTGGGACTTCCTTGAAGGATAATGATTTTATTATGCATTTAGACAAATTTAGCTGGATAAAAAAATTTACTTCTCCAATTTTTGGGATTTGTGGGGGTGCGCATGTTATAGGATTGGTCTTAGGTTATAAATTAAAAAAGAATAAAGAAATCGGTTTGAAAGAATTGAACATTAATGAAGAGTTCTTAGGAGTTAAAGGAAAATTGGAAGTATATCATCTCCATCAGTTTGCAGCGCTTCCCGAAATTTTTCATAAAGATAATCTATATTCAACATTATTTCATCCAGAAGTAAGAAACAAAAATATCATAGAAGAATTTACCAAGAAATAATTTAAGCTTTTAATTATCTTCTTCTCTTTTTTCTCTTAGCGTGTTTCTCAAATGACTTATTTAAAGAATCTCCAAGATTATAGAATAAAACTTTGAACTGGTTTTCAACATCATCCCATTCTATATCTTTTCCCCTTTTTTTCTGTTTTAACTCATTTTTTATTTTATCTTTTTCTTTTCTCCATTCTATCTTATGCAATCTCTCAAATTCAAAGCCTTCTTTTGCAAGTTTTGCATAACCTGCTACAATTACAATTATGAAGACTATTAAAGAAATTAAGTCTATAGGGATTATAACAACTGAATGAGTATATATATTCATGAATTGCCAGACATTGTAAATGAATGAGACAATTATTGTGCTTAATATAGCACTTGTTATTGGAGCTAATACACTGAATGGGAATTCAAAATTCCAAAATATTTCGTTTATTATACCAAAGATTAGAAGAGAGAAAAACAGAGGAATATTTGCATTGAAGAAATTTATTATGCTGGAATAAACCGGATTCTGAATAGTTGCCGCAAGCAAACTAGCAATAAGAAGCAAAATTACAAACATAATAAATCCTATGCTTCTTCCAATGATAATTGAAAGTGCAGAATGATGTTCTTTCATAACAGAGAAAGATATTAAGAATTTATAAACTTATTTTTTGGTAATTAAATTTTTAGATCTGATTCTTTTCCTGAGTTCATATCTTTTACCTTAAATTTACCAGAATGAACTTCTTTTTCACCAACAAAAATAACTTTGTTAAGTTTGTATGAATTTGCATATTCAAGTGCTTTTGTTGGTTTTCCATAGAATATTGAAACTTCTTTATTTTCTCTTCTAATTTTTTGGGCAAGCTTTATTGAGTCTCTATCTTCTCCAAGTGAAACAACAAGATATTTTTCCTTATCTAACTTAACATTCGAAACAATCGAAAGCCTTTCTATCCCGAAAGAAATTCCAGTACATTGAACATCATTGAACTTATAACTTCCTCCTGCAATTATTGTTTCTTTTATTCCTTCTGCCTTTGTTTCAAATACCATTCCGTTATAATAACTCAACCCTCTTATAAGAGTCGGGGAAAACTTTACTTCCATTCCGTAAATTCTACAATAATCAATAAGGCTAATAATATCTTTATACCCCTCAAACTTGTTGAAATAATCCTCTTTCTGCTTTAATGCGTCAATTATTTTTTCTGCCTTAAGCTTTTTCAAATTTTCTCTTATTTCTTTTTCAGACAGTTTATCAAATTTATCAACTTCTCTAAGAATATCTTCTCTTTTGTTTTTTATTTTTAGATCATCAAGTATTTCATTAAGAAGCTTCCTGCTATTAATAAGAATAATATGCTTTATGTTCAGTTCTCTAAGAATATCATCTGTAAGTGAGAGTATTTCTGCCTCATCTCTTGTTTGAATTTCAGAAGTTCCAATAATATCAACATCACACTGTGTAAACTGTCTCAATCTGTTTAAAGAAACAGGTTCATCACGAAAAACAGGACCCATTTCATATCTTTTGTAAGGAAGCTTCTTATTATTCATTAACCTCTTAAGTTGGAAAGTAAATTCATATCTTAATGCAAGGCTTCTTTTCCCTCTATCCTTTAACTTGAATATATCTGAAACGGCTTCATCCTTTCCATTTTCTCCTTCAACAAAATCTTCGTGTTCAATAACGGGAGTTTCTGCAGGTTGGAATCCATACTTCTCGAAATTCTTTAAAATTATCTTCTTTATTTCGGCAATTTTTTCTGCTTCTTCCCCCGTAAAATCCCTGAATCCCTTGACTAATTCGCTTGTCATTTTCCTCTTGAATAAGAGTAGTATTTTCAGCTTTTATACTTTTTCAAAATAGAGGGTGGAAAGCGAGAATCGAACTCGCGTTACACGAGCCACAGTCGTGCGTTCTGCCACTGAACTACATCCACCATGGAAAATTGTAGAAGAAATACTATAAAAAGATTCTCATTGAACGGGAGATGCATAAGTTCTTTGAAGATAACAATGAATTATTTATGAAGAAATATCATTTAAGGTCGAATGCGGAATCTGGATTCTTTATGATCAAGCAGCGCTTCGGAGATGTGACAAACATGAGGAATGAGACGGGCATAAAGAATGATCTTCTTTCCAGGATGGTCTGTCACAACCTTTGTGTTCTGTGCCAGGAGCTTTTGCTTTTAGGAATAGATATTAATTTTGCACAGTTTCAAGATTTTATTGCACAATTACATCTTAACTAAATGTGCAAAGCCCATTGAACGTATAAAATTAAAGAATTAAAACTGTTGAACAGTGTTGTATTTTGCAGCTCCACTACATGGATTCTTATTCCCTGCTGCATCTGTGAAATATACAGCTGCGTCAACTTCATTAACACTGGATATACCTTCAAATATATTTGGCTGAGATGTAGAAGCCAATGTTAATATATTCCCTGAAACGTCAGATATATTACTGTCCTGCGATGCATTTGTGAAAATTAACCTTACTCCAGATATGTTGTCCGTTCCAAGTGTTCTTTGAATTGTTACATTACAATAAGTTGCATTACAAGATGCAGAAGTAACTTCAACTGCAGAGTTTAGGCATTGAGCACCAGAGTTAACTTGCTTAGTTGATGTATTAACAATGTTATTTACAACAATCCAAACTATTCCTACAAGAACAATAGTTAATAGAATCAAGATTAATGTAGCGATTATCGAAGAAATACCTCTCTTATTTTTTTTCATTTTCACCCTTCAAGTTATGTATACAAGAAACATTCTATTTAAAAACTTTTCTAGTTTTTACTGAATTGATCAATAACTTGAAAGAATTCTTTGCTTCCAATGACCTTATCAACTTCTGTCAGACCTCTTTGCTCGACGAACTTTGCAAAAGCTTCTGGTTTATATCCTCTCTTTCTCAAGGAGGCGATAGTTGGTAATCTCTCATCTTCTTCTCCGGAAAATTCTCCACTTTCAATTGCTGCAGTTAATTTTCTCTTGGATAATATTAAGTCAGTAAATTTAATTCTTCCAATAAAAAAAGTCCATGGGAATTTTTTATTGAAAACTTTGTATATCATTCTTTGCCTTTCCGCATTGTCACGGTGATCCTTGCCTCTTATAATATGGGTCATCTTAAGTTCAATATCATCGGCCACAACTGCAAGATTCATAAGAGGCCACACTCTGTATTTGTTTTTTTGCAAAGGATGTTCTGTCTCATTTATTCTTGCTAGCGGAAAGTCTCTCATTGCAGGATTTTTATGTTTCATATCAGATTTGAATCTTAGGACGGCTTCGCCCTCTCCAAATCCATTTTTATCAAGCATTCTTTTCCACCTTTCTAAATTTTGTTTAACAGTTAATTTTCTACAGGGGCAATTTTCTTCCTTTTCAATATACTCTTTGAAATTATTTGAACTGCAGGTGCATACATAAGCTGCTTTCTTTTCAATTAGTTCTTCAGCAAACTTGTAATATGATTCTATTCTGTCTGAAGCATTAAGATACTGATACACATTTCCAAAGACCCAATCACAGTCATCCTTTATTTTTTTGTACGACTCTGGAACAATTGTCTGGGGATTTGTATCATCAATTATAACATAAAATTTCCCACCATACTTTTTAACATACAATGATGAGATTAAATTTGAAATAAGATGCCCAACATGTAATGGTCCGGATGGCGAAGGCCTGAATCTTGTTACAATTCCAGTTTTTGGAACATCTGGGAGTTCAGGAAGTCCTTCTCTTGATGGCCTCTCGCTAGTAAAATCTTTTATCTTTTCAAATTCTTTCTTCTGATCTTCTAAAGATAATGAATTAACTTCATCAACTATTTTAGAAATTTCCTTTCCATATTTCTTCATATCCTCTTTCTTTAATCCTTCATGGAATAAAGAAGAAATAACGCTACCAATTTGTGCTTTACCCTCATAGGATAAGGCATTCTTTATTGCATAAGCTCTTGTTATCTCATCAAAGTTCTTCATTATCGTGAAAAACAATCAGAATTTATAAATTTAGTCAAAACCGCTGCTCTTTGTTTTCCTTTCTAATAATTCAACCCTTTGTTGAAGGTGATAAATTTGAGTTGAAAGATCTTCTAGCTTCTCGGTAATGTCCATAAGCCTGGTAGCTAATTTTTTTTTCTTGTCATCCGAATTTTCATCTACTTCAGGGTAGGAAGACATTTGTGATCCAGAACTCATTGATGCTGCAGCCATCTGCCCCAGAAATCCAAAACTATTTGGGGTAGTTGATACTTGTGGAGTTACTGCAGGAGAAGGTGTAGCAATAATAACTTTTCCTTGAACTTTACTCATGAGTCCTTGGATGTTTTCCATCTTCTCTTTTTGTCTATCATATCTCCCTGTAAAATCAACCGTTTTATCCTTACTTTTGCTAAACAAACTCATAGTAGTAAGATGCATATACTATTTTTAAAATTATTGCGGGAGAATATTTTTTAAACACAGAAGTATTATTCTACAAATGGCATCAATCCATCAGATCATTGGTAAAGTTAATCCATATCTTTATGCCAAAAACAAAGATGAGCTTCTGAAAAAATATATCACTCCCGATAAAATTCCTGCGGATGAAGTTGATCCAAAGCCCTTGTCTAAACATCAGTTAGTTTATGATTCTTCTGCAGAAACCCTTGAACCAATTTATTTTTTTCTCCTTGACCTTATGACTGATATGAGACTTTCACCGGAAAAACTATTTGATAATTTTACATCTTCTCCTGGAAGCGGACACTTTGCAGAACTCGGACAAAGAGCAACGATAATGCAGCAGCAGGCAACAAAAATTTTAGGAGATATAAATAATGTTGTGAGAAGTATTTTGAATTTAGTCTATGACTTAAAAGAGTTTAAAATAAGAATCGAAGGTTATGACAATTTAAAATCACAGGACAAGGACTTGAAAGAAGCTGCTTTGCTATCACTTAAGCAAATATGGATGGATAAAGTAGATATTAGCAAAGGAAATTCTAGCATGAAAGCTATGGCCTTTGGTGGACAGATGGGATATCAAACTTTAGTAGATGCTTTTCTGTTCGTTCAAGATGAAAAACAGGCAGATAAAGTTGATTTGAATGATAGAGTAAAAAGAATATTAAAACAGAGAATAAGCGAATTTAATCTTTGGCTTTCCGAATCTGAAAAAGAACTAAAGAAAAGATATGAAATTGAAAGAAAGTATTTGAAAAGTCAAGTCAACAGCGTAAAATTATATGCACGTTGGGCAAAACCTTATTTGAAAGCGGCTCAACAGTTGGAGATGAAAGATAACTCTCGACAAGCTTCACTTGTTAAATCATTTAATACAATCCTTCTTGAGCTTACTTTATTAGGAAAATCAAAACTAGATTTAAAAGGCGCTGTTGAAGAAGGAAAACTTCCAAAAGAGATTCTTATAATGGATGAAAAAAAAGAATTGAAAAGATCTTACAGCAGTTGTATTATTGTTGAATTTAATTTTAGAGGAATTCCTCAGAAAACTTCTCCTTATCAATCTCATTATGTTTTTGGAGGAAGAACAGAAATAACATTTTCAGCATACTCTTTGAATAGCGAAGAATTAGATCTTATGAATAATGAACTCACAAAGTCAGATGTTGAAGATGCGTTAAAATTAATAGAAGGTGCAACTACAGGAAGTCTTGAGGAGTTGCAGGGAGATATTGATGAATTTCTTAAAGAAGAGGATAATGCAGAAAAGAAACAAGAAAAAGGTAAAGATATGTCAAATCCATTTTTGGCCATGTTAGGGTTTTATAATAAATCAAGTGCAAATTCTAGTTCTGGTCCAAAATCAAATAAAGAGGAAATAAAGTTTGCGAAGCCTGAAAATTATATTGAGAAAAATCTCCTTAGGCCCATAGTTGATAAAAGTGCAACAGATACTACTTTCACTTTATTTGATATTTACAAAAAAGCACACGGAATGCCAAGTTATCCTTAATATGAAGAAAGCAAACAAAAAGAGTTCTAAGAAAGAAAAAGTTCAGATCATTCCTAAAAAACAGAGTCTGGAAAGCGAAATTAGGAAAAATAAAATAATTGAGATAAAACCAGACAAGAAAGAAATATCCCAAGAAGAATTTATTGACGATGAATTTGATGACGATATCGAAATTGGTTTCCAAGAAGATTTTTCTAGGATACTTATAACAGGAAAGTCTCATGATAATATTGCAGTACAAAGCCCCTTGGAAAGTGGAGTCATATTTGCCCCTAGATTAAAAGATAGAGAGTCAAAAGGAAAAATTTATTCCAGCAATAAATATGACAAGAAATATACAGAGCACAAATACAACGAAGAAACACCAGGAGTTTATTCAGAGAAGAAGGGTTCAAAAGAGAATTCAAAGGAAGATAACAAATAGATTAATAAATTAAAATTCATTAATTAAAAAAGAACAAAATGGGTGATTATCATATAGAAGATATTTATCAGGGAGGATATTCCTCTTTAGATTCAAATTCTGGGATGTATTACAAAGGAGGGAGACCCAATGCAGGGCAATTTGGAATGGCAACAGATCCAAGAGTTGCAAATATTCTTAGTGAAGTCTCGACGAAATTGCAGTCTGGAGCAAAAGAAATTGAAATTTCTGCAATTCAACCAGATGTTTTTGAATCAATTCCAAATCAACAACTAACAGAAGTAAAAAGATTAAGTAAGCTTACCGGAGTTGATATTTCTCTTCATGGGATCTTGGTTGAGCCTTCCGGATTCTCGACACAAGGGGGATATAGCGAGTATGCAAGGGAAGAAGCGGAGAGACAGTTGCTTTCAAATGTTAGAAGAGGCCACGAGCTTAGCCCAGAGGGAAATATTCCAATTACTTTTCATTCATCTAACGGATGGGCAGGTCCAGAGTATAAGAAAACAAAAAAAGAGGAACAAATTGTTATGATTCCTGTTATTAACCAAGAGACTGGTCAAGTGGCTGCTGCAAGGCAAGAGACACTATACTATCCCCGTATGAATCAAGAAGAGCTAAACGCGGGTTATGAAGTCAGTGCAAAAGATCAGGTGGAAATTAGGAATTCAACAGAATGGAATGATTCAATATCAAATTTGGTTGCAATAAAAGAGAGAGCAGACAGAATGATAGGTGAAACTGAACCTATTTTTTATGAGATACAGAAAAAGTTAAGTTCGGGAATAAAACCAGAAAATTTGACTCCAACCGAAAGAGATACTTATTCCAGATATAATAATGCCGGGCTTGAACTGCACGAAATCCATAAACATTTGAATAATATATTTGAAAAAGGGTATAAATATGGAGACAAAGAAGTTATGATAAAAATTTCCGATGATTTCAGGAAGTCTCTTAAAGAAAATGAGGGAGCAGGTCTTTCGGGAGAGTCCAGGGCAATAGATAGGCTAATGAGAGGATTAAGCTCTGCACCTGTTCCGGAAATTTACAAACCTCTTGAAGATTTTGCAATTGATAAAACAGCGATAACTTTTGCTAATGTTGCGTTAAATTCTTATAAAGAATTCAAAAATACCGCACCAATAATAAGTATTGAAAATCCTCCTGCAGGAGGGGGTTTGTCAAGAGCAGAAGATTTGAAAAGACTCGTTGATACTGCGAGGGATAAATTTGTTGAAGGTGCGAAACAATCAGGAATAAATGAAAAGGAAGCAAGAGAACAGGCAAACAAATTGATTGGTGTAACTTGGGATGTTGGTCACATTAATATGATTAGAAAGTATGGATATAATGAAGAAGATATTATCAAGGAATCTGAAAAAGTTGCACCTTTTGTCAAGCATATACATCTATCTGATAATTTTGGATTTGAACATACAGAATTACCTATGGGTATGGGAAATGTTCCAATAAAACAAATAATGGAGAAGTTGGGTGAAAAAGGGTTTGAAGCAAGGAAGGTTATTGAAGCAGGAAATTGGTGGCAGCATTTCAAAACGTCTCCGTTCCAAGAAACTCTTGAAGCATTTGGTTCTCCTATTTATGGGATGAAAATGGCTCCCTACTGGAATCAGTCAGTTGGAGTTCAGGGATATTTTGGAGGTTACGGGCAAATGCTTCCACAGGGAAATTACGAAACTATGGGTTCTGGATTTTCATCGCTTCCAGTAGAGCTTGGAGGACAAAAACAAACAGGAAGAAGCAGAATGTCTGGAACTCCTATGGAATAAATATATTAACTAACATTATAATAATTGTACAATGGCAAAATCAAAAAGAGGAGTAAGGTCTGTGCGAAAGAATAAAAATAATTATAAAAAATTTATTCAAGGAATAGAAACTTATGTCAGTCATGAGAAAATTATAGCACTAATCTTAGGAGTACTTGGAGTTGCTTTGATTGCCTCTTCAGGTATGAATTTAAATGGAGGGGTTATCGGAACAGCCGTAGGGAAAAATATACTTCTAGGTTTGATTGGAGCTATTTCATTTTTAGCTTCATTGGTTTTATTAATTAAAAGGAAGTAGTCTAAAATATATTTTCGAAAATATTTAAAAACCGGCTGAGTTTACTATAACAATAAGATGGTGAAAAGAAAAGCACATTCTAAATTGCCAAATAAAAAACTCCCTTATAAAGTAAGGTCTGTTAAAAAATTGGCTAGTCCAAAAGAATTTCCGACTCTTAACATAACAAAAGATTCTGAAATTGCAATGGACTTTGCAACAAAGGCTTATGAGAGATTTAATAAAATTGTTAAATCAGTTGTACTTTTTGGCTCAACAGCAAAACAAACCACTGTTCCAGGTTCAGATATCGATATAATAATTATAATAGATGATGTATCAATAGATTGGGATCAGGAACTTATCGCCTGGTATAGGGAAGAGTTGGATAAATTGTTAAGAAGAAATCCATACAAAAAGAACTTACATATAAATACAGTAAAATTGAGCACTTGGTGGGAAGATTTGATGAGGGGCGATCCCGTAATTATTAATGTAATAAGATATGGAGAGTCAATAATCGATTTTGGAGGATTTTTTGAACCACTTAAATTTTTGCTTCTCAAGGGAAAAATAAGATCTACTCCTGAAGCTGTTTATAGTTGTCTTCAAAGAGCACCTCAACACTTTCTAAGGAGTAAAACTTCAGAACTTGGCGCAATTGATGGATTGTACTGGGCAATGGTAGATTCGGCCCATGCAGCACTTATTTCAAGAAATATTCTTCCCCCTTCACCAGAACATATTCCTTTAAATTTAAAGGAAACATTTGTAAGTGAAGGAAGTTTGAAGATGAAGTATGTAACTTGGTATAGAGACTTATTATTTTTATACAAAAAGATTTCTCATGGGGAATTAGGTGATATGAAGGGTGTCGAGATTGATATGTGGCAAGATAGGACAAATGAATTTATGGGGGTTATGGCCAAACTTGTAGACTCAGCAATAACAGGGAACAGTAGTATAGATTTAGAGACTAAATCAGAAGAAAGTGAAAAAGATTAATTTAAGAATTATTTTTTATTTGGTTCTTCTTCCTTAACAAGTTGTTCTAGATTGTTCAATCTGTCTTTTACTCTCATTCCCAAGGCTTCTGAAACTTTCTTATCCATCAAATTTGCGATGTAAGCACCGGTAAGTGTTCCTGCAAATTCTTTTGTTTCTTTATCTTTGGATCCAGATAAATCTCCAAGATATTTTCCCTGGAATTCTTCCGCTACTTTTATCTTTGAACCCATTAAACCATAGATATCTTCAACTGTAATAGCACCAAAAGATTCTTGTACAATCTTTGCAGCTGTTTGGATTAATGCCCATTCAGATGTGCTTCCAGAATATCTTCTTTCATTTTGTCTAGAGCCCAATAGACTTCCATATAATAAGTCAACACCTTCTTTACTTTTTAATGCAGGACCATAGATGTATTGATCAATTGCAGAAGCTCCGGCTTCTCCATATTGGTTTGATTTTTCAACATAAAAAGCAGTAGCTAAATTAACTAAATTACCTTTAAATGTTCCCAAAGCAGCAGCTCTATCTGCGCCTTTTTTAGCCTCAATCTCTTCTTTTGTTGGTTGCTTTTTTTCTTCTGCCATTTTTCTATAATAAACACATAATTCTTCTATTTATAAAGCTTATGGATGTTACTACTAAATAGTAATTAGAATTAAGCTACTTTGAGCAAAGGCATACTTTCAGCCTTAAGTTCCTGTACGACTTTTATGCTTCCAGGCATTTTGGGCTTTATTTCCTTTAGAATTTTCCTTAGAATCCTTACAGCATTGTCATTTTGGACTGCAAAGAAGAATATTCTGCTTCCTGGCTTTAAAATGGCCGATCTTCCGACGGATTTTCCAAAAGATAATGCCATTCCAGTCTGCATTCTATCTGCCCCTGCTCCTGTAAGCATCTTATTTTCTCTTTGAATGTGATGAGGGTAAGGTAGTATCTTGAAGAGATATTTTCCCAGTAATAGTTTATCGAGTTCCTTGTTTATATACTGCCTGCATGCTTCAAGGGCATTATGTCTTATCTGTATGCTTTCAGCTGAAAGAACCGTAATTTGATAAGGGAATTTACCATCCTTAAAGGCTCTCTCGTCGCCCATTGTAAATTTGACAATTTTTGAAGGAGGAACTACCTTTACATATGAATATTTCTTTTTCTTACTCTTTCTAGTAAATGGAACTACTATCTTTCTTGAATATGCCGATGCTTTTCTCAATCCCATCTTATTTTATTTCAACCTCTGTTGTAACTGCCTGTCCTGGCAGTCCTTTTTCGAATATAGCTCTTATTACTCCTTTATTACCATGTGCTGAAGCAACTTTCCCTTTGATTACTTTACCTGCAGGAGATTTCCATTCCACTTCTTTTCCAACAAACTTTTCAGCATCTTTTCTTGTCTTAATCCCAGTTACTTCTATTAGAAAATGTCTTTCATGAACAGTGTGATTTCCCCGTCTAAATTGTACTACAAGACCCTTCGTCATTTTACTTAATAATTACCTAAAATATTTAGATACACTCTTATCAGAAGATTAGTTTAAAAAGCTTATCCCTATTTGGGCTTTGCACAAAATTAACAACAATTCTTGAATAAAATAGATATTGAAATGTGCTCATCCAATGAGATAAAACCTTAAAAAAGTTCTCATACAACTTTTTATCATGGTTGTAGGACAGTTAGAATTTAGCGTAACGGCCGAATGGGAAGAGTTTGCAAAAAATAATCTTTGGGCAGCTTTCATTCCAGAATATGCTGTCGATGAAAGTGGGCAGAAGTATATGAGAAAAAAGGGAAGCTCTGCAATTTATAGAATAAATGGAGATGAAAGTTGTGTTTGCATTTCTTGTAATTCTGAGATCGAGGGAGCCACTGTAGCTCATCCAATTTGGGATGGCCCTTTTCCTATGTCTGGTTCTGGAAATGTCCATAATGAAGAAGTTCCATACTGTCCAAAATGTGAAGAGAAGCCAAATTTTCATGGTTCTCCGCTGAATATATAATATTAGGTCTCTATTTTTCCATTACTATAATACTTCTTCCTATAATTGAATCTTTTCTGAATTCATTTATGGGTCCTTCCGAAATCTTTAGTCCAGCTGAGGAACTGATTCTTTTGAAGTCACAAGATAATTTTTCTTTATTGGTAAATATAAGTGGAGCAGTAAACACTATTTTTCCATTCACATAATTTTTGAGGTTTTTCAAAACTTTTATCATAAGTTCCTCAAAGCTGTTTTTTATCTTTTTGGCCTCTTCCTTTGAAGGATTCTTTTTTTGCAGTTTTCCAAGATCTGGTTCTGTTGAAATACCACTAATTCTGGGAATCTTTGCAATTGAAGAATCTTCGCTGATTAATTTATAATCTTCTTTTTGAAATTTAAACCATTTAAGATTCTTTTTTGCATCTTCTACTGCTTTTTTATCTTTATCAATTCCAATAACTTTTATTTTTTGCAGAAGTGCTTCTTCTAAAATTACCCCAATTCCACAAAAAGGATCAAGTAGAGTTTCTCCTTCTTTTACTTCTGATAAATTTATTAAAATTTTGGCAAGTCTAGGTGAAATAGAAAGCTCATTTCTTCTAACTGGTTTTTTCATATCTCTTTCTTCAATATTTTCATAATCAATTTTTTCAATTATTCTCCCAAAATTATTTTCAAAAATGAAATATTGTTCATCAACATTTTTGGATGAAACCTTTGGTACAAATTCTCCATCTTGTAATTTTATATTTCCTGTTAGTTTCTTATCTGTTGCTTTTAGTCCCTCTTTTTTCAGTTTTTGTTTTAAATAAAATAGGACATCGCCGAAATCTTTTCCATTAAAATCGTATAATACATAATTCAATTTGTTATTATCTGAATAATATATTGATTTTTTATCAAGCTCATCAAAAATCTCCTTCACTGTTCCTGAAGCAAGAACTTCTCCTATTGAAACAACTCCTCCTAATTTATCAACTACTTTAAAATCAAATTGTTTATTTGTTTCTATCAGTAATCCATTATCAATAAGCCCGATTTGTTTAAAATCAAAGTTGTTTTTTCTGAAAAAAGCCTTTATCTCTGCGATAGATAATTCAATATTTCTTCCAAGAATAAAAAGGTATTTCATTGTCTATAATCTAATTTCAAAGTCACCTAATTCTTTCTTAAGCAACACAAGGGCTTCAGAGGATATATTGGCTACCTTCTTTGACTTTTGTTGTTCCATTACATGTGAAACCTCTTCCATGTTTGATTCAGATATCTTATCTGTGATCTTCTTTATTTTTCCTTCTTTGAACAAAAACAATTCTTTTTCATATACCAAAATCTCCGCAGTTTTTACCTTATCTTTTTCCTTATATCCTACAACTATTCTTCTTTTGTCTAGCTCAGCAAGATCTTTCCTTTGTGAGAATTCAATGAGATCATTAATCAAAGATGTTGCCTCCTTTCTTACATTATCAATTATATGAAAATTTGATTTCCCCTTTCCAAATTCTTTTTTTGCATCTACGACATTTTTTATAATTTTTAGATGCTGTGAACTGAACTTTCCTCCTTTTACCATACTTTCAAATTCTTCTATAATTCCAGAATTTGAGGACTTTTTAGTAACAGACTTAAGTAGCTCGAAAACTTGCTGATAAACTTCTTCAATTGTTTTCTTCTGCGCTCTTTTTTCAATTTGCTCTCTTAACTCTTTCAATCTCTTTAGATACTCTTCAGTATCACTGATTAATTCATCTATCATTGTTCCTTTTATTTCTTTAAGTTTTTCATGCTCAAATTCTTTGTATTTACCAACAACTTTCTCAAGTATAGTGACAAATCTAGGTTCCAGCATCTTTTCTTTTTCAACAAAAACCTTTCTCATTTGTTCAACCGTTTGTTTTGGTGTAGGTGGAGGCAATCCATAAAGCATTAGCAAAGCTTGACTAGGAGTTATAACTCCCCAATAAATTTCATGAACTAGAATATCTAACAGCGAATCTTTTGCTCTCTTAACTGTTTTATCTCCCATTGAGATAAACATATCAATTGCTTCTGGAGATGGTTTTAACTTTCCCATTCTAAGAAGAACTTTCCAAGGCATGAATGTTCCTCTATCGTATAATGGAACCCCATCTCTTATGAAAGTGAAAATAACAGGGTGCGCATCTTTGACAGATTCCCAGAAGTCTGTAAGGAGATAAACTTGCACATTTAGAATATTTTCTTTGACTCCTGCAATTGCATAAGCTTCTGAAATATATTGATAAATAATCCCCCTTAACCTTTCTTTCAATTCCAATCTGGGCATTCTCTTCACATCAGTATCATTAATAATTATGAACACATCAACATCAGAAGTCTTTGAAGCTTCACCTCTAACCATACTGCCTGCAATTACATAACTAACTACATATCTCTCAAATTTCTGGAGAACAAGTGTTTTATGAACTTCAGCAACTCTTAATGATTTCAACAATCCTTTATCATATAAAGGAAAAGACATTGCAATTGCACCTATAATTTCAAACTTGCTGTCCATTCCATATTCCCAAACATCTCCATTAGTTTTTATGTAAACCCAAACATCATGCTTCTCTTTTTCAATTTGCTTTACAATTTCTTCCTTTATTTTAGGAATTTCTTTTACTTTGTCATCGGGTATAATAACGCAAAGATGAATTTTCTTTAGCAGCTTTTCCTGTTCTTCTTTTGGAACATTTTCCCCTACTTCTTCTTCAATAAACATTTTAATTGATTGTGGAGGAAGGATTCCAATAGCTTCCGTAAAAGGATATTTCTTTGTTATGAACAACTTAAGTTTATTCAATTCTTTTTTTGTTTTGTCCATATTTTTCTGAACTTCTGTTGGATTTGGCATAGGCTTATTTGACGAGTAATTGTTGCTAAGATTCATTTCAGGAATATCTTTGCCGCTTTCTTCAGCCATATATAAATTATTGGTAGAATACTTTTAAATGTTTTTAAGTGCGCGGACCGGGAGTCGGACCCGGCTCACCTCGTTGGCAACGAGATATTCTACCGATTAACTACCCGCGCTTAACGGAGTATTAATAACAAGGACAAAATGGTCCATAGAGGAGTCGGACCTCTCCTTCCTCGGTGTAAACGAGGTGTTCTACCGATAGACTAATGGACCCTAATACACGAAATTTTAAGAATTTGGACACTTTTAAAATTTTGGTTTCAGGGTTTCAGGGAAAAGAAAGGATTTTAAAACAAAGAATTGTAAATTAATAAAAATGGTGATGAGTCATGAGCAAAAGATTGGGGTCATTGCAGATCAGCTAAAGAAATATAAAAGTAAAGAGCCAATTTCCCTGAAGAAAAAGACCGTTCCCCATCAAGTTCCAAAGCCCAATGATAAATACTATTCTGACAACAAAATTTACATAGGTGATTTAACAGATATAATTAGCATAGATCCTGATAAAAAAATCTGCATTGCGGAGCCAGGAGTTACTTTTGTTGATTTGGTAAAAGCAACATTAAAATATAATCTTATTCCTTTGACTGTCCCCGAACATAAAACAATAACAATCGGCGGAGCAGTTGCAGGCTGCTCTATTGAATCTATGTCTCACAAATATGGGGGATTCCACGATAGTTGCCTTGAATATGAGGTTATAACTGCAAAAGGGGAGATAATCACATGTTCTCCGCAAAATGAGAATCTTCTGTTTCAGATGATGCACGGAACATTCGGAACTCTTGGGATAATTTCAAAGCTTAAATTCAAGCTCATTGATGCTAAACCTTTCGTTAAAGTAAAATATGAAAAATATCCTACTTTGAAAGAATACAAGGCTGCAATCTGGAGGCATTTCAAGTCAAAGGACGTTGATTTTATGGATGGGTTTCTTGACTCTCCAAAAGAATTTATACTAAGTGTTGGAAATTTTGTTGATAAGGCGCCATATACACATAGTTATGATTGGACAAGAGTCTATTATCCAAGTATTAAAAGTAGAGATGAAGATTATCTTAAGACGATTAATTACCTTTTTAGGTATGATAAAGGACATATCCATTCAAACATTCGGAGCTTTATTGGGAGATTATTATTTGGAAAACTGGGAGGTTCCAACTCTGTTCTAGAATTTGTAAATGCATTCCACAGACTAATTCCTGCAGAGAAGATTCCCATAGTTGTTGATTTGTTTATTCCATTTTCAAGAATAGATGATTTTGTAAGATGGTATGAAAAAGAAATTAACTTTTTCCCTATATGGTGCGTTCCATACAAGCCAAACCACGGCTATGAATGGCTATCTCCCAAATTTATTAGCAAAAAGGATGATGGACTGGTTCTGGACATTGCAATTTATGATTTAAAGAAAGAGGAAGGCAAAAATTATTATAGAATGATGGAAGAAGAAATAATGCGCTTAAAAGGAATAAAGACACTTATCTCCAACAATTATTTCTCCAAAAAAGAATTCTGGAAAATTTGGAATAAAAAGAATTATGATAAAATTAAAAAAATAACCGATCCTAACAATATCTTCAGGGACTTGTATGACAAGACATGCAAAGCTTCAATGGGAATTGGAAGATAATACAAATTGATGTAATTATGCAATAATAACATATAGAAATCTTTATAAATAATTCAAAGGTTGGAGAACCATGAAGAAATCGTCTTTAATTGCAGCATCACTTTTCGCAGTTGGTAAGCTTTTATATGGGCAAAATTTAGCAATTCCAGAACCTACTCCCATTTATCAGACTGCAGATGGAATTCTTGCAACTAATTATGTAAATCAGCTTCCAAGAGATAAAGATACAGACATTAATTCTCTAATAAGCGGCGGAAATGTTACAAGCTTAACCTTCCTTGATCCTATATCTGTTTTAAAGGGAAAATTAAATTATTTGAAAAATGATCCTAGAGCAAAAGATTTCTATAGCAGCAAGGGAGATTCTAAAACCAGTACCACCTCGGATGAAGCAAGATTGAGATTAATTAAAACATACGAAGGGCTTTTAGCAAAAGTATCTAGTGAAAAGAGAACACCTGAGTACTACAGATCATTAGAAAATCTTTCTAAATCTTTAAGTGTTTCAAATCATATTATAACAACCAAAGAACTTGAGGGTATTTTGGGTGACTTTACTTATGCAATTGATAAACAAGGAAAGAAAAGTAATGGGGAAATTTATGATGTGCCTATGCTAGTAACATTTCCTGTTGCAGGATCCAAACCTACAATTGAGAGTATTACACCACCAAAAAAGAAGAATTTTACTGAGCCAAAGCAGACTGAGTCATTGTCTCTTCCCAAAATTAAGGAACCAAAGAAAACTTCCACTTTAAAGTATGCAGAGAAGGGTCCTGCATTAATTATTGGCGGAAACATTGACGCTCCTCTTGAATATGATTTTCAGATTGGAGCAAAATGGGATAATCTGGCGTTAATTGGATATTTAGGTACAAGACCCGACACAACTCTTATTAATTCGCAAAGTAATCTTTCTGGAAATATCTATTTCATGGAAAATGAACAGCTTACAGATTTCGTGTCTTTTGGGGGTAGTGTTGTTGGATACATCCCAGTTACAGATCATTTTTCTTTGTCTCTTGGAGCTTCACTCGGGGAGACTAGCTATACAAGAAAAGATTTGGCCGCAATTGCGGATCTTACAAACCCTAATAATCCTTCATATATTAATTCTACAAATTCTTCATATACACAGAAGGAGTGGAGTGCAGGAGTTGAAGTTGGTCCGAACCTTATAATTGGGTCTGGGCCAAATGGTCTCGGAATTAATCCGTATGTTGAATACAGAAGAATTTGGGAAGGAAATTTATCAAATATTTTAAATGATAGTAATCAGATGATAGGCGCTGGAGTTAGATTAATTTGGTACATTGACAAACCAAAGAGTGGAAAATGAATTTTTTGAAATTAACATATTTGTTTGCATTTGGAATATTTCTTATCAGCAGTGTTAGTGCAACAATCATTTCTGGAGGATTATGGAGTAACAATAATCAAAGTATCAGCATAACTAATGGACAAAGTGCCAATTTCAGTGCATACTTTGGAACTATTCCCTGGAACTTCATGACAATAAATATAAAATTATATGATGCAAATTACAATTTGATTTACGCTTTTGAAAATAACAAAGCAGTGAATTCAAACACCTTTTCCAATAAATACTCGGTAACGCCTTCAATCTACCAAAATCCAGGAAATTATCATTTGGTTATTTTTGGAACAGATCAGGATGGAAGCAACACATACAGTTTAAATTTAATTGTAAATCCGGCTTCTCCCCCTGTAGATTCAATACCAGTAATATCATCTTCTCCCCTTATCAGTATCAATGAAGGAACGTCTTATTACTATCAGCTAATTGCATCTGATGCAGATGGAGATACTTTGACATATTCACTTTTACAAAATCCTGCATGGATATCAATAAATCCTTCAACGGGGGTTGTATCTGGAATGGCACCCTTAGTTAATGCAAATACGGGTTATACTATTTCAATAGATGTTTCAGATGGGGTGAATATTGTAGCGCAGACATATAGTTTGACTGTTGTAGATACAACTCTCCCTATAACGGACACAACTCCTCCTGCAATTTCGTATAATCCAACAACAGAGTTAAATAATTCTTATCTTAACAGAAATTATGCATTGATTAACATTTCTGCAAGTGATTCTCACTTGGCTAGTGTTATCCTTAATTGGAATGGAATAAACACAACATTCACAAACAATTCAGGAAATAATTACTGGGTAAATGGAACTGGGTTAGTTGATGGAAATTATACATTTTATTCCTGGGCAAATGACACCTTTGGAAATTCAAATCAAACTCAAACTTATACAATATTAATTGACGCAACGGCACCCCAAATCCAGTTTGCAGATCCAACCCCCGGAAATAATTCTGTTCTTAATTCAACGTCAATTCCAATAAATTTGACAGCCTTAGATTTAACCAGCGGGTTAAAAGATTTTAATGTTTATCTTTATAATTCTACAGGAATGATCAATAGTTTAAATGGAAGTTTGTCTCCATTTGCCTTTAGTTTTGTCAATCTTCAGCAAGGAATTTATTATATCAATGCAACAGCAGAAGATAACGCAGGAAATATTAATGCAACTCCAACAATAACAATAACATTGCAGTCTTCAAATAATCAAACTAACCAATCAAATCAGACTAACCCTTTATCAAATAATATAATTTCTTTAGCAAGTCCCTATAGTTATAACGATGTATATAATCAATATCATCAACAACAGAAAAGTAATACTGCTCCAGCATTGAATCTTGAGGCAACACCTCAGGCAAATAAGTCTTCACAGAATTATGCTGCAATATTAATAGCAGAGACATTATTAGTTATATGTGTTTTAATAACAACAATAATAATAGCAGCAAGAAAACTTAAAAAATAGACTAATAATCATTCATATTAAGCTGAGTGTTCTTTTTCTTGTCTCTTGACCCTGCAATAACATCATCTATTCTTAGAATCATGATTGCTACTTCACTAGCAGAGTTTATTGCCTGGCTTTTTATTTTTGAAGGTTCAACTATTCTTGCTTTAAAAGTATCTTCAATTCTATTTGAAAATAGGTTTAATCCAATATTTTTCTGACCGGAATCATGGATGAATTTTAATTCTGTGAGAATATCAATTGGATCAAGTCCTGCATTTTCTGCAAGTGTTATCGGAATAAATTCCAGGGCTGATGCAAATTCATCTACTGCTAACTGCTCTCTCCCACTAAGCGTCTGCCCAAATTGTCTTAATCTTCTTGCAAGTTCAATTTCAACAGCACCTCCTCCAGGAACAATTTTACCAGAGTTCAAACAGCAAATAATATCTCCTAGCCCATCTTTCATTGCTCTTTCGATTTCATCAATAACATGTTCGCTTCCACCATGAATCAGTATTGTCATTGACTTTGGATTTTGGCAACCCTTTACATAAGTTAAAACAGAATTTCCATGTTTCTTTTCCTCAACAATATCTGCATTTCCCAACTCTCTGGAACTTAGTTCATTTAAATTGTTTACAATCTTGGCTTTTGTTGCCTTGGAGATTTTTTCCATATCATCTTTTGCAACTCTTCTGCATGCAAATATACCTTCTTTTGAAAGTAAATATTCCGCAAAATCATCAATTCCTTTTTGGCAGAAAACAACATTTGCGCCAGAAGACTTTATTTTGCCAATCATTGCCTTTATCGATTCTTCCTCTTGTTCAATAAAACTCCTAAGTTGTTCTGGTGAAGAAATTGAGACTTTTGTGTCAATTTCAGGATTTTTAAGTTCAAGGGGGAATCCAACAAGAGCAATTTTTGCATTTTTTACAAAAGAAGGCATGTCATGTGAAATCTTTTCCTTTTCAAATACAATTCCAGATATTAACTCACTATCCTTTATACCATCTCCCTTTATCTTCTCAATCTTAATGTCTTTTATATCAACTTTTCCATTGTCTTGGATTTGTTTTACCGCTTTTACAAGAATGTCTGCAAATCTTTCTCTTGAGTCTTCAGCTCCCTTGCCTGTCATTGCAGTCATTGCAATTTGTCTTAAGATGTTTTCATCTTGAGGTGTTATTTTTATAGATATTTCATTTAATATTCTTTGGCATCTTTCTGCAGCAATTCTATATCCTTTAGTTATAACAGTAGGATGTATCTTTTGATCAAGAAGTTTTTCTGCGTTTTCAAGAAGTTTTCCAGCAATCATGACTGCTGTTGTTGTTCCGTCTCCTATTTCATCTTCTTGAGTTCTTGCAATTTCTACCATCATCTTTGCAGCAGGATGCTCTATCTGCATTTCTTCAAGAATTGTAACTCCATCATTTGTAATAATAATTTCGTCTGTTGGAGAAACAATCATTTTATCCATACCTTTAGGCCCAAGAGTTGTTTTTACAACCTCTGCAACCATTCTTGCAGCTTGAATATTATTTCTCTGCGCATCTTTTCCAATAAGTCTTTGGATATCTTCAGGCATTAACATAATTGGTTTGTCTGTCATCTTTCAAAAGGATTTTCTATTACAATTTTAATTTCAGGAGGGATATAAGGAGTCAATCTATCCAAGTGATCTTGATTGGGTTTTAACCAAAAGTAAGAACTCTCATCATACAAAAAATATTTTTTTTGTGATCTGTTAGAATAATTCATAAATCCAGCCCCTGCAATTTCATAATCTTGCCCTTTTTTTAAGATTGTACGACTGATGCCTGTCCCAGTAAAATCTGCCTTAACTCCAAGTTCGCTTAATGCGTCAAGTAGGATATTTCTATGTTCAGAAGGATTATTCGGAGCAGTCTCTTTGTATCTAAAAAATGGTTCTCCTTCTACATCAAATTGAATAAATTTCCATAAATATTGTTTATTGTCAGGAAGTATAAATCTGGGAACTTCTAGATTTGCCATATAATAGTCCTTTATACTTCGTATTTAAGAATTATTGTGGTGAAAAATATTTAAGATAAAAAAAGGGGATTATCATAAACTATTTAAGTTTCAGGCATATGATAGGATGGTGTATGCAAAAGGGCAAATATGAATACTATTTTGGTTTCTGACATAATGACTAGACAAATTACTAGCGTAGATCCAGATACTACCTTGCTTGAATGTGCTAAAAAAATGGTTAGTAAAAAAATAGGAAGCCTTCTCCTTATAAAAGATAAATCTTTGAAGGGATTTATCTCTAACGAAGATATTTTATGGGCGGTTATAAAAAAGTCTAAAGAAGACTTGTCAAAGATCAAAGCATCAGATATTTCTCCAAGAAAGATAATTACAATAAAACCTGAAGCTAGTCTTGAAGAAGCAGTAGAAAAAATAAGGAAATTTAAGTTTCATAGACTTCCAGTGGTAAAAAAGGGAGAAGTTATTGGATTAATAACAACTAGAGATATACTAAATTTTTATCCGGAGCTAAATGCACAGTTTAAGCAAGTTGAATCCATAAAAGAAGAAACGGAGAAATTGAAAAGGTTGGGAGAGGCAGAAGAAAGGGAAGTACTAAAGGATGGAATTTGTGAAGAATGCGGAAGTAGGGATGCTCTCTACAGGGCAAATGGAATGCTTGTATGCGCTTCATGTCTGTCCTCAATTTGATTGTGAATTTCTAGGAGATAATATTTAAATAATCTCTTTGCATTGTGTAAAGAGATGGTCGAAGAAGAAACAGTCTTTTCAAGTAAGGTAAGTTATAATGGAATTTTTTCATTCAAAGATTTTTATAAGTTCTGTTATGACTGGCTCACGGAAGAAACAGGGCTAGAAATTTCTGAGGGAAAGTATTCAGAAAAATTATCTGAAGATGTAAAAAATATTGATATTGAATGGACTGGAGAAAAAAAGCTTTCTGATTATTTTAAATCAACGGTGAAAATTTCATTTTCAATTAAGAATTTATCTCAGATCAAAATAAAAAAAGATGGCATTGAGATTGATAGCAATAAAGGTAGTGCGGAAATAAAAGTTAAAGGAATAATTGTAAAAGATTATCAGGGAAAATTTGATATGACTGGTTTTCGAAAGTTTTTGAGAAGCACTTATGAAAAGTATGTAATTCCGTCGACAGTGAAAGAACTTAAGGGAAAAATTGCAAGCGAATGCGACGAATTCTTAGGTCAAGCAAAATCTTATCTCGATTTAGAGGGAAGAAAAGGATAAATTCTTGTACCGAAATACTTAAATATAAATATTTTGTAGTTTTGACATGAGAAAGGTGATTTTATTGGTTTGTTTGACTCTTTTTATTCTTCCAGCTATATTTGCATTAAATCTTGATGTATCTACAAACAGCACAAATGTTGTTCTAATAAATAACCTTACTGAACCTGCCATATTTAATACACAGATTACAAACTATGGGCCTTCAGATAATCTTCAGTTTTATAACTTGCTTGGATTCAGCATGTTTCCTGATGGTACTACTCCTATAGGTGCAGGTCAGACAATAAGTATTCCACTTTCAATTTATCCAAGACCTGATTTTAATTACAATGGATTTTATGTGTTCAACTATATTATACAAGGACAATCAGGAGATCAGCTTCCAGAATCAGTTAATCTTAAGACAATAAATTTGCCTGATGCATTTACAGTAGGTGCATCCGAGATTGATCCCCAATCAAATTCTATAACGATATACATAAAGAACAATGTAAATTTTAATTTTGATAATGTTAATACCAAGTTCAACTCCGCATTCTTTACAGACTCTGAGCAGTTTTCTCTTGCTCCTTATGAAGAAAAAGACTTCCAGATTGCATTAAATAAAGACCAATTCAAAAGTTTGCTTGCAGGATTTTACACATTATCTGCTCAAGTTGTAACTGGTGGACAGACAGCAACAGTCAATGGAAACATAAACTTCTCTCAAAAAAATATACTTAATGTTAGTCAAAATGTACATGGATTTTTGATAACTTCAAAAGTAATAGAAAAAGTTAACAGTGGAAATATGGTTGCAGATTCCCAAACTGTTGTACAGAAAAATATCATTTCCAGATTATTTACAACATTCAGTCCAGAACCAGACATGGTAAACAGACAAGGTTTGCTTGTTTCTTATGTTTGGGAGAATCAGATACAGCCAGGTAACACTTTGACTATAACAACAACTACAAATTGGCTTTTCCCATTATTCATAATAATATTTGTGGTTGCAATAGTAATTCTCGTAAAGCAGTATTCTAAGACTGCCTTGAGCTTAGAAAAAAGAGTGTCTTACATGAGAGCTAAAGGTGGAGAATTTGCATTAAGAGTTAATGTTACATTAAGAGCTAGAAAGTTCATTGAGAAAGTTACAGTAACAGAAAGACTTCCTCTTATGGTAAAACTTTATGAAAAGTTTGGTGCAGAGAAACCTTCAAGAGTAGATGAGAAGAGCAGAAGGATTGAATGGCACTTTGACAAGTTGCTTCCAGGAGAAATGAGATCTCTTAGTTACATAATCTATTCTAAAGTTGGAGTATTGGGAAGATTTGCACTTCCTAAGTCAAGAGCCGTTTATCAGAGAGAAGGAAAAGTTCGTGAAGTTGAATCGAATCAGGCTTTCTTAGTAACAGAACAAGGTGCTAAAAGAGAAGACTAAAGTTACTTACTTTTTCCTTTAATTGCCTTTACCAAATCAGATGAAATTTTAGACTCACAATGTTTATCAATCGCTTTTATTAGATTGCTAATCGGTCCTGATTGTGAAGTGAATGTGAGTATTGGCTTTGTAACCTTTTCTGTATGCATAATCTCTTCAATTTCGTTGGCAGGAATAACAAGATAATAATTATCTTCAAAAGAGCTAGCTATCCCATATTTATGGCCTTCATTATCTATAAGAAAAGCTTCTTGGCTTGAATAAGCCCCTAGGGGATATTCTACATAGAAAACTTTTATCATAAACTTCGTTATTTTTTATTTTTATAAAGATTTATTCTCTATAAAACAGGCATTTGGATATTCATAAGAATCTTTAAAAATATACTATTGCTATTCCAAATATCCCCGCATAGCTCAGTGGTTAGAGCGCTTGGCTGTAGTTATTTACTAAGGCGGATATTCTCTATTGAGATAAAGATGAAGCCCCAAAAGTCAAGATTTCAGAACCCGAGAGATCCCCAGTTCGATTCTGGGTGCGGGGATCGATTTATAAATTCACAAGATTAATAAATGATCCTTTCTCTTAAGATTATGGAGCAAAGTGAAAGATTAATTGAAATTATCAATAGTTCAATTCTACTTGATGAAGATTTTCAGGAAGCATTAAAGATTGTGAAGGATAATTCTTTTGGAAAAATTTGGCTTGTTGGAGGTTTTTTATACAAAAATATTGCTAGTTCATTGTATAGTTCTCAAAAGTCAACCAAAGATTTTGATCTTGTTGTTGAAGAAGCGAAAAGCAATTTAATATTGCCTGAAGGATGGAAAATAACAACAAATCATTTTGATGGTATAAAATTTGTTAATGGAAAAAAAGAGATAGACTTTATGCCTTTAGCCAATCTCTACTATATCAAAAATAACCATTTAAGTCATTGTATTAATAATTTTCTTGAAGGCGGAGGACTGAATATACATTGTCTTGCTTATGATATTCTAGGAGAAAAAGTAGTTGGTGATGTGGGAATAAAGGCTTTAGAAGATAAGGTTATTTCTGCATACAATTTAGAGATGTTAGAATATGGAGCAAGATTATATGGAAAAACTTCAAATGAAGTAATAAGACAGAAAGCTAAAGAGCTCGGTTTTGAAGCAAGATTAGTTTAATCATTCTTTCAGTTACAAATTCCGTGAGTAATCAATATCAGGGTGCGGGGATATTAATTAGTAACTTATAAGTAATAACATCCATAATCTTTATAAAATAGGGATTTCTGTGAAAATTATGAAGATAATAAGCATGTCTGATATTCATGGAGATTTTGAAACATTTGATAAAGCGCTTGAAATTGTTAGGGAAAGCAAGGCTGATGTTCTAGCAATAAGCGGAGATTTGAATGGTAATCATTTTGATGAACAAGAAAAGAAGCAATTTTATGAAGCTTATAAGATGCTGTTAAATATGTCTCTACAACTTAATCAAAGATCCAACGGGCAGGGAAGAATTAACTGTTATGATGCTGCAGGGCTAATTACTTCTGGAAAAATTCAATCAAACAACAAGATTAGAGAAAAAGCAATAACATACTTAAATATTGGAGAAAAAGGCAAGAAAAAGATTGCTGATAATTATGTAGAATTTAAAAAGAGATTTGATACTTTAGAACAAAGAGTTTTCATTGTCCCTGGAGATTTGGATACTAATTATATAGATGATGTTCTTGCTCCTTATAACCTTCACCTTAGATTTCCAGAAGAAGTTAAGGGTTTCAAGTTTGCAGGCTATGGTGGAGCGGCAGAAATTCCTTTAGACATACCTCAAGAATCTGTTATGAGATATAATATGAAAGAAGGATTTAGCCATCTTTCCAATCATGAAGATGCAAGCGTTGTATTGACCCATACTCCTCCAATTGGATTTGAAGGAAGCAATAAATATGAAGGAAACCCATTACTTCTTGCTTATCTTTATAGAATAGAGCCAGATTTGATTTTGTCTGGGCACAATCACGTTCCTTTTGTATCAAAAGAACCAAAAACAGGAACCATTGTTGCAAATCCTGGGCTTCTTGGAAAATATAATAACGAGAACAATGGAACTTTTATGGAAATTGATGTTGACGAATACAAAGTATCTCCTATAACATTGTATAATCTTAATGGGCAAAATATTGATTTGAGAGACAAAGTTTTTCAATAATTTAAGAAAATAAGAATGTTTAAATGATAATATTTCTTAATTTACACAAAGAGGAAACAATGATTATTTAGGCAGATTTAAAATCCAATTGTCTTAAAAATATTAAAGTTATTTATTGGTATGCATATTGATTTTAAGAAGCTAAGGAATAGATTGTTTGTTGCTTTCCTGATTCTTTATGTTGGAATCATAATTTTTGAATCCCTTTTTGGTTTTAATCAGGAAGTTATTACTAAGTTGCTTTATAACTATGAAGATTTTGCTCAGCCATTGTATACTTTGATTATTTTATTCACAACTATGACCGGGCTTTTTACATCCGTGGCAGTAATTTCCGGATTTTTTCTGTTTACCACACCCACTTTGATAATTCTTACTTCAATAGGGATAATTTTAGGAATTCCACTGATCTTTATTATATCAAGAAAAGTCGGGCGTAAATCATTTGAGGAATACATCAATTTGAATGATGATAATGCCAAGAAATTAAAAAAAATATTCAAGAATCATCACACTGCTCTAGTAGTGCTTTTCAATTTTGTTTATTTCTTCCCTTCGCCTTTCGGATGTATTATCGGAGGATTTGGAGAGAATGAAACCGCAAAATTAATTATTATAAGCATAATCGGAAACTTGGTGAATGTAATTGGGCTTATTTTAGTATTGTACTTGCTTCAGATTGGTAATTTAGTTTATCTTACTCTACTTTTATCTATACTGATATTGATTACAATAATCCCTCTTATAATTTACAGAAAAAATATTAGAGATATAATAAAGATAATTTTTAAAAAAAATACAAAAGAAATTAATCTTTATTCAATGAAGTAAGCGGGGATATTTTTAAAAATACAGATATACTAATTACAATATGAAAGAGGAAGACATGGAAGTTTTAAAGCATGCAAATTGGATTGAATATCTTGCAAACAAGAATATTGAGGTCACAGAAAAAAAAGATGCAAAAACTGGAGAAAAATTTCTGCATTTGAGCAAGCCTGTTGAAGAAAAACTGAAAAGAAAAATAATAAATCATCTGCTAAGAGAATATGATGACGTTGAATCCATAAATCGCGCGATAGAAGACTACAAGTTTGAAAATGGATCCGAAAAAAAGAAATCTGAGAAATAATTGTGTTTCATTATTGAATAACAAAAGTAAAATCTATCATAAATTTCTGTCATTAATCATCGGTAATAGTGAATAGAAATATTTAAAAATAAAATCTTTTTTTATAATTTAGTAGCAGAATTCAAAAGAGGTAAAATGAAGAAAAAAGATTTTGATAAAGACGGAGAGGACGAGGATTCGGACACTGTTGACAGCTTTGTTGATGATCTTGACCTAGACGAATAACTTAGTTATTTATTGTTAATTTTACTTGTTTGTTGCTGTTGTTCAGCTCTGTAAAATTTGAATGGATAGTATATTCTATCTCATTGGTATCAATGTTTGGCACGAATATATTTTTAAAATCAAAGTTAATGCCGCTGCCGATGTCTATTGGATCAACTGCGCTTTTGCTTATCTCGTTTCCATCTGCGGATATTATAACTTCTGACAACTGTGAACTCTCGAGCCCGTAGTTGACTATAGTCAAATTAGTATCTAAATATCTACCATGAACAAATGCTGAGACATTTTCGAACTGCAAGTCTGGATAAGTAGGAATGGAATAAAGATTATTAATCAAATTTGGAATATCTTGACCGAGTGTTTGATCGCAACTTGTAATTGGATACATGATATTGCCTGGATTTGACGAGTGTGCGAACCCTAAAGCGTGCAAAAGCTCATGAGTGGCAATGTTTGGCATAGGGCAGTTAGAATCCCTTAAAAGAAGGACCTGACCCTCATTTATGACGTTAAAAGGCCCATCTTGAGTTATATTTACAGGGCCCCCTTCTCCAGCGATAAAATAACTCTTATTTACAATAATCTTATTATCACAAGTAATAGAGATTTCAGGATTAATATTTGTTTGATAAAAAGTTAAGTTAGTTGCATTTTCAATTATACTTAATGCTCTTCTCATATCATCTTGCCTTTGCAGGCTGCAAAGGCTTGAATCAACATTATAAGATATATTTGGAGAAGGATATCTTAGATTAGGATAAAATTGCATTTGCGATGAGGAGTTAATGCTAAAATTTGAATTGATTGGAGTAGTCGAAAGGAATTGATCAGAGCTGAATGGATCAAACCAGTATAATGACAGCAGGCCTAAAACAAGAAAGATAGATAAAAATCCCAAAACCGCTCTCGCCCACCTCATCCTTAAGATAATTGGATAAACGTTTTAAATTTATTGTCAATCAGCAAAGACCCAAGCTTGATTTCTCTTCCAAATTGCCGTCAGATTTGCATATAAAAACGTATGGAGACTTCCCATTGGAATTATCAAATCTTGTTGCAACTAAAACAATAGGATATGCAGTTACATTATAACTTGAGATATTACCTTGCTGTGAGGAACCTTTCCAAGTTGAAAGAAAACTATTTGCATCACTTGCAGATTGCGCCTGCGAATCATTTAATACTGTCACATTGGTACCATATTTTAAATTTATTATAGAAGAACAGTTGTTCACTTTTTGCACACATGCTTGAACTGAATTTGATCCCAAGCTTAAATTCCCGAGACTAGGAAGAGAAAGATGAATTATACCCTGGCTATTTGCATAAATTACAACACCAACAACTATTATTAGCAGCAAAATCCAAACTCCACTTCTTCTTTTTGTAGGATAATACTGACCTCTTTTTTCCATCGTATATATCAAAAGAAATTGTAATTATAAATATTATGTTTTAATCTACATCATAATCATACTTTGGAGAAGGCTTGACAGGTTTGTTTGGAGCTTCCTTGATTTTGATATACTTGTCTATCAATCCAAGCGCTTTGTACAAATCCATTAGCTTCTTGTTTACAAGATCTCTTTCTGAATCGGAAATTTTCATTATAAGAAGCTTTTCATATATTTCCACTGCCTTGCTTCTTCTTCTTTCTCTTTCATATATATCCGCTTGTTTTTTGTAGAAATCTATAATCGAAGATGTTATTTTTGCCTTGTCAGTAAACTTTACTGTCTCGCTGATGAGCTTGTTCATAATCAAATCAGTCATGTCAAAAAATCCAGACTTTATGTAGTTTTCAACCTGCTTTGTTAAATATCCTGATCTCTCTGCAGAATTCATTGAAATTTCTGCAAGTTTCCCGTATAAATCCGCAGCTTCTGAAAACATTTTTCTGCCTTCGTAAATTAGTACCAATTTCGATAAGGAAAACTTCTTTACATCAAGAGGAAGATTTTCTTTCAAGAATCTCCTCAAACTGTCTATCTGAACATAATCCCCCTTACCTTGAAGTTCCTTCTCAACCTCTGATTTACTCATTTCTTTTTTCAGCATACTAAATCAATTAAAAATAGGTATTTAAGGATTGTTGCTAAATTAGATATATTAATGATTAAAATCTTTCAAGTCTTATCTTTCCTTCTTGCCATTCCCTTAGTATATGTTTGGCAGTTCTTGTTTCGTCGACAATATTATTTCTTTTTAGATAGTTCAGTCTTCGCCCAAGCATTTCAAGGAGTGTCTCAGAATCTCCTTTTGCATTAATATTATAATACTTTTCAAGTATCCCAGGATATTCTTTTACCAAACTATTAACAACAATATCTGGTTCCTTTATTCTATTCCAATCAATAGCTCCAATCTGAGAATTTCTTATTGAATTTTCTCTGTTTCCTGATAGCTGCTCTTCAGGAGTTATAATTCCAGGGGTATCAATAAGATAAATTCCTTTTGAAAGCTTTATTTTTTGTATTGACTTTGTAAACCCTGCAATAGAAGAAACTTTTGCAGATGGCTTTCCGATAAGAACATTTATCAAAGAGCTCTTTCCTGTATTAGGATATCCAATAACCCCAACGTTGACTGCATCTTTCTTTATTTTCTTAGCCTCTTTCTTAATGTAGTTCCTTAAAATTGCTGTCCCCTTCCTTTCTCTAGATGAAAAAAAGATATGGGGCTTAATATCTTCTATTTCAAGCTGCCTGTTTATTTCACGCACATTAACAAGATCGGACTTATTAAGGACGAAGATTATTCTCTTTTCCATTCCTTCTATCCTTTTTTCTATTTCTTTATGTCTTGTTTTTTCAATGAATCTTGCATCAAGAACTTCCAATATTAAATCAGATTGTTCAATGATATCATTTATCATCAAAGGAATTGGCTGTTTATGCCTGTTCGTTGAATTACTTTTTCCTCTCTGCTTCTTTGCTTTTCCAAGTGTATTTGCCATTATATGCTAAAGAAATAATAGTTTAAAAATTAGAAGAAATTATTTCTTTTCTCTCTTTTTTATAAGCCTAAACAAAATGAAAGACACAATAGTAATCAAGGCTAGAACAATAAGTGCAATTATTATAATATAGACAGAAAGACCGCTTGGCCCAGTTTGTGATGAACTTATACTTGTATATGGAATATTTACTTCACTTTGTATAACTCCGAATGAGATCTGCTCATTGATTGTCTTATAACCTGTTTTAGAAGCATTTACATTTAAAGAATAAGTGCCTTTCTGGTTTGCTGTAATCTGAGCAGGCAAATTTAGACTTTCAGTGCTTCCATCAGGGTAAGTCAATACTGATTTAACACTTAGATTAGTCTCATTTGACATGTACTCAAGATAAATATTATTGTCAAGATCAAATATTGTTGATGCTCTATTACACTGTGCGTCTTTACATACAGCTACATTAAAATTAAATCTAGGATTTGTTTGCAATGCAAAAGATTGGCTTTGCGAAATACTTATCGGGCTTATGGTAGAAACTGTCGTATTACATGTTTGAGGATCAACATTATCGGTCAAGTTTGATATATAAGTATAAGCCTGAATCAAAGGGATATTTGCCCCCAAACTGAAATTTTGAACACTTAACAAAGGAATTGGAGCGTTAGGACAGGAGACCCCTATTGTATAAGTTCCAGAAATAGCTGAACTAGAAAGGAAAGTGTAACTGAACGAAACATTTTGGCCTAGACTAAAAGTAGGATTCATGTTTATGCTTATGCTCAATGCAGATATAGTGCTTAATAAAAATAAGCTTGCAAGTACTAAAATAAAAATTCTCTTCCCGAATATATTTTGTTTTGCCATTTTATTATTTGCAAACTTGATAATCATTTACACTATGAGTTCCGCAATGCAAAACATTATAGCCTAGTCTCCAATTCCAAGGCCAGCACCAACTCTTTCCGTTTGAACACCAACCGCAGAAATTAGGAGTTTGTTTTGTAATCCACATTCCTCCATTACAGCAAAAGGCTGTATTTGTCACATTAGTTCCGCTGGGGAGACATCTAGAAGCTACAGAACTACTGATTTTAGGAGGTGTAACAACATTACATGAATCCCCTGATACATTATATCCACTAGGACAACCACAAACACTAGCTTTGTTTATCAAATTTCCATTGTTACAATAATTAGGTTTGGTTGAAGAGCACCGTCCAACCATAGTACCATCAGAACAAATCTGAATGCATAATTCTCCAGATATAGTATAGCCCGTAGGGCAACCGCAAACACTAGCTTTGTTTATCAAATTTCCATTGTTACAATAATTAGGCTTAGTCGAGGAACATTGTCCTATTAAAGTTCCGTCCGAGCAGGATTGACTACATAAACCCTCTGAAATGATATAACCAGTAGGGCAACCGCAAACGCTTACATTACTTACTAAAGATCCCGTGCTGTTACAATACATAGGTTCATTTGAAGAACACTGTCCCAAATAGGTACCATCAGAACAAGATTGTGTACATACCCCTCCTGAAATAATATAGCCACTAGGACAACCACATAAAGTTGCATTGTCTACTAAACTTCCACTGCTATTGCAATAGATAGAATGAACAGGATTTTGGGAACATTGTCCTACCAGAGTGCCATCAGAACACTCTTTGACACATGAATCACCCAACACACTATAGCCGCTAGGACATCCGCAGATTCCTGCCTTTGCAACTAGACTTCCATCTATATTACAATAATTAGGTTTAGCTGAAGAACACTGTCCAAAATTAGTGCCATCAGAACAAGATTGAATTTGGAACATTGGATCTCCGATAAGAGTAGTCATATAATATAGACTATAATTACTAGCCATAAAATTTGCAGGGCTATAAGAATCTGTAAATGCTTGTCCAAGTGTTGCAGAATTGGTAAAATAGAGCTCATTCAAAGTATTATCAAAAATATTGCTTCCAGTAAATCCGACGCTTACTTCACCTAAAATTCCAACGCTACCTTGTTTTATAACCCAATTACAAAATGAAGACGGATCCTGAACATTCTCTCCAGAAACAGAACAAGTTGAACACGCATCGGCAAAGACTAAGGAACTACTTAAAACAGGAACGCTTTGCGAATAAATTCCTGCCCAGTTCCAATTTCCATGATCCATATAATCTATCAAATCTCGATTTAGCCATAAGCTAGAATTAAAAGTGGGAGCAATTTGTAATGAAGTAGATGTAGTAGAATTATACCCTTGACCTTTAAATCTGCTGGCCAAACTATTTGCATCATCTATCATGTACTGAAAAGAGCTTGCCATAAACATCATGCTATTTGTTCTTGGGAATGCAGAATAAAATAAATCTCTTGCAACATAGCTTGAAACATCAGAAGAACTGAATCCCATTATTCTTCCCGTGTCAATATTAGGATATCCATCATTATCTGTGTCTGCATATTCAGTCTGATCAAGTGATTTGTATATATCTTCTCCTCCAACACTATACATATACTGGCTGGCTGGAATTGTCAAGGGAGAAGCCATTATAGTCAGATATTTTACATTCATTGAACTAATCTGGGCCTTTAGCGCAGAATTTATTGCAAAGTCAGATGTTTGCGTTGTGCTGAATAAAAGTTCTTGTCTTGCTGATGCCAAAAAAGGTGATACTAAAGAAGTTTTAAGGAATATTTCTTGTACATTGTCCGATATGAGCTTCTGACTCTCACCTACAGTTGTCAATGACTCTCCATTAGTCCAATCATTAGGATTTACCAATACAACTTTATTAGTTCCAGTTTGGTTGACATACTGATTTTGCAATTGTGAAAGAGTATAGGTTTGGGAACAGCTGCTTCCAGAGGGATTTACATTTCCAACACATATTACATTTCTCCCAGAGAAAACTGCAGAAGAATCAACACTGCTTCCCTGAATAATCAATGGTGCATCTATCAAAGAAGCATAAGTTGAAGCCAATAAACCAAGTGTATAATTATCCTCAACATAAACAACAGTATTAAATGAGCTCCAGTAGCCAAGATAATCTTGAGGATTAATTCTTTGAATCTGGCTGATTTGTAACCCTGCTCCTACAGAAGGAGAAGCCACAAGAGAATCATCTAATTGCTGAGGGCTATTCCCAACAATGATAACTTTTGAAGGACTATATTGTTGCATAAAATTGATTATTGAACTTGCATCAAAAACATAAACATCCTGACCCTGTCCCTGATCGTAATAAATTAATGAGGGATACTTGTTTATATTTCCCAAACTGTCAGTCCAGGTTGTTGTAGAAACAAAAGGCAAAACACTTTCCCAGTTAGCATCCGACAGGAGGAAAACCATATTCGGTTTGTATAATGAAGAATTTTTTTGGTTTAATCCTATTGGGGGTGGAGATGAAATAGTAGATTGAAGTGTAGAAGCAACTACACAGTTTGTTCCAATAGAAGAACACACAGTTCCAGAAGGGCACCCACAAACAAAACAATTGTAAGATAAATAATTAGAAAGAGGTATTCCCAAAAGACTTAATTGATTGCAATAATAGGGTTGGTTAATAGAGCACTGATTTGCAAAAGTTCCATCGGAGCAAGTTGACGTCGACTGATTTACGCATTGTGAAGTATCAATTATCTTGCAATCAGTGCTGCATCCTAAACTTCCATAATATCCTTTCCCGAGTTGAGAAGCACAACTAGCAATAGATCCATCTTGCTGTGTAAAATTATTTACATCACAAACTTCTCCCGACTGAAAATCAACAACTCCGTTGCCGCATGTACTATTCTCAGTATATGACGATTGCGGACTGACGCAGGTATTATTGCTGCAAGCTTGTCCACTGTTACAACATGAAGAGCCACAAGAGGTTTGTCCAAAACCAGTGCATACTGCAGGAAGGCAATATCCGTTGCTGCATCCATTTGTGCATACATAAGTACTCATACTAATATTTGAACCAGAACAATAATATTCCTCAAGAGTTTTTCCGTCAGAAAGACATGTATCAGTTTGAGAGCCATATGGTCCAGTAACTACGCCGCCAACATAATAATTAATTCCTCCATTGGAGGCAGTGCATGTCCCAGATATTATAGTAAAAGTAGAATTAACCCATCCTGTGTTTGAAGGATCAAGCGAAAAGACAGACATTATGTAATTTCCGGGAGAAAAAGAAATTGAAGAAAAGTTGTAAGAATAAGTGTTTGGGGTACAATTGTTGCCGCATCCAAGATTAAGATTCACATTGACTGGACTTGTAGATCCAGGTTGATAAAAATAAACATAGCCATTGTATTGAGACAGACTGATAGTTATGTTTGCATAAGTCCCCTGAACAATTGAAGGTGGATTTATTGATATTCCCGAAGCAGAAATATAGCTCAAAGAGACAACTAGAATAATTCCTAGAAATAATAATCTTTGTCCTAGCATGAAGTTATTCCTCCTGTATCAACAATCTGCTCTTCTTCATAACAGTCTACTGGTTGGTTATTAAATTCAATCTGGGGAGCCACATGAATCGCAGTTATTGGACTAGTGTTTGAAATAAAATCTGAAGTTAATCGCTTTCCTCCCGGAATTGAAGGAGCTTCACTATAAGGAATGGTTGAGATTGTTGTTGAATCGCCAGATACTTCATCAAGTACTAATTGGAAACTGGAAATATTTTGCGATGCATCATTTTCAACGTCAAATCTTATGTTAGTAGACTTTTCTTGGTTGTTGTTATTTATGTTTGTTGTCAAAGCAGTATTGTAGCAAAAATCTGCTGCACTGAATTTTACTCCAGAACATGCCTCTTGAGTGGAAGCGCTTTCAGTTGTTTTTGAAACATAACTCCTTGACCAAACAAAAATCCCCACTCCCAAAGAAACAGTAAGAGCGACGAGAAGCAAGACTGCGATGACTGGATCTACACCTCTTTTACCCATATAGCACTTACAAAAAATAACTTTATAATCTTTTTTATAATACTTAATCTGTCAAAGTTAAATTATCAAGACCTGCATATGCTCCACTAGGTTGTCTAAATTGAGGAAGATCAAGAATATCTGAAGGATAAGTTGTCTTCCAAATCTTTAATGGTGCAAGCAGTTGTCCTTGAAAGTAAACAAATTCCCCAAGATTGACTCCTTGAGATCTTAGATTGTTTACTATATCATTCTCCTGAACATTTGCAAGAGTGAATGTTTTATACTGACCATAAGGATCATTCATAAGATATAATCTTGCATACAAGCTCTGCTGAACCTTTGGAGAAAGATAAATTCCTGCACCAAGTGGATCAAGCTGAATTTGTCCACTTTGCGTGGAGAGACTTGGAATAATCATGAAAGTAGCATTTATTCCAGTACCAAAATCAATTATGTTGTTGTTATAATAAACATATCTCAGAGGAAGACTATATCTCTGATTGTTGTAGTAAAATACACCATCTGGCTGTTGAATTGATACAGAACCATTGCTGCTTTGTGAGTAGGACATTACTGTTCCAATAAGATATGAATTAAAATTAGAAGTTACTCCTCCATTCGTCGAAGAAACCCCTGGAAGAAAAGTTCCCTGATAGACTATATCTTGATCAACAAAAGTCTGGCCTAAGTAAACTCTTACTGTTCCATTGCTGGTATTTTGCTGCTGTGAAGGATCTGACGCAAGAAGAGTGGGAGCCGCAAATCTGTCCGTTCCATTAGAATCACTTCCTATACTAGAAAACGCAGAATATTTTCCAAAGTCAGTAAAATCTATCAGAAGATAAGAAACATTCTGTGCTTTCATGAATGCAAATGCTGTATTTGGATCTGGTGTTGTAAGGACATATCTCCCCATAAGATGATCCCAATAGGCATTATAATTTCCTCCATCTAGAACAGTTGTCCTTAGTCCAATTGTCTGTAAAATATAACCATAATCCCACCAATGAAGGAAGACACTTCCCGGAGCAGTGTCATTTCTGACCCAAGCCATTGCATTCTCCCACTGGTCATTCGTAAGAGGACCAACTTGTTTTGCTTGCGCAGAAGATAATACATAAGCTCCTGAGCTCGAAGTAAAAGGATTTCCAGCTAAATAAAAAAAGGATAATGCCAAAGCTACAACCAATAATCCTCCTGCAACGTAAGCTCTCTCATGTCCCTTTGATTTCTTCATATACTCTGCTGACTTTACAATTAACAATCCCCCTGCAAGTGCCATAAATGGAACTACCATGAATATTGTTCTTGCGGCTGCTCTTACCGTTATGAGCATGATCATCATGAAAGGGAAAATAAAAATCATTGAATCATCAATTTTATGTTTATCTTTGTAATATATCCACAATAGGCAAATAACGAGAATGGCAAAACTTAAAAAATAAATTGACTGACTTAGGAAATTTACTCCGTTAAGAACACTAGATGAAGAGTATCTGCTGAATAATATTCCAGCAATTGCAGCAATTCCTGCTATAGACAAATAAATCCTATGTTTAACAGACTTTACTCCTTTTGTTATTTCAATGCATATTATTGCTAGACCAAGAAGGAATATCCAAAAGAAAGAAAGAAGTGTCTGTGATTGAAAGTCTGTAAGATAAGGCTGTGCATAATAAGCAACAGTCAGTCCAACTCTGTTTGTTCCAAGAGGATGTATCAAGGCTTGGTAAATATTTGAGATTAAACCAAATCCTCCTTTTCCTAAAGTTGCAAGTCCAATAAATCCAAGAACCAAAGTTGCTATTGCAGAGAAGATTAACCTGAATTTGGATTTCTTAACTGGCTTATAATAGTTCAAGATAGTATCAACAAGTACAAACAATAATACAGCAGGAACAAGAGCTCCCGAAGCTTCAAAGAAAATAGAATATAAGTTAGAGGGAGTAAAATTAACCAGTAGAGTTCCAAGTGTTGCAGTTAAAATCCAAATAAAATAGAATGCAATGAATTTGTATTTTAACTTAATGTTGTCTTCTTCGATATTAAACAAGTAGTAAAGCAATAATGCAAGAGGCAAAATCAAAAATATAAAATTTATTGTTCCTCCCCATGATGCAAAAGAGAATGTTGTAAGTAGTCCAACAACAATACTCCAAATAGCCGTTTGTTTCCAATTTTTACTAAATTTCTTTATTCCTAAAACAAATGCTAAGAAAACTGCAAATAAGAACATTATTCCAAGTGCTTCATGTCCCGAAACTCCAGAAATAGTTCTAAATAAATATGCAGGAGAATAAGCTAAAAAAGCGCTTGCAAGAATCGCGGCAGTCTTCGAATTTGTAAGAACATAAATGAGGAAGAAGAAAATTATAAGGCCTATTAAAAATGCATAAGCCGGATAGACCACATCCAAAAACTGATAAGTAATCTTATTATCAAAAGAGCTTATAATCTTATATGCATCAACGACAACATAAACTAGCATTTCATGGCTGTAAGTAACATTCAATGCAGGATATCTCATAGTATCGATACCATTTAGATTTCCATACTGAAGTAAATGTCCCTCCAGCCTCATCCATAACAATGCATCTGGATCGGATAGAGTATAATTTCCAGATGTAGGATCTACAAGCAGAGAAACATTAGAAAGCCTTATACTTGTTGCAGTAAATATTATAACAAGAAGAATTATTGCAGTTATAATCCACTGAACATTCTTTTTGCTGAAAAATTTCTTCGACTTTTCAAAAAAAGCTTTAGTCTCCGAATCAACCATAAAACTAAATAAGAAATTAATTTAAAAATCTTCTTATACTTGCAGAATATATACTATTTTATCTTCTTCTAGAATTTCTTCTTCCGCTATCCCTTCTTGGTCTGTCTCTGTTTCCAAATCGCGAACTTCTTCTTGTATTTGAATCCCTTCTTCCATGATCTCTTGAATTCCTTTGATGCCTTCCTGAATCTCCTCTGCTAGATCTAGACTCAGACACTGTTCTTACAGAATCAAATTCAGGAGTATCTTTGCAGACTATTTTTAAGGAAGAATCCTTTAAGATATTTCTGAAATTTTCATAATCTCTATTTGATAATAAATTTATAGCTTCCCCTTCCTCTCCTGCTCTTGCAGTTCTTCCAATTCTATGAATGTATTCGTTGCTGGTAGCAGGAAGATCATAATTGTATACATGGCTTACCCCTTTAATGTCGAGTCCTCTTGCTGCGACATCTGTGCAAACTAAAACACTTGTTCCTCCTTCATGAAACTCCTTCAAAACTCTTATTCTTTTATTTTGATCAAGTCCGCCATGAATTGCACTTGCGCTAATATTATTTTCTATTAAATTTTGTGCAACAAAATCAACATTTCTTCTGGTACTGCAGAAAACCATAACTGAATCGGCATTTTCCTTTTTCAATAAAGAAATAAAAAGAGAAAATTTTTCCTTTGAGTCAACATTGTAATAAAATTGTCTTAATTTTGAATTATCTACATAAGATTCTACTACAATCTTTGCAGCATTTTGTGTGTATTTATTTGTAAAATAGCTTATATCATCTGAAATTGTGGCGGAGAACATCATTGTCTGTCTATCTTTTGGACATTCACCTAAGATTTTTTCAATATCTCTGTGAAAACCCATATCGAACATTCTGTCAACTTCATCCAAAACAAGAATCTTTATGTTATTTAATCTTAAAGTTCTTCTCTCCATATGATCAAGAATTCTTCCCGGAGTTCCAACAACAACATCTGCAGAGCCAAGTCTTCTTATTTGTTGCTCAATATTAACTCCTCCATAAACTGCTAGAACATTAAGACCTGCATTCTTTGAAAACTTCCTTATTGTTTCAGCAACCTGTTCTGCCAACTCTCTTGTGGGGGTGAGAATCAATGCCTGGACTTTTCTATTAGGCTTTATGTTATCAATTATTGAAGCTGAAAATGCAAGTGTCTTTCCGCTTCCAGTAGCAGAGCCTCCAATAATATCTTTTCCAGCAAGTGCTAAAGGAATTGCTTTTTCCTGAATTTCCGAAGGAGCTTCAAATCCTTCTTCTTTAATGACATTAAGCAGGTTTCCACTTAATCCAAGTTCTTCGAATTTTTTCATCTTACAATTTATTTGCTACAAGAAATCTATCTTGAGTCGAAGTCCTTTAGGACACCGCCCAAGAACTTACCAAATAATCTATAATAACTGGTTAATACTTTGGTTTATAAAGCTATGTAATCAAGGGTTCTGTTGCAGGAGGTGCTGTTAAATGATGGCTGTTGCATCTCGGCTGAAGAATAAAAAGGGACAAGTAACATTCTATGCCTTTGTTGGAGTTATAGTTCTTAGTATATTAATTTATTCTCTGGGTTCTTTTTTGTATATCTCTTTGGATAGATTATTACATTCCACCATTTCATCAAAGGCATGGATTCTGTTAATATCTTGTCGTCCCTTATTGCTCCAGCAAGCCAATCACAGCAATCTAATAAATATCGGTCATATTTGTCCATGACTAAAATAATTACAATCAAGAGAACGAGCATAACACCAATAAAATTACTATTTGTAACACCCAGAAAGTTAATGGTTTTATCTAACAAAACAACTGCTGAAAAAAGGGATAAAAATAAAGTTCCCCATGCACCCAAAAGAAGAAATCTCATCTTGCTACCATCTTTATCTAAGGAAGATAATTCCCACTTTCTTAATTCAATAATCTCTTTTTTCTTTTCTTCTTCGTTCATGCTTTCTAAACTCCAAAATAGAAAGGTGCCGACGAGTTATAAGCTTGTCGGCTCAAATTAAAAATGTTCATAAAAATAGAAGAAATTAAAGCGATAAAAAGAGATTATTTTATCTTAGGTTTGATAATAGGAATTTTCTTAACCTCACTTCTTTTTTTAATAATTAGAGATATTCTCTAATTATAGGAATAAACTCTTGAATTGTATCAAAGATTTTTTTAGAAATATTTGAAACTTTTTCCGTTTCATTAGGAAATATCTCCGTTAATTCTTTAATCCAACTTGCTTCGGTTATACTTTCATAATCTAATAGATTTTTAATTTGAAAATCTTTTCTTATTTTACTTTCATTTTGTATGATTATCTTTCTGTCTTTTGGTTCAACTAAACCAACAAAAAAACTAATTGAAGCTAATGAGATTAAATTATCTAATTTTTGTTTATTTACTTTAAGTTTTTTCAAGTTTGTAAATTTTGAATAATATGATAAAAATTTTTCATCAAAAGTATGAAAATTGATATACCCAATACTTAAATTAGATGGAAATATTCTTCCTAAAAAATAACTTAAATTAACTTTTTCATCTTTCTTATCTTTATACTTTTTATATAAATTCTTAAAAATAATAAATCAGCCGACAAGTAACACCCAAAATGAAACAGCTAAATATTAAACAGAACCGTAATCAAGAGAGTGTTAGGAATTCGGGAGATGAAATATAGTGTTAAGAAACGGGAGATTTTTTATCCTAAAATAATTGTTCAAAAAGCAATTTGAAGAACTTTATCTTCTTTGGATTTTCAGGTAAATCTATACTATTTTCCTTTGCTTGTTTCTCTATATTAAGATAGGTTTTCCATAAATCATTATATTCATCATTCTTTTTTACAAAAAAACAGATAAGTAAAATAATCAATATTATTCCAAATATCAATACTCCTATATAATTTCCTGTTTGTAAAAATCCCCCCATTAACGTCCCTAATAAAATTGCAATAACCCATAAAATAAGATTATTCTTGTCGTCATCTGCTCTATGCAAAAGTCCAGAGGTATAATTCATAGCCCCGATAATTTCTTTCTTTCTTTGAAATAGAGGGTCGTTTATATCTACAGGAGTTAATCCCGTTCTTTCTCCCATTTTCTGAAGAGAGAATTACTATAAATAAAGATTATTATAATTTAAAGAGATTTCAATATTTTAACAGAATATCTGTAATCTCTTTAATTTTAGCATCTCTATCTAAACAATCTGCTGAAATATCCTCTGGTGCATTTTGTTCAAAATAAAGAATTTGACTATTAGATATAGATAACAGGTTCTCGGCTATCTTTGTTATTTCAACATCTGTAGGAATTTTATTCTCAAATAGTTTCTTCACAAGTTTAGTCTTAGTATATTTTATCCCAACTCTTGAAACGAGTAAATCTGCCCATCTTTTTCTAACTTCATCTTGTGCATTTAAGACTTTCTCCCTAAAATAATCATTTATTCTATCTTCTTGAAAAGCATTAGTTAAAATGTTATTATATCTGTATAAAGTTTTCAGAGTGTTCTTTAATTCTTTTTTAAATTCAAAATAGGGGTCTAAATATCTGTTCTTTAGAAATGTAGTAATAAGAAATAAAGTAATAGAAATAACTATAGTAATAACTGCCTGCCAAATAGGAGAAATAGAATTTATAGAAGATGGTATATTATTTACTGCTATAAGATTAGAGGTTAAGTTTGTTGGAAGAGTAAGATTTAATGTCCCATTCATCTAATTAAGGTTAACAATATGTTTATAGATATTTCTTTAGTTCTTCAAAGCCATAAGAGTTCTTAACTAATTTCTCAATATAATCCAAATCAATCTTTCCATTATTGAAAGGTATAGGCAATTTTAACGTTTTTAATTTCCCGATTGTTAATTTTCTGTAATAATTATATCTCCACTGATTGTTTCTTAATAAAACTCCTAAATAAATCAAAAAATAAGGATTATATCCCTCTTTCAAAGTCAAAACTGCATTATCTCCGCTTGTTATGAAATTGTCTATCTGGAAGAATACTTCTCCAACAGAGCCATTAAGGGCTATCGTCAGGCATTTGCCTTTTGAATTGGGCTTTTCTTCTGCAAACCCCGAAACTCCATTATTGAAAGCACTTGTTGTAACATAAGGAGTTTTTCCATCAAGAGTTGAAGCATTTTGGGGCAGTGCTTTCCTTGTTTCAACTTCGCATAAATCATCAACTCTTAGAATTTCTATATTTCTGTTTTCCTGAATTTTAATCCTTATCTTTTCTTTTGGTAAAAATTCATTCAATTTCTCTTTTATCTTGAAATCTAATTTTTTGTAATCTACAAGTTCAAGATTTTCTATTCTCCTGTTTATTAGCATTCTTGAAAAAGAAAAACGCCATCTTAACTTATTTATCTGGGAAGCATAGAAATAAAGTTCTTCCTTGCTCATTTCTTTCTTTGGAACTAAAACAACCAATCCGCTCCCGCCGTTTCCCCTTGCTAAAAAAGGAACCTCTGGAACACTTGCCTCACAGAAAGTAGAAACGCAAATGCTCGACTCTTTGAATACCTTGTCTTTTCTAAATGGTTTTACAAGCCCCAATACAGCATTATCATAATCTCCATTAGTAACAAAAGGTATTTCCCCCTTTTCATAATCTTCAAAACCTTTTGAGTTTGCATTTTCAATATTAAACAAATCTTTTATTTTGCTCATTTTAATCCTTGTTTTTTATTATATAACAAGTTCAGACTCTTAATGCTATCAATCAGACCTTGGTTGGATCAATAATTTTAGTAGTTATTGTAGCTGCAATATTCATATTCATTTTACTAAGAAGAAAGAAAAGAAAGTCTAAGCACTAAACAATCTCTATGTTTTTCAGCTCTTTTTTGGCGTCTTCATATCCCATTTCTATAGCCTTCTTTGCTTTGTCTGCGGAAAATTCTAGAACTCCTATTGGAAGTTTTCTCTTGGGATTTATTTCAATAATATTCACCCCTTCATAAATTTTATACTCTTCATACAATTTTTTTATCTTTTTGGTTCTCTTCCTTGATAATATATTTGCGGGAATACTCCTCGTTTCAAGTATATCCTTTAAGTCATTAGCCAATTTTATCTTTTCTTTTATTTCATTTATCTCATTAATATAAGCTGCAGTAAAAACGATTTCAAGAACCCTCATCCCAGTTTGGAATAAATTCTGACGATTAGATTTTTTATCCTCTGAAATTTCAACTTCTGGCACATTCAAGGAAGTTGTGAAAAAAGTTTTGCATAAACCAGACTCGATGGCCACTCTTAGAGGGAAATTATTGACAAAGCCTCCGTCAATTAGTAAATTCTCTAATTCTTTTTCTTTTAGTTTCCCGGACATCTTGTGTGAAGGAAAGACTAAAGGAATTGCGCAAGAGGACATTATAGAATGTATGATCTGTTCATAATTTTTAAATTCCTTATCAACTATCTCTTTTTTGTTTCTTAAATCGCATGATATAACAATCAACTTAGTAGAGGCATTAATTATATTATGTGTTGCTTTTTTGTCTATTTCCGCGCGCATTAATTTTTCCAAAGGAAAATTGTTAAGCAAAGCACCCTGGCTGAAAATTTTTGGACTGAAACTTAAAACTTTTTTTGGGCTGATATTCTCCCATAATTCAACAATTCTATCGATCTTCCCTGCCGATATCAAAGATGCATTCAAGGCACCTACAGAAGTTCCCGCAGCCAATTTAAATTTTATCCCTGCTTCATTAAGCGCCTTTATAACTCCGGCCTCGTAAGATCCATGCGTTCCCCCTCCAGAAAGAACAATTCCAAATCCTTCTTCAGAATCAAGAATTATTTTTGAACTCATAGGATTACAAAAGTATAAGATTATTTAAGCGTTATTATTTAATTTCAAGAATACGACAGTTACTTATTCTTCTTGTCCTGCTTCTATTCCTAATTTTACGCCTAGTCTAAAGCTAGGGTTATTGGAGCTTAATTCAATCTGATTTCCAAGAGATTTACTAAAATTAAGCGCTTTTAACTTAACGGTTCAAATACTATTGATAAAAAATTACTAAATTATATGAGAAAAATTATTGAGTTTCAAATCCAAATTCTAAACCGAATACAAGACTAGGCTTAGTATCTAAACTAGATCCTTGTGGAACAGAAACATTACCAAGAGTTTGAGGTATACTTACTCCAAAATAAGCCTCACCAAAACCACCTTCCATCTTACCGGAGGAAGCACTAAACATAGGGAGATCAACTCCTGCCTTTGCTACGTAATCCATATGAGTAGGTTGAGAAGAATCAGAACTATAAGCTCCATTCAACGTAGCGGATCCTTCGGCAAAAAGATACTTTAAAAGAGACGCTCTTGCAAAAAGACCTGGATTTACAGAAAGTCCTGTAGAACTAGCATAACCTTCTCTCGCAACAGGAAGAGCTAATTCCAATTTAGGTCCAACTTTTAAGTCAAATTTACCAGAATCATATCCTAAAGCTGCTCTTAATTCCAAATCAGTACCTATAAAAGTACCTGCTAATCCATTGCCCATAAGAGGCTTTTCTGCAGTATCGTTTTGAACAACAGGAGGGCGATCATTTAAATCTGCTCCTATTCTGGCAAAACCATAAAGGCCATCAGCTGCTAATGGTGCGGACAAACCAGCTATCAAAGCTGCTGTGCTCACAACCTTTGCAAGACTATTGTTTTTCATGGTTTTTTGAAGAATTATACCTATATAAATGTTGCGGAATGTAGTTCCTGACTAGTTACTACACTATTCAATGGTACTTACTCACTCTAGATATTTCTCTATATTTTCCAGAAATGTATCTATATAAAAGATAAACAAAAACAACAATTCCAAGTAAGATAAGGAAGATTACAAGATAAAATAAGTATTCACCTGCATTGGATTTTATATTATTCAAAAAACCCGTTGATTTTGGGTTTGGAACACAGGCAAAATCCTTACACCCATATTGGCACGTCTGAACAACTATCCAAGAACCAGTTAAACCACAAAACTGGAAATCATTGCCAAAGCATCTTAAATCTCCAAGATTACATTCAGAATTTGAAGCAAATATTGAGTACTTTGATAACCCTGGAGATAATGCACTATAGTAGTTATACTTCATATCATTTGACAAAAAAGTTGAATTCAATGGAATAAGAGTTGTTCCTGTATTTCTGAATAGTAAAACATTTCTTGAGTTCAGATTATTTGAATTCATCCAGCTCATATTCATTCTGAAGTAAAATGATACATTTGCAATCTCAGAATCGTCTATATTTTTTGTGTTTATCTGGAAGGATTGATATACTTGGCCTGGAGACGAAGAAACATTCAAGTCAGACTTAGAAGCCTTTGAAGCAGGTAATATAGTTATTGAAGCATCTTGAACAACTTTACTAGACACAATTACTAATTTAGTCAAATCTACATTAGTCACATTTACCAAAATAGTTACAGGAACATTTGGATAGAAATTATATCCCGTTCCAGAAAAGATAGTGCTTGCCCCGGAAGAACCCGAACCTGCACTACCTCCCGAGAAACTACCACTTCCTCCACCTCCCGAACCTCCTGAGCCCCCACTACCAGAAAATCCTCCTGAAGTTGAAACAGTTAAACTTTGCATCTGTGAAGTTACACAAGAGTCAGAAGTATCACAAGCTAAATAAGCCCAAAGATAACTTCCATCTGCAAGGTTTGATGTAAAAAGATAATCTCCATTATCTATCTCACTAGAGTTTGTTTGACTTAGTACCCCATTTAATATCAAAGAAACATTTGCAATCTGCACAATAGAAGTCAACGTAGCATTAAAAGTAACACCAGATACGGAAGAAGTATAACCATCTGTTGGAGTATTCAATGTAATTGTTGGTACCCCAGACTTCCCTGGCTGAACAAGGCTTAAAGGCAAGTAGTCATAATTCAGTGCATCTTGCAAAGGATAAGGGGAATCACAAATTCCATCAGAATTTGCATCCACACAAGTATCAGAAAATCCTGTTCCAGGAGCGCTCCAACTACCCCAGTAATTTCCGCCGATAAATGACCCTCCTAAAATATTTGTTCCTGAAGTTAAAGTTGTATTAAAATTGCTTATTCCAGGCTCATAATAATTAAGGTTATCATTATAAATAGTATTATTGAACAAATTATTATATATCATATTGTTATTTGGTACGAAATCATCCTCCAAGCCATAAAGATTATCTGTAATGTAAGAGCTAGATAAGGTATCATAGCTAGAAGAAGAAAACAAAATTCCATATACATTATTTGAAGAATTTACATTGGTCAAAATGTTACCTACATCTCCACTAAGATAAATTCCAGCCAGACCATTACTAGTTGCAGTTATATTCGTTAAATTATTGGTTGAACCTGTTACATATAATGCATTAAGATTTGCATTATTACCGTCAGAATCTGCAGTTATATTTGTCAGAATGTTATCTGAGCCGCTCAATATAATTCCGTTTGTATTATAACAATTATTTACAGTTACATTTGTTAAATTATTGTTTGAAGATAAATAATCTAAATTAATTCCACAAGGGCTTCCCGAAGAATCCCCAGAGTTTATATTTGATAACGTATTATTTGAACTTGAGGAAAGTAAGATATCTCCTATAAAAGCAGAACCGTCTCCAATTGCACTGATGTTATTCAGCACATTATTTGGTGTATACTGGAGGGAAATTCCACCATTCGGACCCTCACCCGTAAGAGGACTAAATTTATAACTCCCAAAACTTCTTGTATTTGGAAGGGGACCCATTGCGTAGTCTCCATAATCTTGTGAATTAAATGATTTAGGTCCACCTTCCCCAATAACATAATTCGCACTTACATTATACAACAAATTACTACCTAAGGAACTATCAAGCAAAATTCCAATGCCACCAGGATAGTCTGCCGTTATGTTTATCAGAGTATTATTTGAACCATCCAACTGTATTCCCCCATTGGTAGAATTATCTGCATTTACATTCAATAAAGTATTATTGTTTGAATTAAGGTCAAGAAAAATCCCTTCTTGGGAAGATAAACTAGCATCTATGTTCGACAAGATATTATTGCTTGCACTAAGATAAATTCCATAAGAGTCGGAACCAGCATTTATGTTTGATATATAATTATTGTTTGAGTTTAGACCAATTCTAATTCCAACTGCCTGAGAATTATTAAATGCAGTTATATCATTCAAAGTATTATTTGAACTAGAAAGAAGATAAACACTGTTATTAGCAAAAAAAGTATAATATGGATCCTCCCCACTATTTAGTAGAATGGTCACATTTAATAAAGTATTGTTAGAACTTGAACTTAGATCTATACCATCGCCGTTAAAACTAGAGTTGATATTTTGGACTAAAGAGTTAGAAGTATTATAAAAGTATAATCCAAAATTAGTTTCATGGCTAAGATCAAGATTTTTATAAGTTACATTGCTGCAGTTTTCGCAAATCATCATTGCAGCATTAGGAGCATTGGCTGAACTGAAAACATAATTTGAAACCGAACTGTTATAATACAGTCTATAAGAATAATCGAAAATATTTGAATAGTCTATCACTTGGTTAAACTCTGAAGGAGAAAATTCTGAAAGTTTTCCAAAAAATAAATTCATTGAATTGTTGCTCATATTAGAATTTCTAATTATTGAATTTCCAGGATCTAAATCTAAAAAAAATCCAATCCCATTGGAATTTTCGGAAGTCACGTTTGTAAAAGTATCATTAGAAAATTCAATATCAGCACCCGTATTAGAATTTAAATTTAAAGTTATATTGGAAAAAGTATTATTCCAACCAGATGCTATGTAAGCTCCATAAGAATTATTAATTGAAATTATGTTTGTAAAAGTATTATTCTGCGGATAAGGTAGACCTCCGCCACTTACACTAATCCCCTGTCCTCCAGAAGCTGATTCATTTGAAAATATTGAATTCTCGACCGTATTATTGACACAAGAATACACAGCCACACCTACAGATGCATCTAGATTGGAATCTAGATTGGAAAGAATACTATTGTTAGAGGATGATATGTAAAATCCACCAGCAAGATTAGCAGTGGTATTTATATTTGATAAAATATTATTTGAAACTTCTGAGAGATAGATCCCGTAGCCGTCGTTTGAATCCGAATTTATATTTGACAAACTGTTATTGTTTGAATTTGAGTTAAGAAAAATTCCATGGGCGTTGAAACTGGTGTTTATGTTTGATAATGTATTGTTACTTGAATTTGAATCAAGAAAAATCCCAAAACCCTCAAGTTGAGAGGTTTCATTTATATTTGACAGGGTATTATTTGAACTGGAATTCAGCACTATTCCATTTCCAAAATTAACTATATTGCAATTACTTATCGTATCATTATTACTCCCCCCATTAGAGCTGTTTAGGTAGATTCCATCCTGATTAAAATTGGGATTAGAACTAGTTATAGAGTAGCCCTGGCAATCAAAATTTACATTATCCCTACCAGCAAAGTCTATGCAATAATTTGTAGGTGCATTATTACTTATTGAAGCAGTCAATCTAACAGTCTCACCCGGATTGGCCTCTTGGATTTCATAGTTACAGCTCATGCAAGAATCACAATAATAAGGACTAGTTTGATTGCTAAATTCATAGACGTTCCCATCATCACTTCCAATATAGACTATACCGTGAGACACGGCAGGCGACGAAGTAGACTCTATTGATCCTCCTGTAGTATAATTCCAAATTAAATTTCCATTAGTTGAATTAAGAGCATAAACATTTTTATCATAACTTCCAATCCAAACTACCCCGTTAGACACTGCTGGAGAAGAAGAAATTGTACCTCCCGTAGTATAATTCCAAATTAAACTTCCGTTTGTAGCATTAATAGCATAAACATTTTTATCACTACTTCCAATATAGACAGTCCCATTGTATACGGCTGGAGAAGAATAAGAAGCACCCTCTATAAAATAACTCCAAATCAAGCTTCCGTTTGTCGCATTCAACGCATACAAAGGGCCATAGGCACTGTAGACTATTCCATTAGCCACAGCAGGAGTGGAGAAACCACCCCCATTACCAATAGTATTCCAAATCAAGCTTCCGTTTGTCGCGTTAAAAGCATAAACCCCCTTACTAGCAACTGAAATATAAGCTATCCCGTTAGCTATAGCCGGCGAAGAAGACTGATCTATCTCTCCAGTACTGTAATTCAAAATCAAGCTTCCGTTTGTCGCATTCAACGCATAAATATTACCAAAATAATTTAAAATCCAAACCACCCCATTAGACACTGCTGGAGAAGAAGGAGAATATAATGGCTCTCCAGTACTGTAATTCCAAATCAAGCTTCCGTTTGTCGCGTTAAAAGCATAAATATTATTATCAGAACATCCTGAATAAGCAATTCCCTTATATATCTCCGGTGAAGAACAAGAACTACCTCCTCCTAAAGTATAGTTCCATATTTGATTTTCCCCACTATTTTTAGTTGCATTTAAAGCAAAAATATAATTACTTGTGCCAATATAAACAGTCCCATTAGAAACTCTTGGAGAATCTGGAACAGCAATTGTATAATAAGTACTTATTAAACCAAAATTGGTCATATTCACAGTCTCATTTTGATAACCGGTACGATTAATATTATTATGAAACATCGGCCAGTCAAACACAGACGCAGTAACAAGACTAAAAAACAGAATGAAAATTAACAATACGATTACAAATAAAAACCTCTTTTTATTCATAGTTAAACCACTAAAAACCATTATAAAAATATTACCTTTAAGAGATTTTAATGTCTAGACACTTTTTTCTTTTACAAATATAAGAAGTATTATTGAAATTAAAGCTACAACTGCAGTAAAAGCAAACATCAAACTGTAGTTGATATTCCATAAAAGCCCTGCAATTATCCCTCCAGCTATAGCTACTATTCCTGTAAAAAAATAATAGGTTCCATATGCAGTTCCTTTCATGTTTCCGGAAAGATCTGATATGAATGCCCTCTGGCCTGAATCTGTAATTGCATAAACCAGCCCATAAAGCGTAAATAAAATCCCAAGATAGACTATATTGGATGTAAATGCAAGGCAAAGACTAATCAAGAAAAATAAAGTGTAACCTATGAACAAAACTTTTTTTCTGCCTATTCTATCTGATAACTTTCCAAATGGTATTGGGAAAATGGAATAGGCAAGATTAAAGAGAACAAACAAGATAAGTGGAATAATAATATTCCCTGTTATTGCCTTAGCTCTTAGTTCTAAAAACATGTAGAATCCAAAGTTTGCAAAGACAAATACTGAAGTGACAAAAATAAAATATTTGAGATTTCTGCTGAGCGATTTTGTACTCTTGAATAAATTGCTTTTTACTTTTTTGCTTTTGTAATCTTTGACAAGAGATACTGTAACTAAAGACACTAAAGCAATTATAGATGAAATTAAAATTATTGAACTAAAACTCATGTTTAATTTCCAGAATAAAAACAAGGCAAGCAGCGTGCCTATCACTGCCCCCGCACTATCCATCATTTGCTGGAAACCAAATCTTTTACCTCTCCTCTTTTTAGATTTGGCAAGTATTGCATCTCTTGGAGAATCTCTGAACTTTCCAACTCTTGAAGAAGAGTCAAACGCAATTATCTGCTGCCACGAATTTGCAATCAACAAAAGAAATTTGAAAACATCAGATATTAAATATCCTAAAAATACAAGAGGTTTTCTTTTTCCCAATCTATCTGACAGCCAACCTCCTATGATATTAAATAAGCTCGAAACTCCGTCCCTTAATCCACTTATCAAACCAATTGCAATTCCTCCGCCCCCGAATGCGATTATGTAAAATGGAAGTATTGCACTTATTGCATTGCTTCCTATATCATTGAATAAGCTTGAAGACCCAAGCAGAATACTATTCCTTCTACCATCTTCCATTTACTTTATAAGAAATTCACACAATAAAAAGATTGTGCTTCCAACTGAAGAGATCATTTCTAGAAATAATTAAAAAAGAAAAAATCTAAAGATTAGGAATTATAAGTTAAATTTTTAATTGTGTTCTCTTCTTAAAATTTTTAAGAGCAGCAATTTGGACTTTTGTTGGATGTATAACTGGCCTTTTCATTTTTATCAGTTCAATAGACTCATTCACGCTCTTCCCAGTTGATATAAGATATGCTGCAACTAAAGTTGGAGCTCTTCCATGACCGTTCTTGCAATGAACAAAGATTTTAATCTTTTTATCAACTAACTGTCTAATAAAATCCGTTCCTAAAGATAACTGTTTAAAGGTTGGAGCCTCGTGATCTTTTGTTGGAAGCCACAAATAGTATTCAACACCAAAAGGCTGATCCAATCTTATTTTTTCCAAACTTATATCTGCCTTAACTCCTTTTTTTATCAAAGAATTTTTGAAGTGCATCCAGCAGCACTGGTTTGTGCCAATATAGATATACTCAGTAATTTTTGAGTATTCAAATATCGGTTTTTTTGGATGCGGATTTCTCATTATTTAATCTTGAGGATCTTTTTTAATTGTTCCTCATCAAATCCAACAATAATCTTTCCATCAATGTCAATGACGGGAGTTGCCATCATTTTTGATTTCTTAAGCATCTCCTTTGCAGCCTTTGAATCTCTCGAAACATCAAAATCTATAAATTTTATTTTATTCTTTTTAAGAAATTCCCTAGTCTTTATACACCATGGACATGTGGGAGTTGAATACATCTTAACAATCACTTTTTTACTAGATTTATTCTTTTCCATCTCTTTTTATCTTATTAATAAGAATCAATTTATAAGTTCATCTATATTTTTTAAATTTTACGCCCCGACCGGGAGCATTACAATTTAGTCGGAATAGGTGGGCGTCTTTTCTGTTTATTAATTTATTGACGCTGTTAAAGCTTTTAAAAGTTTCCTAATTTAATGCAAAGAAATAAAAAATATGAAATGCTATAATTTCTTATGACTTATTCAGTTTATACCACTGAAACCTTTGATGAAGAAATAGATAAACTTTCTAATTTGGATAAAGAGATTATTAAAAAGATATACTTACAACTCAAAGAAAATCCTTATGTCGGAGATCAGATAAGGTATAAATTTTTTCGTGAGAAAAGAATAAGAGAAAAAAGAATCTATTACTTAATTTATGATGATTTGTCTGCTGTATTAATGGTGGCTTTTGGAAGAAAGAAAGAGCAACAAGAAACAATAAATGAAATAGTAAAATATTTGCCCGAATTTAAAAAATATATGAAAAAGTTATTAGGTAAATAATTAGGCTACTTTTCTTATCTTGCCTGCTTTTACGTCCTCTAAACCTTTCTTAAATTGATTTATTAGATCAGTATCTATCTTCTTAATCATTAACATGTCATTCATTTTCTCCATTGCAACTACCGAACCTTCATTTATTTCGAGTTCATTCCTAATTTTTAGAGGAATTACTATCTGACCTTTTGAGCTTATCTTTGTTATTTCCACTGTAAGAAAGTAAGATTATCTTACTATTTAAAACTTCCTAATCCTAGAATTAATCTTAAAGACTGTCGAGATGCTGTAAATAGGATATATAATCATCAAAATCTTTTTCCAAACTTTTTTGAGATATTGAATCTTCTGTGTATAATCTAACTTTATCTCCAATCCTTAACCCCAAACCTTCAGCAAGGATGGATGAAATCGCAATTCCAGGACCATCAATACTTCTCTTCCCAAATGCATTATAAACTTGAGCCTGAAGAGATTTTCCATTATATCTAATTCCCAAATTACCAAAGTCTTGACCATCTAAAAGTCCCTTTTTCATTCTCTTTTCAATTTCTAATATCTTCTCAAGACTTAATGGTACAGATTCTCTTTCAGATTTTCTTTCAATCCCTAAATTTGTTATTTGCATTGCACTTAAACCTATTCTATAAATTTCATTGTTACACCCATCATAGTCTATTGCAGCAATAACTCCTTGAACAGGACTAGTAAGTTTATACCAATTATTACCAAAAGGATTATCTAATTGTTCTGGTATTGTATTTTTCATAATAAACTAAGCATTTTACTATTTATAAATCTTATGAAATGTTACTACTCACTAGGAACTATTCGCCCCGACCGGGAATCGGACCCGGGTTTCAAGCGCGACAGGCTCGTGTTCTAGCCATTAAACTACCGGAGCTCAAATGAGGATATGGTAAGTTATTTTTAAAACTTACTGAGGTTCTTCTTTTGTT
>JBAQGX010000003.1:0-236946 GCA_049288015.1 Candidatus Nanoarchaeia archaeon | reverse complement strand
GGTTTAGGTTATCGCTATATAACAGGACCTCAAAAAAAAGGTGCAACTAAGGGGAAATATTATCAAGAAATACCTAAAAATAAATCTGAAAATGATTTTCAGAGTGATGGAATTGCAATTTCAAACTTTTATGATTATGCAGATGCATTTGGTAATTGTAGGCATGAGGGAGGAGTAGAGCTTAGAAGTGGAAAAAAACCGGAGGTATTACTTAAGAAAATCATCGAAATTGGAACTAAGGAGGATGATATTATTTTAGATTTTCACATGGGTACTGGTGGAACAATGGCTGTTGCTCACAAGATGGGAAGACAATACATTGGTATTGAACAACTTAATTACAAAGAGAATGGTTCTGTTACGAGGTTAAAAAATGTTATAAATGGGGACACCACGGGAATATCTAAATCAGTAAATTGGAAAGGCGGGGGGAATTTTATCTATTGTGAATTAGCAAGATACAATGAAGACTTTATTGAAAAAATAGAGGAAGCAAAAGATACTAAAGTGCTTCTAAAAATTTGGGAAGAAATGAAGAGAAAAAGTTTTATCAATTATAATATAGATATAAAAAAAATAGAAGAGGATATTGAAGAATTTAAAAACTTACCCATGTCAAAACAGAAAGAAATTCTTATTTCAACTTTAAATAAAAATCAATTATATGTTAACCTTTCTGAAATGAGTGATTCTTATTTCAGTATTAATAAGGAAGATAAGGAATTAAATAAAAAATTCTATGAATTTTAAAAATGGTTCAAAAGGAACAATTTTTATATGAAGAGCTCAATACTTTTTCAAAATTAGGTGGGTTAAAAAGAAGTATCCCAAATTTCATAAAGGAAAATCTCAATCAAAAATTTCCTTTAAGACCTTATCAAAATGAAGCATTTTCAAGATTCTTTTATTATATAGATAACTATCCTGAAAGGAAAACTCCAATTCATCTCATGTTTAATATGGCTACTGGAAGTGGAAAGACAATTATCATGGCAGGATTAATTCTTTATCTATATGAAAGAGGATATAGAAACTTTTTATTTGTAGTACATTTGGATAATATCATAAAGAAGACAATTGATAATTTTCTTAACAATATATCAAGCAAATATCTTTTTAATGACAGAATAGAATTTAATAATAAAGAAATAAAAATAAACAAAGTGGATAATTTTCAAGTTACAAATAATGAAGACATAAACATCTGTTTTACTACAATTCAAAAACTACGCTCTGACTTGTATATTGAAAAAGAAAACTCAATAACTTTTGAAGATTTTAAAAATAAGAAACTGGTTATTTTGTCTGATGAAGCTCATCATGGACAAGTTCAAACAAAACAAAAAGAATTATTTGAAGAAAACAAACTAAATTGGGAGAATACTATTCTAAGAGTATTTAATCAAAATATTAACAACTTATTGTTAGAGTTTACTGCAACGATTGATTTGTCCCATAAAGAAATTGAAAAAAAATATAAGGATAAAATAATCTATAAATATGATTTAAAAGATTTTAGGAATGATGGTTATTCAAAAGAAATTAATATTCTTCAAGCAGACTTAGATAGAAAAGACAGAATGCTTGTTGCTATCCTTCTAAACCAATACAAACAGGATATAGCTGGGAAATATGGATTAAACTTGAAGCCGATTATTTTATTTAAAGCACAAAAGACTATAGAGCAATCAAAACAAAATAAGTTACTATTTCATGAACTTATTGAAAAATTATCTAAAACTGAAATAAATAGGATTAAAAACAGAACAGATATAAAAGAAATGAAAAAAGTTTTCTTCTTTTATGAAAAAGAGGATGTTTCAATAGATTTGTTGATTAAGAAGTTAAAAGTTAATTTTGCGGAAAATAAGTGTTTAAGTGTTAATGATGAATCAGAAAAAGAAAAATACCAGCTCTTAATCAACTCCCTTGAAGATAAAGATAATCAGATAAGGGCTATTTTTGCTGTTCAAAAATTAAATGAGGGATGGGATGTCCTAAACTTATTCGATATAGTTAGATTGTATGAAACGAGAGATGCAAGATATGGACAAGCCGGAAAAACTACAATTGCAGAAGCCCAGCTTATTGGGCGTGGTGCAAGGTATTGTCCCTTTAAAATAAGTGAGGAACAGGAAAGATATAAGAGAAAATATGATAAAGACATAGAAAACGATTTAAGGATTTTAGAGGAACTACATTATCATAGTTTAAGTGAATCAAGATATATTTCTGAGATAACCAAGGCTTTGGTTGAAGAAGGATTAATGGATGAGAAAACTGTCGAAAAACCATTAAGATTAAAAGATTCTTTTAAGAAATCTAGTTTCTATAAGAATGGAGTAATTTATATAAATAAAAGGGCTGAAAAAGATTATTCTAAGGTAAAGTCCTTCGCTGATTTGGGAGTAAAAGACAGAGATTTCCAATATAATCTATTTTCAATGAAGGAAAGATTACAAAAGCATTTACCGATGAAAATTACGATAATCTGCAAATAGAAAAGAAGACAAAAACTATCAAAATAAGGGATATACCAAAACATATTATAATGAACGCATTAGCAAGAAACGATTTCTTTAAATTTGAAAGCATAACTAAGTATATTCCAAAAATAAATTCCATTTCGGATTTAATCGAAGAGAATTATCTTACAGATATTGAAATTGTCTTCTCAGGAGTTAAAGAAGATGTTGAGAGCATAACTAATAAGGATAAGTTTATGGCAGTAATTAAAGTTCTCAATGAAATAGAATCCAAATTTAAAGCTAACAAGAAGGATTACATAGGAACGGATGAATTCTTTCCAAAGAGAATATCAGAAATATTTATAGATAAGATTCTAAAAATAGAATCCGGAACGCCACGAGAAGATGGGCAGGAAGAATTCTTAGAAAGTAAAGATTGGTATGTTTTCAATGCTAATTATGGAACTGATGAAGAGAAAGCGTTTATCGTTCTTATTAATAGGCTGATAAATGAGAACTTTAAAGAAAAATATGATTGGATATATGTTGTTAGGAATGAGTTGCATTTTAAACTTCATAATTTTGAAGATGGTGAAGCATTCGCTCCTGATTTTGTCCTTTTCATGAAAGATAGAGAAGGAAAAAAATTAATTTATCAGATATTTATAGAACCTAAGGGGCAATTCTTAGAAGAAACTGATAAGTGGAAAGAACAATTCTTACTTTCAATAAGAGAAAGATTCAACTCAAGCGACCTGATTAAATTCATAGAAAATAGCAGGTATAAACTAGTAGGACTTCCTTTCTATATGGAAAGTAAAGAAAATGAATTTAAAGATGCTTTAATAGATAGTCTTGAAGAAACAAATGAACAAAGAAAAAGTCATAGAAATAAATAAGAAACTAGGCAAAAAATTCAAGACAGAATCTGGTTTAGGGGGGAATAAATCAAATCTGGATTATGCTTTATCTCTGAAAGAACCTTATGATATTGCAAGAGAAATATTAAGAGGGCATCCTTTTGTTGATGGAAACAAGAGAACCTCTTTTATGGTTTATATGATGTTAACTACTAAAAAGACTTATGAAGAAATCTTAAAAGATTATTATGATATTCTCATGAGTTTAAGTAGATAAAACAAGATGATAAATATATTGGACGCAATTAAGCAGTCTCTAATAAAGCTAAATAAAGAAGCGAGTAAAGGAAAGATTAATAAATTAGAGAATGGAACTAAGGTTCATCGTGGAAGGTCACCTTCTTTATCTTCTTTTTTTGAGTTCACTTTGGCAGAAGAGTTATCTAAAGCTTATCCAAATTACAATTTTTATGTGGACTATCCAATTAGACTCTTAGATGAAAATGATATTTCCATAAAAACAAAGGGTCAGTCAATTAATCCTGATATAATGATTTCTGATAAAGAAAATAAGATTTTAAAGGCAATAATTGAAATCAAGATAGATATAGGCTATATTGATGTAAATAGAGAAAAATTATCTAAGCGGGATAGTTATCTTAAACAAGCTAAAAAAATTAAATTTAATCTTATTGTTGGAGCATATTCGGATAAGGAAAAAGAAAAGAACGAGACGATTTATCTAGGTGTTCCATCTAAACTCCGAAAAATAGCTATCATAGTCACGGCTAAAAACCATTATCATAATAAAGACGAATTTGAAGAAATATTAAAAGAAAAGGGATATACTCCTATTTTTTTATTGGAAAGTACTCATTTTAATACAATTAATGATATCTCTAAAGAGATAGATAAAGCAGTTGAGAAAAAAAGAGAATTAATCCTTAGAACTTTTGGAGGGATATAATTCTGTGTAAAACTTTTCGGACACTATTCGGACAGATTTAAGACTTATCGGATAAGATTAGATTATTCGGACTGTGTTTTATAATTAGTAAGATTTAAAAAGCAACAAAGGGCCTTGTATTTATGAAAGATTTTAATTTGAAAGCAAGAGTTCTCGCAGGCTCTCTGGCTATTGGTGCATTGATACCCCCTGTATTCAATTATATAGAAGGTTTACAGTCTCCTCAGGAACCAAATGTAAGAAAGGTAGATTCATCTCTTGAAAATAAAACAAAAAATCAAAATGATAGTTATGCAATTATTGTAAACGGTGTTGGAAATCCTCATTTTTATTCTGAACAAGGTCAAAGAGATTCTGTTCAATCTGCTTTTGAAGCTTACAATATACTTACTTCAAAAATAAAGTCAGAAAATGTTAAGTTATTTCTTTCTAATCCTTATCAAATTAAAGTACCTGAAAATGTAAAAATAGAAGGACCAGCAACAAAAGAAAATCTCTTTGATACTTTAACAAAAGATTCAAAAAAAGGAAAATTATACTTAGTTCTAATAGAGGCTCCTTGCAAAAATCCAATGGAACTAGATAGTGCAAGCAAATATGGAGAAAATTCTCAGGATATCACTTTAGAAGATGGTATAGTTTCTTCTTCTGACTTATGCGGAGCGCTATACTTAGAAGAAAAGGGAGCAGTTTTAATTAGCGATATGTCTGATTCTTTTTTTATAAGAGGTTTAGGAACTCAAACTTCTAATCAATTCTGGGGTATGGATCGTAAAGGTCCGAAGAATTTGCTTGCGTTAGAACTTAATTTTTATGATTCAAAAGGAAAACCATCCCTTTCAGAGATATCACAAAAATACACAAAAAATCCAAATCAATCTATTCAGAGTTTAGTTGAACCTTACTCAATTATCGAAACTTCCTTTAATGAATATGGATTAGAAACAAGTGCTTTACAAGATTTGAAGTACAAGAATTCTCTTTTTGCAGATAGTAAGGAAGAATAAGATTAACTATAAAATTTAAGATTTAAATAGGTGTATACTTTTAGTAATCTATGGAAGAGCCAAAACTATCTGCTTCTCAATTAATTAACAAACGAATTGTCGACCTTGGTGACTGGCGTGGTAAACTACTCGCGCAGATACGCGAACTTATCAAGGAAGCCGATCCTGAAATTATTGAGGAATGGAAATGGATGGGCACACCTGTCTGGTCTCACAATGGAATTGTCTGCACCGGCGAAACTTACCAGAAAATAGTAAAGATGACTTTTTCCAAGGGCGCGTCTCTGAAGGATCCCAAGGGTCTATTTAATTCTAGTCTTGATGGAAAGGTCAGACGTGCTATTGATTTCCATGAAGGTGACAAGTTAGACAAAGCCGCTTTAAAAGAGCTGATCCGAGCTGCAGTCATTTTGAACTCATCTGATAATAAAAAAAAGCTATCTGGTTCCCTTAATTCATAAGATTTAAAAAACCGATTTTCTTTCAGTATTTAGAAAGTATCATAGGATTATTTCACATTCACCTTTATACTCATTTTGCGTTGCAGGTACGAAGAAGAGCGTGTGGCTTGGCTTAGATATTTTCTAATGAGACCATAAGGTTTCAACAAATTAAATCAAAAATAAGTAAAATATGGCAAAAATAAGTCCTGTATCTATCAAATATATGATACATGCAAATTTTAACGTGGAAGGCTTTCTGGAAAAGCCAGATGTTATAGGAGCACTTTTTGGGCAAACAGAAGGACTGCTTGGTTCAGATCTCGAAATGAGAGAACTTCAGAAAGAAGGAAAAATAGGAAGAATTGAAGTTGAGCTTGAAAAGAAAGACAAAAGAACAAGCGGAAGAATCATGATTCCAACAGCACTAGACCAGTCAGAAACGGCTTTGATTGCAGCAGCCATAGAAACCATAGAAAGAATTGGCCCATGTGATGCACAAATTGAAGTTGAGAGAATTGAGGATGTCAGAGGAAGTAAGAGAGAGTATATTGTTGATAGAGCAAAGAAACTCATGAAAGATCTTCAGGGGATGACAGACTCAAGGGAAATCTCTACAGAGATAAAAAGTGCAACAAGAGCAGCAGATATAAGTGAATATGGTGATGAAAAGCTTCCAAGCGGAGACTTATCTGGAAACGAAATAATAGTAGTTGAAGGAAGAGCTGATGTTGTTAATCTGATGAGAAATGGCGTAAGCAATGTTATCGCAATGAATGGAACAAAACTTCCAAGAAGCATTAGCGAGTTAGGAGAAAAGAAAGAACTTACCCTTTTCGTTGACGGTGATAGAGGTGGAAGATTAATTATCCAGAATGTAATCGAAAATGCTAAAATAAAAGACATTACCATGGCTCCAGACGGAAAAGAAGTCGAAGAGTTAACAGGTAAAGAAATATTGCAAGCATTGAGAAAAAAGATGCCTGTAAAAGAATTTTTATTCAGAGATAGGTCTGAAAAGGCCTATTCTCCTTATGGACGTAATGAATCAAGTAGCTCAACATATATAAGTTCAGAACGCCCAGCGCCAAAAGAATCTGAAGAGAAGGAATTTAATTTTAGTGAGGGCAAATTAGAAGAAATATTCAATAAAATAAAAGGAACTGATAAAGCAATAAGTCTTGATGAGAATCTAAATGAAGTAAAAGAAGTCTCTGTAAGGGGCTTAAATCTTTCATTAAAAAGATCGAAAGGAGTCAAGGCAATTGTAATGGATGGGACAGCAACAAATACTTTGATAAAAACAGCGGAAGAAGAGGGATGTAAAGTTCTTGTTGCTAAGAATTTTACCTCAACAGATACAAAAATAAAATTACTAAGTTTCTAAAATATTCTAATCATGTCTCTTCATGACTTATTGTCCAAAATTCTTGGAAATAATGATGGAATTCTAATAAATGTTAAAGGTTCTAATGATATCTCAATTTTTGTAAAAGAGGGTGGATCTTACGAACCTATTTTAACAATATCTCCAAAAGATAAAACGGCCGAGTTTGTTAATATAGAAGAGGATTGGACCGAAATACAATCAGCTTTAGAAAAGAAACATGAAAATTATCCAGAACTAAGAGCTTTGGCAGACTATCTTACTCAAGAAGAATATAACATAACATGGTAATAAGATTCGGGCCAGCAGGGCTTGGTCCAATAAAAGAGGCTATTCCAAATCTTGAAGAGTATCATCGAATTGGATTAAGGGCATGTGAAATTGCATTCACCTATGGAGCTTATATAAATAAAAAAGAGGATGCAGAAAGAATAGGAAATAAGGCCAAGGAGCTTGGAATAAAACTAAGCATTCATGCTCCTTATTGGATCAATCTTAATTCTGATGAAAAAGAGAAGATAGAAAAGAGCAAAGAAAGAATTCTAGAATGCTGTAAAATAGGGACCTGGCTTGGTGCACAAACAGTGGTCTTTCATTCTGGATTTTACGGAAAGAATAAGGAGAATGCTTACGAGAACATAAAAAAAGCAATATTAGATATTCAAGATAAAATAAAAGAAAATAATTATACTCCAAAGCTTGCTCCGGAAATTATGGGGAAGGTAAATGTATTTGGAAGCATTGATGAAATAAAAAAGCTAACAGAGGAAACAGGATGCTATCTTTGCATTGATTTTGCACATGTACTGGCAAGATATCAAGATTATAAGTTCAAGGAGGTTCTTGAAAAGTTCAAGAATTACAAGGAACTTCATATCCATTTTTCAGGAATAGTTTATGGAGAGAAGGGAGAGAAACACCATAAAAAAACAACAGAAAGCGAATTGAGAGAACTAATCTCAAACCTGCCCAAGGACAAGGATATAACAGTCATAAACGAAAGCCCTGAAAATGTTGAAGATTCCGTGCTGGGCCTAAAAATCTACGAGGAAATTAAGTCTAAATAGTCATTCACCAGCTGTAAATACACTAAGTGAATTGAGTACTATTAAATTACTATAATCTGTTATCACCATAAAGTTTATAAAGGATTTTTTGGTATGAAAATTGAATTAAAATGAACAAACAAAAGACCTTTTTGGTTTCTTTTTTGATGTTAGCAAGCGTTCTTATTTTGGCTAGTTTTGCATCTGCAACTCAGATTGTTGGCACCCCAGACATAAAAGTTAATGGGATTGAAACAACAATTGGACAAAGTAACAGTGTGGCAGTTCTTGCAGGAACCACTGTTCCAATAACAGTTACATTTACAGCAAATGCAAATGAGTCAAATGTGAGATTGAATGTGGATTTTCAAGGTATTAATGGAGATGTTCAGGGTCAAGTTTTTGTAGGCGATATTGAAGCCAACGAAATTTACACAGAAACATTAAACCTTAACATACCTTCTAACAATGGAGATGTCCAAAGCAATAATTTGCCTCTTGTTGTAACTATCTGGAATGGAGATTCTTCCGTAACTGAAACACAACAGACAGTATATTTGAGAGAACAGAGACAGTCTTACAATGTTGAAGTTATGTCATTAAATACTGTAAGCAACGCAAATGCAGGCGATTTAGTACCAGTAAATATTGTCTTGGAAAACACAGGATATAATGAGTTGAATGACTTATATGTAACTGTAAGTATTCCTGCATTAAATATTCAGAGAACAGCTTACTTCGGAGATTTGAACAATGTAGTTCAGTCAAATGATACTACAAGTGGAACAATATCTCTTCAGTTACCTTCATACAATGTGACTTCAGGATCATATATTATACAGGCAGAAGTAAGAAATGGGTATGTAGATGAAACACAAACAGCAACTCTTAACATAGCAAACCAATTCCAGAGCAACGTTGTTGCGGATAATTCTGTACAATCTACTGGAGTAGGGCAGTCTGTTACATACAATTTAGAAATTGTAAATCCAACAAATAGTATAAGCATTTACAACATTGTTCCTCAAGCTTCAAGTAGCGAAGTTACAATATCTACAGATTCTATTGTCACCGTTCCTGCTGATTCAAGTAGAACAGTAACATTAACTGCAAATCCAAGTTCAGCTGGCAACTATAACCTTAGTGTTAATGTTTTCTCAGGCGGACAATTTACAGGAAGCGTTGATTTGGCATTGAATGCAAAAGGAGAATCTTCAAATCTTGCAGTAATATTCACAGTTATACTTGCAGTTATTTTTGTAGCATTACTAGCTGTCTTGCTTGTGTTGGTTACAAAGAAACCTAAAAAACAGGAAGAATTTGGCGAAAGTTACTACTAAAATTAACTTTTTATTTTTTAATTCTTAATAGAATACAACTTAAGAAATAAGCTTCATAACTCTTATATACAATATTTTGTAAAAACCACCAATGGATATAAATACATTTAATGAAAGAATGAGATTCCATACTTTAATCTCCTTTGTAGAAAGAAGAAGAACAGACCTGAATCCTTTTTATGAATCCCAGATTAGTTCTGCGAAAAATAGATTCAGAACAATTATAGACAATCTTGAGGGAATGCTGGATGGAAACAAGGTTATTTCCGCTCCTGATTTATTTGATGTAACTAGACTTTTAGGTAAAAATTTAAAGCTCCAAAGCCCAGAACATATAAGAGGGGTTATAGACCAACTAAGAGAAGTCATAAAATATTCTGATGAACTCAAGAATAATCCAAGTGCATTTTATGAAAATGAAGATGCTGTAAGAGAATTATCTAAGGTCTATAATAAGTTGTACATGTTCTCAAATTGCAGAATGCATACATATGCTGATGACTAGACCTTTAAACTAATGACTTTGCTGATTCCCTCGTTCATGCTGACTCCATATAGATTATTAGCATTCATGATAACCTCATCATTGTGCGAAGTCACAATGTATTGACCTTTTTCCATATATCTTTTAAGAAGCAATGCAAGCCTTTCTGAATTTCTTTTATCCAAAGCAGCATCAATTTCATCAAGAAGATAAAATGGATATGGCTTTAATTCCTGAATTCCAAATATCAAAGATAAAGCCACAAGAGTCTGCTCTCCACCAGATAAAGAAGTGACATCAAAATACTTTCCATGGCCTGTTTTTAGCACTATATTTACCCCTCCTTCAAAAGGTTCTTTTTGATTTTCAAGTTCAAGATAAACCTGCCCTTTCTGGCTTAGTTCAGAAAAGTTTCTTGAAAATATCTCATTTAGTGCACTAAATGTCTTCATGAAAGTTTTCTTCTTTCTGAAGTCTATCTCTTTTATTATATTCATTATTCCCTCTTTTTCGCCTTCAATAATTTGCATCTTTTCTTTTATTGAATCATATTCTTTCTTCACAGAGTCATATACTTCCAAAGAACGGAGATTTACAGAACCAAGATTTAACAATATTTCCTGGGTTTTTTCCAATCTTTCTACTAGTGCTTCTTTTGGAACTTTTATTCTTTCAATTCCTTCAAATTCATTAAGTTCCAATCTCAAATTTTCTGCCTCTGCACTTAATTTTGCATCTTCAATTTTTAAGTTATTAATCTCCTGCTCTATTCCGTAAGTTCTACTTTGGTTCTGAGAGAGTACAATCTGATTGTCTCTGACATTCTTCTGAAGTTCGTCCCTTTCTGAAATCAATTTCTTGAATTTTTCGCTAAGCTGTTCTTCCTGTTTTTTCTTTTCTTCCAGACTCTTATTTTTTTCACTTATCGTTCCTTTAAATTTTAAAATTTCATCTTTCAACTCTTGTTCATTTCCGAGAAGTTGCCTCAACAAGGACTTTATCTTCTCAATATCACGCCTCTTGAAAGTTATTTCAGAATCCAAATCTTCTTCATTTATCAAAGGCATTTCCTGGATCTTCAGCCTCAATTCCTCATATCTCTTTTCAATGTCAGAATCTGCATCTACATACTTTTGCAATGTATTCTTCTTCCTATCTATTTCCAAAGATTCTACTTTGAGTGACTCAATTTTTTCCTGTATCGATTTTATCTGGTTCTTTTTGTCTTCCACATTTGATAAAACAATAATATCTGATTCCCTCTTTGAAATTTCTGAAGTTATGTTATCAATTTCCTCTCTCAATAGTTTTTTCTTATTGAATATTTCTCCCAACTGCTCATCTGATTTCTTTATTTCCTTGTCAAGAATATCAATCTTTTCTGCAGTTTCCCTACTTATTGTATGAACATGTTCTTCTGTAATTTTATTTTTACATACTGGGCATACATCCATCTTAGAGATCTTTACAATAAGCGATTTCTGGCTATCTATCTCATGCTCATTTGAATAGGATATTTTTTCTAACTTTAGTTCTTCATTTTCAAGCTTCTCAAGCAATTCCCTCTTTTCTGCAAGAGAAGATTTAAGAGAGTTCAATCTTGATTTGTCTGAATTTCTATCAAACAAATCTTTTGAAATAGACTTTATCTGCTCAAGCAAGAATGAAGACTCTTGCTCATATCCACGAAGACTCATCTTTTTATCTTCAAATCTTTCCTGCAATGTCTTTAGTTCGGATCTGTTAAGATAAAACTTCTTTCTCTGCAACTCAAGTTTTTCAAGATCGCTGCTCTTCTGCTCTATTTCTTTCCTTTTCACTGTTGTTTTAGGACTCTCCTTCTTGAACTTTTCAATATCTGAAGATAGTTCTAAAATATTTTTTTCAGAAGCTTCTTTTTGTTTTATTATCTCATTAAGTCTGTTTTCATTATTCTCCAATCTTACATTTAATCCTGCTAGATCTGCCCTTAAATTCGCAATTTCTTGGTTAAGTTTTTCCTGTTCTAGGCCGGTAGAATTCTGAATCTTGGAATTTATAGAATTTATTTTTGCTTCCAGATCTGCAATTGAGTTATGAATATTTGATATCTCTTTTTTTACCTTTTCCTTCTCGTTATTCTTTCCTTCAATTTTATCTCGGACTTCTTCCACTTCTTTTTCCTTTTTCTGCAAATCTGAAGAGATTATGCTTGCTTTAAATTTTTTTACATCTTCCTGAAGTTTTTGAAATCTTAATGCCTGCTGCCTTTCTTTTTCAAGATTATTCATGTAAGAAGTTCTTTCTCTGAGTATTGTTGAAATTTCTTTCAATTTTTCATCTGTTTTTTCAAGCTCTTTCAGTGATTTTTCCTTTCTCAATTCGTATATGGATATGCCTGCAATTTCTTCAACTACTTTTCTTCTTTCTTCCGTATGCATCTTTACAAAATTCTGTATCTCTCCTTGAAGTATTATGTTAAATCCATTTGGATCAATTCCACCCATCGCAAGCAAAGATAGAACATCCTGCCTTGTTTTAGTTTCTCCATCAATTTTGTAAATGCTTTGCCCGTTCTTTCTTACAATTCTCTCTATTGAAATTTCATTTTTTTCTATGCTGAATACTTTATCAGAATTGTCAAATACTATCTCTACATTAGCTTCTCCCGCGCTCCCAACAAATTTATTCCCTTGAAAGATTAGATGGCTAGATTTAGCAGCTCTAAGAGATTTTGAACTTAATCTTCCAAGAACAAAACACAATGCATCTGTTATGTTACTTTTTCCAGAACCATTGGGACCAAGAATAACATTTATCTGAGGAACAAAAGGGATTTCTGTCTTCTTTGCAAAACTTTTGAAGCCTTTAATCACCAGTTTTTTTATATAAGTCATTTAGGGGGAAAGCAAAAGGAATTTTTAAAGATTTATCATCAATATTCTTCAAGTTTCTTCTGGCTAGCCTTGGCAATCGCATCCTTCCAAGTTACCCAGGTTTTTCTGAAAATTCCTTCCTCTTCATACTTTTTCATATTTTCTTCAATGAATTTGATTGTAATAGGATCATGGCAGTATCCAGATCCAAGATTTCCATACTTCTCGCTTAACAAGGACATCTCTTTGTCCCGAACACATTTTGCAAGAACTGAAGCTGCAGAAGTAACAATATGATTCACATCTGCCTTATGTTCACATACCAAATCAATATTAGACTTATTTTTTATCTTTGATAAGACTAAATCTCTCCATGTTTCTGTTTTTGGATTGGGACAATCAATTATTACTCTTATTTCACTAAATCCTTTGTTTATTCTGTTTATGATCTCTGCTGCAGCAATTGCTTCCAATTCATTAAGCTTTATTCCATGTTCGTTATTAGCTTCTATTTCAAGTGGGGAAGTAATTATTATTTCAAATGTCTCCGCAATGTCTTTTATTTTTGATTCCAACTCGTCTCTCTTTTTTCTTGTTAACTTTTTGCTGTCTTTTACTCCTATCTTCTTAAGATCTTTCTCAAATTTATCATCAATTAGACAACCGGCTATTACTAAAGGTCCTAATACAGGCCCCCTTCCCGCTTCATCTATTCCAAGTTTTAACATATAAAGACTTTCTAAAATCTGTATAAATACCTTTCGAAGTCCTCAATTCTGTCGTTCTTTATCTGAATCCCTTCTTTTCTAAGCATTTCAATTTTCTTTTTTGTTCCAGAAGCGTAGCCTCCTATCTTGCCATTACTGTTTACAACTCTATGACAAGGAACTTTGGGAGCGTAAGGATTTTTATTCATAGCTGTTCCTACAGCTCGATATGCCTTTGTTCTCATTGCTTCAGCTAAAGCCTTGTAGGTTGTAACTTTCCCTTTTGGAACTTTACGCAGGAGAGAATAACATCTTTCATAAAAAGAATTTTTTACCATAATTACAGATAACTGGAAAGATTATATAATTTTTTATATTTCAATTAGAAATACATTCTCATAAAATCTCCAGCGTTTTCAAATCCTAAGTTTTTATAAAAATCTTTCAATTCTTCCCCACAATCCAAAACGATTTTATAGCATTGGTTTTCTCTTGAGAAATCAATTGCTCTTTTGACCAAATTCTTTGCTACACCTATTCCACAAAATCCCTTCCTTGTTGCAACGTCTTCTATATGACCTGCTTTTACTCCCCCTCTCAAAAGTTTTTGTTCAATCATTATTTTCGTACTACCAATTATACCATAATCTTCATTTATTGCAACAAAAACATGGCCATCTTGTGAATTTATCCTTTCTAGAAGACTTCTGGATTTTTCAATTTCAAGCTCGGGGCTTTCTTTTAAATTTGAAAGCGTTAAATAAAAAGTACAATTATGATGAGATAAATATTCAGCAGTTAATTCTCTTATTTTATAGTCAATTCTTTTACCAGAATCTTCCATATGAAACCGTAAAAATAGGATTATTTAAGCATTATTATGCTAAAACGAGCCCTAACTTAGACTGGGAAAAAGTAGCGGGGGCGGGATTTGAACCACGCGACCTCGAGGTTATGGGCCTCGCGAGCACTCCAGGCTGCTCTACCCCGCTATGTTAAGACCTATCTGAACTTGTTTTTAAAGATTCTCATATATAAAAAGGCTTATAAGTATTATATTATAGAAATTTATATTATTGCCCAGATCGCATAATGGTATTGCAGCGGATTGCTAATCCGCGCCCTTCGGGGCTCGCAGGTTCGATTCCTGCTCTGGGCGATTACCCAAAAGAATAACACTTGTTAAAAATTAATAAAGAATGAATTGCTAAAAAGTTCTTACTTATTTAACAACACTTGTGCCCCATTTCCAACAGAACTTCCAAAAACTTATATTACAGGTGCTAAAATTCGAAGTTTGCTGTCCTACAATATATCCCCAAGCAAGCAACCCAATTATAATTAAAACAAGAATTATCACTCCTGCTTTGCCCTTCCCTATTTTATTCATGTTGTTATAATTATTTTCCAGTATTTATTTCTTTCTAATAAATTATATTTCATACTTCTTAAAGAAAATTTTCTTTCCAACTTCAACTAAAAGCAAGTAAGTTACGACTGCTACAATCAAGAAGGCAAAATACCAAGCAGGCAAAGGAGGCAGCTGGAAGATAGTTCCTAAAGGAGTATATGGAATAATTAACGCAATTGCAACAATACTCAAACAACTTATAAGTATCCCTTTTCCTGGCTTACTCTTCCAAAATGGAGAACGCCTTGTCCTTATTACAAAAACAACAAGCGTCTGAGTTGCTATAGATTCAATGAACCAACCCGTCCTAAAAGTAGTTTCACTTACTTTAAATAAGAAAATTAAAACTCCAAAAGTGATAAAATCATAAATAGAACTGATAGGACCGAACCAAAGCATAAACTTTCTTATCAAACTCAGATCAAACTTCTTCGGTTTTTTCATGTATTCTACATCAACATTGTCGCTTGATATTGGAAATTGAGAAAAGTCATAAAGCATATCATTAAGCAAGACTTGAGGAGGCAGCATTGGCAAGAAAGGCAGGAAGAAAGATGATATAGACATGCTTAACATGTTTCCAAAGTCAGAACTAACCCCCATAAGGATGTATTTTATAGAATTTCCAAATATTTTCCTTCCTTCCAAAACCCCTTCCGCAAGAGTTCCAAGGCTCTTCTTTAGGAGAATTATATCAGAAGCATCTTTTGCAACATCAACAGCAGAGTCAACAGAAATCCCAACGTCAGCTTCATAGAGAGCAGCAATGTCATTTACCCCATCTCCCAAATACCCCACATCATGTCCTCTACTTTTCAAAGCCTTGATTACCCTCTGCTTCTGCTCGGGAGTAAGTCTGCAAAAGATATTTGCGCCTTCAACAACTTCTCCAAGTTTCTTATCATTTAACTTATCTATCTGTTTTCCTATGACAATTTTTGTAATATTAATTCCAACTTCTTGAGCAATTTTTTCTGTAATAATTTCGTTGTCTCCAGTAAGTATCTTAAAATCAACATTGAGCAGTTTTAATTTTTCTATTGCTTCTTTTGCTGCTTTCTTTGGAGGATCTGAAAGTGTCACAAATCCCAAAAAAATTAATTCTTTTTCATCATTTTTGCTATAGCTAGTTTTTGAAGAATTCTTGTATGCAACCGCTATAACTCTTAACCCCTCATTTGACAAATCAAAAAATTTCTTTCCTATTCTTTTTCTGTAATTGGCAATTCCACTTATTCTTCCATTAAGATTAATTTTAGAACAGGCATTTAATATTGGGAACACAGCCCCTTTTGTTATAAACAAATTCTCTTTTCCGTGTTTAACAGCTACAGACATTCTTTTCCTTTCGTAATCGAAAGGAATCTCCTCAATTTTAGAGTATGATTCTAGCTCTGATACTACTTTATCTCCAGCATATCTAAGAATTGCTGCGTCAATTGCATTACCCGAGATCTTTTTTCCATGACTTATGGCAGAGTTACAAAGAACACTATATCTTAATATGTCTTCATTCATTTTATTTGACAAATCAAAATAATTGTGCAGCTCAATATTCCCTTCTGTTATTGTTCCTGTTTTGTCTGTGCACAATATATCCATATTTCCAAAATCTTCAATTGAAACCAATCTTTTTACAATAACTTCCTTCTTTGCCATGTTCTTTGCACCTAGCGACATGCTAACCGTAAGAATAACAGGCAGTAATTCTGGAGCTATTCCAATCGCAACTGCAAGAGCAAACAAAAGAGAATCAAGAATATTCTGCCTTAATATTGCATTTGCAGCAAAGATAATAACTGCCAAAACTAAAACAACTTTTATCAAGAAGTTTACAAATTTGTTTATTCCTTTTTGAAATTCAATTTGGGGCTTTTCCTGAGTTACTGTTTTTGAAAGTCTACCAAGTCTAGTCTGATTTCCAATTGACAAAACAACTCCAAGAGCATGTCCGTTTGAAACAATTGTGCCGGCAAAAGCGTAATTTTTGTAATTCTTAATTGCATCTGTTTTTTTAAGAGCATCTGAGATTTTGTGAACTGGAAGAGATTCCCCTGTAAGAATTGATTCATTTATCTCAAGATTTTCAGATTCAATCAACCTTAAGTCTGCCGGAACTTTGCTTCCAATATCAAGATCAACTATATCTCCGGGAACAAGATTCTTAACATCAATTTCAATTTTCTCGCCGTCCCTTACTACGATTGTCTTGTGAGAAATCTTTTTGTTAAGATCTTCCACAATTTTTTCGGAACGATATTCCTGAACAAAAGTAACCAATGCCGAAAGGAAAATAAGAATAAGAATTATTACTCCCCCAATAATCTCTCCAAAGAACATTGAAAGAACACTAGTAACAATAAGAAGCCATAATAAAGGACTCTTAAATTGCCTCAGAAGAATAAGAAAAACAGATTTTTTTCTTTTAATCTGATTGTATCCATATTTTTCATGTCTAATCTCAACATCTCTTTCCTTAAGTCCATCTTTTGAAGTTTGAAAAATATCAAACAAGTCGTCTTCTGTTTTATTCCAGTAAGATAAAGCTACCTCTTTTGGCATTAATTATATTCGTAAAATTGATTTATATTTTTATTGATGTAGACTATTTAACAATTGTAAATCTCGCATAAAATTTAAAAATACTAAAAGGATAACCAGACTATGATAAAGAAGGGAGTTGCCTTTGCAATAGTCTTATTATTTTCAGCGTTTTTGGTTGTGAATTTTGTGTTTGCAGATCAGTCAACTCAGTCTCTACTTGCACGGGAACTAGGCTGCAGGATAAATTTTAATATAGGTGTCTTAAATTCTGTTGGGAATTATTCTAATTCTTCAGAAATTCAACAGTCTGTAACAACTTTACAAAATGATTTATCTCAGGCGCAATCCTTCAATAATAGCGAAGTTAGAAACTTTGAAATGGGTCAGTATTCTAATGATATGAAAAGTATAATATCTTCAGTAAAGTCATTTAGGCAAGGAAGAGATGTATCATTCCCAAATCGAAATGTAAGTGCTCGTACGAATCAAACTGCCCCAGTAAATTCTAACGGAATGTATTCAAATCGGAGTGCTGCATTAGCCTCATTTTACAACCAACTGCAACAAGTTTATTTGCAGTGCGAGCAGCAAGTTTATTACACTATCGGACAGCAAAGATTGCAGCAATACCAAACCCAGATGGCAAAATTCCAGAATGAAACCAACAACTTGCAAAATAGAGGATTTGATGTAACTTCTTTAACTCAACTTTTAGATAATGCACAAACAGAAATCATACAACCCCTTCAATCTGCATTATTATCCGCAAATAACTCTCAATCCGTAATGACAGCCGTACAGACATACTGCTTGTATGATGGTTGTGTAAATGGAGCAAATTTTCATATGGATGCAAATTTTGATGTTGCAAGATTAAACATAATTCTTAATTATCTGCAGGCAAACAAATCTTCGCTTAATTTAGATAACGCTACACTCTCACAAGCCCAGCAGGATTTATCTAACGCACAGTCTACCTTGAATTCCGTTGGAGCATCAATATACAAAAATGGGCAGAGTCAGTTAATATTTGGCGATATCCAAGATGCATCAAAGATAATTGTCCAACTTGTGACCCAAGTAATTAAAGAATCTGCAGTGAAATTAAAATGAAGAAATTAACATTAATCTTGATAATAGCTGCTGTAGTAGTACTTCTTGGGCTTGGTGCTTATCTTCTGTTTGCAAACAAAGCGGGTACTTATTCTCAACCTAATTCCGGTAATGCGATTAATGATTCACAGTATCAGATACCAGTCAATTCGGGATCACAGGGCAGTAATCAAAACATCTCTCAATTCAGTGGATTAAATTTGACACCTGTACAGTCTCAAGCAGATACAGTTCCAGGATCTGCGGATGATATTCCTTTATCTTAGAAGAAAAATTATTTCAAAACTTCAAACCTATCACGACCGCCTTCTTTGGCCTTGTACAATGCTTTGTCCGCTCTTTCCTTGAATTTTAGTTTATCATCCTTTATTTTATACTGCGTTATGCCCCCACTTACAGTAAGCTTGTATTTTTTCAAGAAACTATCTTTATGAATTGCAGTTTTTAGCCTTGATGCAAATTTCTTTGCTTTTTCAAGGGTTGTCAATGGAAGTAAAATAAAAAACTCTTCTCCTCCAAACCTTGCAACAACATCTGATTTTCTTGCGCATTTTTTGACAACCTTTGCAAGCTGAGCAAGCATCTCATCAGCTTTTAAGTGCCCGTAAGTATCATTTATTTTCTTAAAGTGATCTATATCAATCATTACTAAAGAAAGTTTCTCTTTTTTTCTCTCTGCTTTTTCCATTTCCATGTCAAGAACAGTCTCAAAAAATTTGTGATTGTATAATCCTGTTTTTTCGTCAACTATTGCTGCTTCATAAAGCATGCTTATTGATTTTTGCATTGCATCAAACATCTCAGTTATCTTTTCTCGAAATTTAGGATCCAAAGCAGAAACTTTACTCTTAATGTCTTCATCAAACAGAAAAGTCATAATAGTTTTATGTAAAAAAAATATATAAATGTTTGCAAGAACTATTTCTTGATATCGCTTATCTTTTTGTATTGAAGATACCATCTTTCAAGGATTTCGAGTATTCTATCTCTTTCTTCCTTGTTTCCTATTCCTTTCCAATCCAGAAGAACAAAGTCAATCTCTTCTTCTGTTTTCTGGACCGCTTCTTTTATCATTTCCTCTGATAGTGGCAATGCATATCCAGGAATAACATAAGAAATGGCAACATTGGAATCAGACTGTATTTTATTAAAACTAGGACAGTAATGAGGCCCTCCAATTGCTATAGCAACTTCATTATACGGGCTTTCCTTGAAATTTTTTATAGTATCATCAATTGTCTTTGCAACTACAAATCCTGCTCTTCGATCATTCCATTCTGTTTCTGTTGCGCCAATCTCAATAAAGATGCATGGCTTATCGATAAGAGGTCCGTGATGAGTTGCCTCAAGTGTAACAGAATAGTCCTTGTCCATACTATACTGTTTTGCATTTTTAACCAAGTTTTCGAATAATTGCTTCTGAAATAATGCTGAAGTTCTGCATATTTTGCCGTCTTTTCCCCCAAGATCAGCTTTTCTCCAGTTACCTGGAGCATGAACAGAAAGTGTTTTTTCTTTTTTCTCGGAACTATGCCTTGAAGCAAAGATTATGAAATCATACTTGTTTATCTTCTCAAGGTTAAGATTCTCTGTATAAATTATTTCTTCATCAACAAGATAAAAATCAAATCCAGACTGCTGTTTCATTGAAGAAAGCATAGGATTTTCCCGAAATTGAGATAGTCTAGTAGTTATGTTAATACCCGCGCTATCTTTTTTGCTTGCAATTACTAAAAATTTTTGATAAACCATTGTAAAAATTATAAAAGATGTTATCCTTAAAGATTTAAATATATTATGAACATGAAGATTACATGAACCAGATTTATGCTATTATAATAGGCATTTTTGTTTTAATTCTGGGATTTCCAATCGGAGCTCTTCTTTCGAAATTAACAAAAGATGAAACCGAAAAAGGACAATTTTGGTTTAAATTGATAATTATTCTATGCGTAATAGGAGCCATTGTGACGCTGATATTGAAAAACGACGCTCTCTTCTTTAGTTTCCTGTTTTTCATGACAGTTACGAGTGAGAGCTTAAAAAAGGGCAAGAAAAAATAAAAAATAAAGGTTGTTAAAAAATACTTGAAAATCAAGATGTTTTTTAGAAATTGATTTTAGTTCCATGTTGAACTAATATATTAGAGAAATTCTATTTCTTCTTCTTTTTTTTCTTTGCTGGCATTCTCTCCACCTCTTTTTTATTATTTAATTTAAGAATAAAGTATTTTTATATCTATCGTTTTTTTCCAAAAAATAAAAATATATAGATTAATAAATGCAAACTCTCTCGGTAAAACATGTTATATTTGATTGGATTAGGTCTTGATTATAACTCAATATCAAAAAAATCTCTTGAAATAATAGGCAAATGCAAAAAAATTTATTTAGAAAATTATACTGTTGAGTTCCCTTATCCGATAAAAAAGCTGGAAGAAGTTACAAAAAAGAAGATATTTCCTGCAGATAGGGAGTTTATAGAGTCTTTAAACATCGTCGATGAAGCAAAAAAAACAGATGTTGCACTATTAATCTATGGAAGTCCGCTTACCGCAACAACACATATTTCTCTGATTCAAGAATCAATGAAGAAAAAAGTTAAATACAAAATTATTTACAATGCTTCAATTCTCGACGCTGTTGCCGAAACTGGGCTGCAACTTTACAAATTCGGGAAAATATCCAGCATTCCTAAGTGGAGTGAGAGCTTCAAACCCAAAAGTTTCATAGAAAATTTAAAACAAAATCTTTCAATTGATGCCCACAGCCTTATTCTCATAGATATTGGATTAAAATTTAAGGATGCCCTGGATGAATTAACAGAATCTGCTGACTACTACAAACTAAAACTCAACAAAATAATAGTTTGCTCCAATCTTGGAACAGACAAATCAGAAATTATCTATGGCAAGATCGATGATCTGACTGATAAAAATATAAAAGCCCCTTTTTGTTTAATAGTTCCTGGAAAACTTCACTTTGTTGAAGAAGAAGTTCTGGAATATCACAGCAAAAAAATTTAAAATATCAATATAATAATAAATAAAATGTATAATTTTAAAGAAGTAGAAGAAGAAGTTCTTGAATTCTGGGATAAGAATAAGACTTTCAAGAAACTTCAAGAAAAGAACAGGGGAGGAAAGAGGTTCAGCTTTATCGATGGGCCTATAACTGCAAACAATCCCATGGGAGTTCATCATGCCTGGGGTAGGACTTACAAGGATTTATTCCAGAGATTTAAGGCAATGCAAGGATATGATCAGAGATTCCAAAATGGTTTTGACTGTCAGGGATTATGGGTTGAAAGAGAAGAAGAAAAGGATTTGGGCTTGAAAGATAAATCTGACATTGAAAAGTTTGGAATATTGAATTTTGTAAATTCATGCAAGAAAAGGGTCGAAAAATTCTCAAAGATACAAATGGAGCAGTCTGTAAGACTAGGTCAATGGATGGACTGGGAAAATTCTTATTACACTATGACTGATAACAACAATCTTCACAATTGGTTTTTAATAAAAACCTATAATGATAAGAAATTATTGTACAAAGGAAAAGATGCTGTGCCTTGGTGCTGGAGATGCGGGACAGCAAGTTCTAAACATGATATTGTTACAGAGGGGTATAAGGAAGTAACTCACTCTGCATTATTCATGAGATTTCCTGTAAAAGGAAAAGAAGGAGAATACTTCTTGATTTTCACAACAACCCCTTGGACCGTTCCTGTAGATGTTGCCATTGCGGTAAATAAGGATATAGATTATGTCAAAGTTGAGCAAGGTGGAAAATTTTATTGGATTGCTGAAAAAAGATTAAGTGAACTTACAGGCACTCATAGGATTGTGGAAAAGAAAAAAGGAAAGATGCTTGAGGGGATAAAATATGAAATGCCTTACAGTAATTTTTTGGATCAAAAAAAATCGGCCCATAAAGTAGTTTTGTGGGAATTAGCTTCAGAAGAAGAAGGAACAGGAATTGTTCATATAGCTCCTGGATGTGGAGCAGAAGATTATGAATTGGGAAAGGAGCTTGGACTAAATATGATTTCTCCACTTGACGAAGCAGGAATTTACTCTTTAGGATTTGGAGATTTCAGTAATAAAAAATACTCTGAAGTAAATAAAGAAGTTCTTGCAGATCTTGAAAAAAGAGGATTTGTTTACAAGATAGTACCTTACAAACATAGATATCCCCACTGCTGGAGATGCGGCGAAGAATTAGTTTTCAGGTTGGTTAGTGAGTGGTACATAAAATGCGATGAAATAAGAAAGACACTCATTGAAGAAAATAGAAAAGTAAGGTGGTATCCAGAATATGGAAAAGTCAGACAGGAAGAATGGTTCAAGAATATGGGGGATTGGCTTATTTCAAGAGAAAGATACTGGGGTTTACCTCTTCCAATCTGGGAATGTGAATGTGGAGAAATCTTTGTAGCTGGAAGTCTTAAAGAACTTAGAGAAAGAGCCATTGATAAAAAGAAGGTGGACAATCTTAAGGAAATTCATCGTCCCTGGATAGATGAAATAAAAATAAAATGTAAAGAATGCGGAAAAGAAGTCGAAAGAATCAAAGATGTTGGCGATGCATGGCTTGATGCCGGAATTGTTCCATTTTCAACTTTAAATTATCTTAATGATAGAGAATATTGGAAGAAATGGTTCCCTGCAGATTTGATTTCTGAAAGTATGCCTGGACAGTCAAGAGGATGGTTCAATGCATTAATGTGGGCAAGTGTTGCGATAACAGGAAAAGTTCCATTCAAATCTCTTTTTGGATATGAAACATTGAAAGATGAAAAAGGAAATGAGATGCACAAAAGCAAAGGAAATGCTATATGGTTTAATGATGCTGTTGAAAAAATGGGCGCAGATCCAATGAGATTACTTTACTGCATTCAAGATCCAAGCCAGGAACTTAGATTTGGGTACAATGTTGTCAAGGAACCAACAAATAATCTTAACATCTTTTACAATTTAAGCAATCTGGTTGGAGATTTTAAGGAAATAAAGATCAACAATGTAGAAGATAAATGGATTATTTCAAGATTAAATTCGCTTATCAAAAAGTTTACTGAAGAAATGGAAAATCTTCATCCCCATCTCGCTTCAAGGGCACTGCAAGATTTTTGGATAAATGATTTGAGCAGAAAGTATATTCAGTTTGTCAGAGATAGAATATCTGCGGACGATAAATCAGCGCAATTTGTTGTAAAAGAAATTTATGTTACTTTATTGAAAATGCTTGCACCTATTGCTCCGTTTATAACAGAATATACTTGGCAGAATTTTAGAAAGAAAAAAATTGTTAAAGAAGAATCAGTACATCTGTCTTCGTTTCCAAAGTGTGATGAGAAAAAAATTGATGCTGAACTTGAAGAAAAATTCCTAAAAGTTTTTGATATAATTGAGAAGGGACTATCTGAAAGAGACAAAGTCCAAATAGGATTGAAGTGGCCTCTTGCAAAAGCAACTATTTCTAGCCCTGATAAATTTGACAAACAAATTACAGAGATAATTTCAAGACAATTAAATGTAAAAAAGATTGAACTGAAAAATAAAAAGCAGCTTGAGGTAGAACTTGACACAAAAATTACTCCAAAACTAGAAGCTGAAGGATTTGCAAGGGAAATTTCCAGACAAATCCAGTCATTCAGGAAGAAATTAGGATTAAATAAGAATGATAAAGTAAAAACATACATAATAACCGACGATAAGTTTAAGAAAATCCTGAGTTCAGAAGAAGATACAATAAAAGAAAGGACAAACTCCGACGAGCTAAGTATTGTTACAACTGACAAGGAAAGATTTAAAAATAAAATGGGCTTTGAAATCAGAGATAAAAAAGGGGAAATAGCAATAATCAAAAAAATAACTACTGTTTAGTAATTTAATTGTTTCATTCCTCTAATATAACAATCTTTAAAAATAAAAAAGGTGTCGAAAAAATAATGATAGTAAAGGATGAGTTTTTGAGCAGACTGAGGAAGATATTTGATCTAAATCTTTATGAAGTAAAAGTCTGGGCGGCTATCCTTTCGAGAGGTAACAGCACAGCAGGCGAGTTAAGTAACATTTCTGGTGTTCCAAGAAGCAGAACCTATGATATCTTAGAAAGTTTGGAGAAAAAAGGATTTATTGTTATGAAGCTTGGGAAGCCAATCAAATTTGTTGCTATAAAGCCAGATGAAGTTGTTGAAAGAGTTAAGAGAAATTTAACGACTTACACTAAGGAAAGATTGCAAAGGCTTGAGAAGTTAAAGGATGATGAAGTTCTTGGAGAGTTGAATAATTTATTCACTAAAGGAGTAAAGTTTGTTGAACCTTCTGAGTTATCTGGAAGTTTAAGAGGCAGGGAAAATTTATACAACCAGTTGGATATGATGATTAGAAGTGCAGAAAAGAGTATTACAATTGTAACGACACATGAGGGGATTAACAGAAAGTGGGAAGCATTAATGCCAAGTCTTGAAAAGGCTAAGAAAAGAGGAATTAAAATAAGAGTTGCAGCTCCTATTGACAATAATAATATTGTTGTCGCAAGAGAATTCAAAAAATTAGCGGAAGTAAGAGATTTAGATAATATAAGAGCAAGGTTTGTCATAATTGATTCGGTTCAGCTGATGTTTATGCTTCTAGATGATGAAAAATTCCACCCAAGTTATGACGTTGGTATTTGGATTAACACAGAATTTTTTGCTCAGGCACTTGAACAATTCTTTGAGCTTTCCTGGAAGGACTTAAAGCCGGTAAAGTAAGATTACATCTCTTCTAAAACATTTATTCCCAATAGTGATAAAGAAGTCTTTAGTATTTGTTTTGATGCTTCAACCAATGCAATTCTGAAACTTTCCTTCTTTGATTTTATAACAGGACATGAATGATAAAATTCGTTGAAGGTCTGTGCAAGTTGGTATGAATAATTTGCAATATAGGATGGACTTAAGGTATTATAAGATTTCAATAATATTTCCTGAAATTCAGACAACTCTTTTATTAGCTGTATCTCCTTATCTTCTAGTTCTATATGAGCATTAGGATTTGCCTTAACTTTTGATTTCTTCAAAATTGAATTTGCCCTAGCATAACTGTATAAAATATAAGCTCCAGAATTCCCTTCAAAATTCAGAGAATCTTTTATATCAAAGATAATATTCTTTTGTTCCCCCTGCTTTAACATTGAATACTTAATGCATGAAATAGAAATTTTCAAGGCCCGATTTTCTAATTCTTCTTTTTTTATCTTAGGCTCACGTTTTTTTATTTCTTTTTTTGAATGAGCAGTAATCTCTTCCAAGAAATCTGAGTAAAGAATATTATTCCCTGTACGAGAAGACATTTTTCCAGTAGGAAGCCTGACCATTCCATAAGAAACATGGTATAAATTTTTATAACTCTTGGGATTTATCAGTTCTAGAGTCTTTACAAGTTGATTAAAATGCAAATCTTGCTCATTAGCTATCACATAAATTAATCTGTCTGTATCTGGGTGCTTTGTAATCTTTTCTCCTACTAGAGCAAGATCCTTTGCAGAATACAAAATAGTCCCATCTGTTCTCATAAGAACCCAAATTCCCAGTTTATATTTTTGCAAATCAATTATGATCGCGCCTTCACTTCTTTTTGCAATTTGATTCTTTAACATTGATTCAACAATCTCTTTCCCGCCTTCTTCCATATCTTTTTCAAAAAAGTAATCGTCAAAATGAGTATTCAACTGATAATAGATTTTTTCAAGGGAATTAAGACTTAGTTGTCTTGTTTTTTTCCATAATTCATTTAATTTTTTATCCTGCCCTAATTCTAATTGTTTGTTTATCTCATCAACTTCTGCCTGTAACTTTTTGTTTCTTTCAAGGCGCTTAACCGCATCTACATAAATTGAAGCTATCCAAGATTCATTATCTTTCAATTTCTCTCTAGAGTGATATTTTTTGTAACACCAAATCCATTTTGCAACATGCATTCCGCTATCTCCTTGATAATTTGCCCTGATTACCTTGTTTCCACAGAATTCAGATATTCTTGACAAACTTTCACCAATTGAAGTTCCTCTAATATGTCCAACATGAAAAGCCTTATGTGTATTTGCCTGAGAAAATTCTATCATCACAGTCTCGCCCTTTCCAATGTTTGACTTTCCAAAATCATCTCTTTTGGACAAAATTTCAGATATTAGATTTTCAGAAAGTTTTTTTCGGTCCAAAAAAAAGTTAATATAAGGCCCTTGAGTCTGAATATCTTTAAATCCTTTCAAATTCCCAATTTCTTCCCTTATTTCCAAAGATATATCTTTTGGATCTTCTTTGAGCATAGAAGCCAAAAAGAAGCAAGGAAGTGCAAAATCTCCAAGATCTGGTGAAGGGGGAATTTCTATTCTTTTTAGTACTTCATTTGCATCGAGATTTATCTTTTTATCCTTAAGAATTTTAGATATTGATTCGGCAATAATCCCCTTTTTTCCAGAATCTTCAGGCATGATACTAATAATATAAGAACTTTTTTAAATCTAATTGGTATGTGAAAAGTGTGCGGGGGTGCCGGAGTGGTCAAACGGGCAGGACTTAAGATCCTGTGGCTTAGTGCCTGCGCAGGTCCGAATCCTGTCTCCCGCAGTTTTAATGAAAATCAAGTCTTTTGCCAAAGATAAGAGACCTAGGGAACGTTTGAAAGAAAAGGGGTCAGAGGCTCTGAGCGATGCTGAATTATTGGCCCTAATTCTAAGAAGAAGGACAAAGAAAATGTAGATAGAAATCATAACCTTAAAATAGTCTTATTGCTCCAATTATTTGTAGACTAGGTTGGCGGGTTAGCCCTCCGCTGATTGCAAACGGGCTTCATGGCAGACTGCAAGAAGGAAAGTTAGGAGAGAGTTAATGGACCCTGTTCCGGACGCTGAGACTTTGTCTGTCTCGATCTTGCAGATGCGAAACGGGTCAGGCCTTGATCGGAGCAGCCCTAAACATTTGTTAAGATGCTTGACAGAGCGCAGAGTTGAGAAAGGTCAGGAAAATCTCTTAGCAATTTCTGAAGCTACCCTTCGAGTCTACAAAAATTTATAAAATATAAATTATTATTAACACAATGAGCGGTGAATCAAATAAAAATAAGTTTGCGGTTATTGGTTTTATTCTTGGATTAGTTGCTATAATTTCAACAGTATTACCTGTGCTAAGAATATTTCCTCCCCTTGAATTTCTTGCATTGGTCTCAATTGTTGTAGGTTTGATCTTTTCCATAATCGGAATTAAATCGGAAAAGAAAAAATTTGCGATTGCGGGTTTGATTATTAATTCTATTCTATTACTATTATCGATAGTTGGAGTAGTCGTTCTTATAATAAAAAATATAAATCTTCTAAAGAATGCGACATCTTCCCGAAGATGATCTTTTCAATAAATTAATAAACACTTTTCTGTTATTTATGAGATGAATAAAAGGGGTCAATTCTATCTTATAGCGGCAATAATTATTATTTCAGCCACTGTTGGTTTTTTTGTGGTCTCAAATTATGTTTCTTCAGAACAAAATTCTAATATATATTATCAAAAGGATGAAATTGCCATTGAGAGTCAAAGGGTCATAAACTACGGAGTATTTAATCACAATACAAATGCACAAATGGAAAAAAATCTATACTCTCTTGCAAATTTGTATATAAACAGCAATCAACAAAATAACTGGTATTTTATCTTTAACGGAACAAACGGACTGAATTTTACAGCTTACCAAAGTTTTCCGGCAACAGTCCAAGTTGGCAATAGTCAGATAGGAATTCCTAAAGAAGCAGTGTACTCTAAATACCTCAACTCGGCAGGAAGCACATTAAATGTCATAATTAACAATTATGACTATACTTTTCCAGTATCTGGTGAAAATTTTTTCTATATTATATCTGGTCAAAGCGGAGGACAGAATTATACTATTAGCGGACCATGAATAGAAAAAATAAAAGGGGAGTTAGTGAAATTATTGGATATATTTTATTAATTGCAATTACTATCTCGATAAGTATATTTGTCTATGTCTGGCTTAAGTCTTATGTTCCCCAAAATTCAATATCTTGTCCTGATGGAGTCTCAATATCCATAATAAATTATACTTATAGTTGTACAAAGAATAATCTTGGCTTGACTTTGCAAAACACAGGAACATTTAATATTTCTGGATATTATATTCATGCTTCAAATAGCCAGAGCCAACAAATAGCAACAATAGATCTCACCAGTTATTATTCTGGTACTTACCATGTTGCAAATAATGCAGTTTATTACTTTAGTAATCCCGTTGGAGGTAACCTTAACCCCTTTGGTCCAGGAGCTATAAGCGGAAATGCACAAAACTACTTTGATTTAACTAAATCTCCCTCGGTTAGCGGAATTGTAAGTCTGGAGATCACCCCTGTAAGATTTGTGGAACTAAATGGAAAAAATGTAATTTCTGGATGTACAGATGCCAAAATAGTAGTCCCAATAAAATGTTCTTAATTTTATTTCACATTATATTTATAAACTAATTTGCATATTGATAAGAATGAATAAAAGAGGAGTTTCACCGGTGATAGCAACAGTTTTGTTGATAGGCATTGTTATTGCATTGGGATTGATAGTATTCTTTTGGTTCAAGAGTTTTACGCAGGAAGCAGTAACAAAGTTTGGAGGAGAAAATGTACAATTGGTATGCAATGATGTTAAATTTGATGGAAGCTACTCTCCAACAGACAAAAGCCTAGCAATTTCTAACACAGGTAATGTGCCTATCTATAACTTTAATGTTCAAATTAATGGTGCTGCAGGGGCATACACAACTCAGACAATCAGTAGTTTAATTTCGACTTGGCCTAAAATAGGAATAAATCAAGGAGGAGTATTTTCAGGGAATATCCCTGCTAATGACATACCTTCGGGAGCCACTGGAATAGTCTTGATACCTATATTAATGGGTAGCAGTAACGGTGGACAACAACAATCATATACCTGTGGAAGTCAAAGCCAATATCAGATTTCTCTGAGTTAAAATGTTCTTAAAAAATAATAAAGGGATATCTTCAATTATAGCAACTTTGCTTTTGATTCTACTTACAATTGTATTGGTTGCAGTTTTGTGGACGGTTATAAATAATTTTATCAGCCCGAAACTTAGCCAGTCGACATCATGCTACAAAGTTTACAACGATGTCAGTTTGAATAATCAGTACTCATGTCATAATAGTAATTTAAATCAGGTGCAATTTTCACTAAATCTCGGAGGTACTAATGTAGATGGAGTTTTGGTTTCAATATCCAGCTCAAGTCAGTCTAAAACTTTTACTATAACAACAAAACCCCAAACAATTACAAACTTGGCCAATTATGATGGGACTTCACAAATTTCATTACCTGGATTAAATTCTGGTTTAACTTATGTTTATACTTGGAGTGGATCAGATATTCCCAATTCAATACAAGTAGCTCCAATAGTTACAGGACAGCAATGTTCCGTTTCAGACTCAATACAACAGTTAGATGATTGCAGTTTGCTGTCATAGAGTTTACATTAATTATTTAAATTAAATTTTATTCATAAGATAATGAATAAAAGGGGGCAGGTTTGGGTTGAGACCGTTATTTACACTTTAATTGCCCTAGTAATTATTGGTTTAGTAGTTTCGTTTGTACAGCCAAAAGTAATGGAACTGCAGGATAAAGCAACTTTGCAGCAGTCTATGTCGATGATGAATAATATTAACAACGTTTTGCTATCTCTCGCAGACAATGGTCCAGGTAATACAAGAAATGTACAAATTAGCTTAAATTCTGGAACATTAACAATAGATGGAATTAATAACCTTGCAATCTTTAGTATGGATAACAGTTATTACCAGTTTAGTGAACCTGGACAACAGGTACGTTATGGAAATATTTTAGTTTATACAAAAGAAGAAAATAATCTAAACGTGGTGAATATGACAATAAACTACAGCGGAATATACAACATAACTTATTCCGGAGGAAATACAATCGAAACAATAACACACTCTACAACCCCTTATAATTTAATAATGTCAAATAACGGAGGGAATCCAACCAATATGGATTTTTCACTTGGATAATGCCAGAACAAGAACAAAAAAGATCAGGTGTGCAGAATTTTCTTAAAGTAGATATAGATTTCTCCCCTCAAATTCCCAAGATGAGCAGAATAGAAGACAAAACAAAAATTGATGTAAGATATTGTTTAATCTCACCATTTGCATTTGCACACATATACTGGGATCCAAAAATATATGAAGTTGTTTATGAGATTGAAGAACCTCTTTTAAATTCTAAAGAAGAAGAGTACAGAAGAAGAATATTAAACGCAATGAATGAAATGATAAGCTTTGATATTATCGTTGAAAATGATCTTGAGGGGCTGTTGGGTTATATTGATCAGAGATTTAAGTTCTTATTAGTTGAATTAGGAATAGATATCTCATATGAAAGCTATAAAAAAATCTACTATTATTTGTGCAGAGATTTCATTGGATTTAATGAAATAGAACCTCTGCTAAGAGATTATTTTATTGAAGATATAGAGAATAATGGTGCAGATACACCCTTGTACATTGTCCACAGATTATACAGAAATATGAAGACAAATATAATATTCAAAGACTTGGACAAATTGGAAGGTTTTGTAGAAAAACTTGCTCAAAGATCAGGACAATATATTTCTTATGCAAATCCAATTCTTGATGGAAGTCTTCCAGACGGAAGTAGAGTAAACGCAACTTATACTAAAGATATTAGTAGCAAAGGTCCAACATTTACAATAAGAAAATTCACTAAAGAACCATGGACCCCGGTTCAATTAGTTTCCTTCAATACACTAAGTCCAGAAATGATTTCTTACTTGTGGCTTTTGATACAGTATAAAATGAATATACTAATTACGGGAGGAACATCTTCAGGGAAAACCACTTTGCTAAATGCTATTGCATTCTTCATGCCTCCTGAAGCCAGAGTTGTAAGTATTGAGGATACTAGAGAATTAAATCTGCCTAGGGACAACTGGCTTCCAAGCGTCTCAAGATCTTCATCAGGAGTAAGGGGAATTGGTTCAGTAAGTTTGTTTGATTTATTAAGAAGTTCATTCAGACAGAACCCTGATTATGTTATTGTAGGAGAAGTTAGAGGTAGAGAAGCTTCTGTATTATTCCAAGGTATGGCTTCTGGTCACTCTTCTGTCAGTACGATTCACTCGGACTCTGTTGAAAGTGTTATCAGAAGACTAGAAACTCCCCCAATAGAACTACCTCCAACTTTACTTAATGTTCTAGATTGTGTTTGTATTATGACTCACGCAATTGTTAATAAAGAAGAAACTAGACGTTTAAGAGAAATAGTAGAACTAATAGATGTAAGCCCAGAAGGAATTGCATTAACAAATACACCCTTTACTTGGAATGCATCTGACGACACTTTTTATTTTAAAAGAAATAGTAAAGTTTTTGAAAAAATATCTAGCAGATATGGTCTAAGTATCCAAGAGCTTGAATCTGAGTTTAGAATAAGAACTCAACTTATATATGAATTGTTCAAAAGAAAAGTATTTGGTTTTAAAAGAGTTCAAGATATTGTAAATGAATATTATAAAAGACCAAAAGAATTGCTGGCTGAGTTCGATATAAAGGCATAATTAATAACAAAATATTTAATAAGATAATCTGCTTTTTTTTCTCTATGAAAGAAGAGGGTGATGAAAGTTCTAAAAAGAAGGTAGAAGAAGACACATTACAGCTTAGACAATTAATAAGTTCTCTGGATGATTCTACAAAAAAGCTTGAAGAATTCTACAAGAAAAATAATCCTGATGATCTCAATAAGACAAAGAAGTTTATTCTTCAGATTAACAATAAAATTTTGGATTTATTAAAATGATTATTCAAAAAAAGAGCGATTTGCTGGAATTAAAGAAAATAGTTTCCAAAGATAAAAAGATTATAGACGAAATGACTTCCATGGTTCACTCAAAAAACAGTTCAAAATCAGATAACTCTTCAATATTGTCCCATATAAATTTGCTTAAGCAAAATCTCAAAGTTGAGAATGAAAAGATACCAAAATTAATAGAAAATATCAACTTAACTAGAGTTCTTGATAATCAGGGAAATAAAAAAATTGTAGATCAAGTCTTGGAAGAAGACGAAAAAGAAAAGAAGAAACACAAAAAGAATTTTTTCGAAAAAAGGGAAGAGGAAATTAAGCTCTCAAAAGAGTATAAAATTTCAACATCAGAAAAAAGTGTAATCAGAAGAATTGAGGAGAAAAAGAAGGAAGAGGTATCAAAGAAGGTTGGAAAGGGTCCAAATAAATATGCAGGAATCGCTAGCAGACTATTCTCTGATTTTTCAAGACCTTTGGTGGAAACTGGAAAATTTAGTGGTATGATTGACGATTTGTTAAAGACTAACTTGGGTATTCTCCCAACTGTTTATATTTCAATAATATTTTTATCCGTACTGATTTCTTTAATTGTTGCATTTGTTATATTCTTATTCTTTTTATTTTTTAACATAAGTACTGCACCTCCTTTTATAATACCAGAAACAAATATGATTTCTAAATTTTTAGAAATATTCTGGATATTATTTATAATCCCAATAGCAACCTTTGTTTCTCTTTATTTTTATCCCTCACTTGAAAGAAAGTCTTTGGAGGCAGGTATTGATCAAGAACTGCCATTTGCAACGATAAACATGTCTGCGATTGCAGGTTCAAAAATAGAGCCAACAAACATATTCAATATTATAATATCTACAGGGGAATACCCATATCTAAAGAAACAATTCATAAAGGTAATGAACGAAATAAATATTTATGGTCACGATTTGGTCACGTCACTCAAAAATGCCGCAGACTATTGTCCCAGTAAGAAACTTTCCGATTTGTATAATAGTTTGTCCACAAACATAACTTCTGGTGGAGATCTGGGAGAATTTTTTGACAAAAGATCTGAGAGCCTTCTTTTGGATTATAGGCTTGAAAGGGAAAGGTCTACAAGGTCTTCTGAAACTTTTATTGATGTTTATATCAGCGTAGTTATTGCAGCGCCAATGATTCTGATGCTGCTTTTTATGATGATACAGGTAAGCGGACTTGGAATTTCTTTGAGCCCTATAGAAGTTTCAGTTATAATGATACTAGGGGTCGCATTAATAAATTTTGTATTCTTAATGTTCTTAAGATTCAGACAACCAAGCAAATAAAATGGAACTAAAAAGAATTCACTGGATTGGAATAATTGCTGGGCTAGCTGTAGTATTAATATCACTGTTATTCATTAACACAAATATTTTCTTTTTCCTATTCGGAATAGGAATAATAATCGGAGTATCACCTTTTGTAATAACAGTAATTCAGGAGAATAAAACAGAATTAGAAAAAGAAGAAATGTTCCTTGAATTTTCAAGAGACCTTGTTGAAAGCGTTAAAAGTGGAACTCCTATAAACAAGAGTATTATCAATTCAAAGGACAAACCTTACGGTGCACTTAGCCCAAATATAAAAAAATTAGCAAGCCAGATTTCTATAGGAATCCCATTAAGAGATGCTCTACAAACTTTTTCCGAAGATGTAAATAATAAAACAATCTCTCGAGCTTTAACACTTATAGGAGAAGCAGAAAGAGCAGGAGGAGATATAGGAAAAATATTAGAGGCTGTTGCATCGGCAGTAACTGCCTCAGATAAACTTTCTAAAGAGAGAAAGTCTTCTTCATCAACTCTAGTTGTACAGGGTTATGTAATTTTCTTCATATTTTTGGTCATTATACTGGTTATGCAGTATAAGATACTCCCCTTAATATCAAGTTTTAGTGCAGGTTCACTGAGTGGAGGAATAGGGAGTGTTCTTGGAGGAACAACTACCCCAGCAGCTGCTGCAACAACAAGTGCAGCAAGCTCGCTAAACACTCAGCAGCTTGGGAATTCATTTTTATTCTTGATATTAACACAGGGTTTTTTCACAGGGCTAACAATAGGAAAATTATCTGAAGGAAATGTAAAAGCAGGAATAAAACACTCATTTGCCCTAATGTTGTTCTCCTTCCTTATATCTACTGGAGCAAGCCTGATATTTGGATAATTTTATATAATTCCTTGGATAAATCACTTCATGAATAAAAGGGGTTCCAATGTTGATGTAATAATTTCATTTATAATATTTATTGGTTTTCTTGTATTCTTCTACGCAACAATACAGCCTTCAATGAAAACTCAGCCAGACAAATCGACTGAAATTAATTTTTTATATCAAGAACTAGCAAAGAGTATGGGAAGTAATTTAACATTGATAACAGTATCAACCAATTATCAAGGAGGTGTTCAGAATCATCTGCAACTAGTAGGCATGATAGATAACTTAAGCAGTTTGGGAATGCCTCCAAACATTGTTGTTACAAATTCAACTGGAGCAATATTTAATTCTGTTAGTTCAACTCATGACATTTACGTGGACACTTCTTCTGGCGCACAGAATCAGATGATCTTTGAAATTTATTATTCTCCGCAGTTTAGTTTGATTCCTACTGGAACTCTTACCGGATCACAGAATCTCATATTAAATGCAAATACAAATTATTATACAATCGGACCTGTTCGAAACACAAGTTCTTATTTATTAGATTTTGATATCATTAATTTAATAGGAGAATATAACAACAATTATAATGCCCTGAAAAGCCAATTTAATATTTCACCCGTAGATAATTTCGGTTTTAATTTTACATATCAGAATTTAACTTCAATTGGAACTAGCGGCGCTCCTAAGAGCAGCAACGTTTACTCAGAATTATTTCCAGTAACATATCTTTACAAAAATAGCACTTTACAGGAGGGAAATCTGATAGTTAAGATTTGGTAATATGAAAAATCAAAGGGGATGGATAAGAATAGTTGAAGCTTTTGTTGCCGTTTTACTTATCGGAGCAGTTTTGGTTATTGTAATAGATCAACAAAATAATCAACAAGCAACTCCACAAGTTTCAATTTATAACTATGAAATTTATATACTAAGAACAATTGAATTGAATTATAGCATGAGGGGGGAGATAATAAGTTCGACTCCACCTCTAAACTGGAAGAGCTATAATTTTCCATCTGACATAAATAACACTATTACGAGTTTAACCCCTAGTTCACTTGTATGTGTGGCCCAAATATGCCTTACAACTGATCTTTGTCAATCTGGGCTAACATTAAAAAAAGATATTTATGCACAAAGTGTTTTTATAACTGCAATTGATACTAATTATAGTCCAAAACAACTTAAATTGTTCTGTTGGGCCAAACAATGAAAAAATATAAATTTTTGGAACACACAGCTGATATTAAATTTACTGTAATGGGGAAAAGTATTGAGGAAATATTTGAAAATTCGGCTTTAGCTGTTTCTGAATTTATATCAAAGTACGAAAAAATAAAAAGCAAAGCAAAAAAAGGATTTGTTATCTCTGCAGAAGATCATGAAGAACTGTTATACAAATTTCTTGATGAATTGATCTATTTACTTGATGCAAAGAGTTTTGTATGCTCGCATGTTAAGGTTTCAATAAAAAATGGAAAAAAAGAAATGACTCTTAAGGCAATTGCTTATGGAGACAAAACTAAAAATTATATGAATCTAGAGCATATCAAAGCCGCAACTTATTCTGAGATGTATCTTAAAAAGGTCAAGAATGGATGGAAGGCTCAAGCAGTAATTGATATTTAGTAAAATTATAAAAATAGCACAATGGTGAATTCTTTATGAAAATTTACGTGAAAATAAAATTTAATTCTGGCAATGACAAAATAGAAAGTTTTGGAGATTGGAGATATCTTGTTTATATGAAAGCCAACGAAAATGATCCAAATGCAAAGGATGGTTTCATAAGTATACTTTCCAAGTTTTTAGGAATAAATCCAAGAAATATAAAAAGTACTGGAAAGAAATTAGGAGACTCTTACATCTTCGAAATATAATGGAAATAAAGAAAAAATCAGAAAATATCTATGAAATTCCCAGACATGGAAAAATGCTTGTCCCTGCAATTATTCTTGCTTCAGATAAGCTTATTGAAAAGATAAAAAATGATAAAACAATTGAACAGGCAGAGAATATTTCTATGCTTCCTGGAATTGTTGAAAAATCAATTACTATGCCTGATGCCCATCAAGGGTATGGATTTCCAATCGGAGGAGTAGCAGCGTTTGACTTAAAGAAAGGAATAGTCTCACCCGGAGGGGTGGGCTATGACATAAACTGCGGAGTTAGACTACTTTCAGTAGATCTAACAAAGAAAGAATTCTTAGAAAAAAGAGATCAAATTCTAAATGAATTATACAAAAATATCCCTTCAGGAGTTGGAGTTGGTGGAGAATTAAAAATTTCTGAAAAAGAAATGGATGAAATTCTTGAACATGGTGCAGAATGGACTTTAAAAAAAGGATATGCCACGAAAAATGACATTGAAAACATAGAAGATAATGGATGTATAAAAAATGCAGATTCAAAAAAAGTTTCACAGAAAGCTAAAGCAAGAGGAAAGAACCAGCTTGGAACAATTGGATCAGGAAATCATTTTCTAGAAGTTCAGTATATTGACGAAATATTTGATAAAAAAACAGCAGATGTTTTTGGATTAGATAAAGACAAAATAACAGTATTAATCCATACTGGTAGCAGAGGACTAGGACACCAAACTGCGTCTGACTATATTCATAAAATGGAAAAAGAATTTGGAATTGAAAATCTGCCAGATAGAGAACTGGTTTATGCCCCACTTCAATCTCAACTTGCTCAAGATTATATTAAAGCAATGAATGCCTCTGCAAATTTTGCATTTGCAAACAGGCAGATTATAACATATAAAATAAGAAAATCTTTTGAGAAATATTTTCCAAATGTAAAAGTAAAATTAATTTATGATGTAACCCATAATATTGCGAAGTTTGAACCATTTAAAATAAAAGGAAAAAAAGTAGAGTTATGTGTTCATAGAAAAGGGGCCACTAGGAGCTTTGGAAAAGGGAGAAAAGAACTTCCAAAAAAATATCAAAAGACTGGACAGCCTGTTCTAATTCCTGGAAGCATGGGTACCTCTTCCTATGTACTTCTAGGAACTAAAAAAGCAGAAGAATTCTCATTTGCTTCCACAGCTCATGGAGCAGGAAGGCTCATTTCAAGATCCAAAGCAAAGCAAGAAATAACGGAATCACATCTTAAAAGAGAACTCGAAGAAAGTAATGTGAAATTCAAGGCAGGAAGTATAAAGGGTATGCTTGAGGAAGCTCCCGAGGCTTACAAAGATATAGAAGAGGTAGTAAATATCGTCGATAAACTTGGAATAAGCAAAAAAGTTGTCAGACTTAAGCCACTACTCGTAATAAAGGGATAAGTTTTAATTAATTTTACGCAAACTTAGGAAATATTTATAAAATACAATCCATTAAACAGTCCATGAAAAAGGGGCAACAAAGATTAGTAGTATTTTCTATTTTACTTGTATTATCTTCATTAATGTTGATTTCAATTCACCTTGTTTCTGCTGCTGTAAATTATAATGCACTTAATACGGAAGGATACTATTGTGCAATTGTTGCATCAAATGCGTGTGGACTAGACTCAAATAATAATCAGGGTTATGTTATAATGGGGCTTTCAGCTGCAACAAATGCTCATGGAGAATTTCCTTATCAGTCGTATCCTAATGTTCTATGCTGCTATTTTGGTAGTGGAGTTACCACTACTTCTTCGGTAAATAAAATTTTAGGATTGTATAGTTCAACAAATTCTCATGCGGAGATTCCAAGTGATACAAATTATAATACAATTGTTGGTTACAAAGATATTCAATGCGTGAACGTAGCTTCATGTGACAGTACTTACCCTATTGAAGTTGTTTCTTTGATAAGTCCCACAAATTCCCATATAGGAAGTTATACTGATTACACCAATAAAATTTGCTGTCAAATACCTGATTTGCAGTTAAGTTGCATTTTAACTTCTACTTCATTTAGTACCAGTTCTGCAATTGCTGGAGGATCTTTGGATTTGATTGCTAATGGGACAAATTGTGCCGGAATGACAGTTGATTTTACAATATCAGATAAGTCTAGCGGAGTCGTTAGAGACAGTGCTTCTTCAACCTTTCCAAGTTTAGCTTCTGGTTCAAACGGACTAATACAGGGATGGACTACTCCAACGGGAGACAGTGGAACTTATATTCTAAATGCAACAGTATATCTTGGTTCCAGTATTCTTACAACAATAGACAGTGCTAATAATTTAGTTGTTACAATTCCTTCAACCTCTTCATGTTATACCTCCTGTAGTAGTTACGATGGGAATCAGAATTTATGTGGTTCAGATCCAGGTTGTGATAGTGTTAGTGCTGCGACCTATATGTTTCAAAATCCAATTTCCCCCTACAACTCAACAAATCCTGCGCCAACTTCATATTATTGTAACTGGACATCCAATGATATCACAGATTCATCAAATAATGTGATTGATGCTGCGAACACTTGCTTTTATGTTTCATCATATACTCCTGTTAGTTGTACACCTGAAATTACAAGTACAGGTTGGGGGGATTGTACAAACGGGGTGGAAATTCAAGCATATTACGACGCAAATAACTGTTCAGGGTTTAGCCTTCCTAGTCCAGTATGCAATTCTGCAGGAACTGTATGTAGTATAACTTATGGGGGAAATGTCTACAGCACATCAAATACTTGCACATCAGGAGGTTCCTTGTATGATACATGTTCTACGGGAGGTCAATGTGTGGCTGTAGCTGGCAGTGGAGCCAGCACTTGTACTTTGGGAAATAGTTGCTCTGCTCCTTCGGGAACGACTTATGATACATGTTCTACGGGAGGTCAATGTGTGGCTGTAGCTGGCAGTGGAGCCAGCACTTGTACTTTGGGAAATAGTTGCTCTGCTCCTTCACCACCAGATAGTGGATGTAGTGTTAGTGATAGCACACGAACAAATTGGCAGTGTGGAGCCGAGACTATATGTCAAGATGGAGAACAGTCAAGAACCTGCATATGTAAAGGAACGACAGCAACAGATTCACAATCTTGCTCTGGACCTAGTATACCTTACTGCGGAGTTGGAACTACCTTATGTTATAATTCAAGTTCTTTAATAACAGATAATTCTCAAAGGTATTCTTGCCAAAGTCAAGATTGTTCTTCATTAGGGGATCCAAATGTTGCAACACCAAATTCAAATGGAGATAACATCTGTGGATACGGAGAAGGTTGTGGTTCTTATGATTGCCTTAATTATCCTGGTAGCGATACTTGTGTAAGTTCATTGGGAACAGCGGTATGTAGTAGTATAAGTCATTTGTGCGCAAATCCAAGTGGAATGACTACTCCTGGAAATAATCTGCCTTGTGGAGTAGGATATATTCAATGTGTTTCTAACAGGGTAAATTCTTGTTATCTTGGAAGTAGCTGTCCTTTAGGGACTAACCCTGTTTCATGTAGTAGCAACAGTTGTTTGATAGGTCTCTCTTGTAGTGGTGGATTTTGTTCAAGCCCTACACCTCCCGTTGTTGGAAATTGTACGATTACATCCTCAGTAACTAATAGCAGTTGCCAGAACGGATTTATTACTTACAATATCATAGCAAAGTGGAGTGGATCAGGATCTGCGCCCGCAAGTTGTCAGAGTGGAACTGAAACAATTGAATGTCCTGCACAAATTTCCCTTCCTTTCTTCACTGTTTTCAATGTTATTATGACTGTAGTCATATTGGCTTTGATTTACCTTGCAGTTATTCTAGCAAGGAAAAGATCCTCCAAGAATAAGTCTGCAACAAGAAGGAATAATAGAAATTCTCGTCGAAAAAAGCATTGATCATTAAAGTAATATTTATAAAATACATCTCCTTGTTTTTAACATGAAAAGATTGGTGATATTTTTTGTAATATTGGCATCTATTTTTCTTTCCCAAAGTGTTTTTGCTAGTATTGTTTTAATAAATTCTTCAATAAGTTCACAGTACAGCCCAAACAGTACAATAAATGGCTGGATTGATGTGAATATAAGCAATGAAATGGCAAACTCTTCCTTTTCAACTAATTTAAACCAGAATATTCCTTTAATCAGTTTTATTCGTGCACAAAATTTCAGTCCAACTTCTAATTATATTTGTTCTCCAGCAAACTGCAATTATTCTTATGTCACCACAAATAGTTTAGTTCCTACAAGCTTAGTTCACTTAAATACGGGACAATCAATGGTATTTGGTATAAATATAACTGGAAATATAACTTCCATCAACAGTTTTTCATTAAACGTAACAAGTAATGCGCCAGAATTAAACGAGTCACAGTTGTCAATAGATTTACTGAATGACAACAATATAGAATGGAATCAGTATAAAGGAGCTCAGGATTTGGCCAATGTAAAATATTATGGATGTTATAATTCATCTTTGGGATCTAGTGCATCTTATTCAATTTATTCAACAAACTATTGTGAAGAAGTTTATTTATCGCGTTCTCCAATGATTAATATAGGAGCAGATATATCTGGATCTGGAGTTTCCAATCTTACATTATCAATCTATGACTCCAATTTCAATCAATTAGGAATGTGTAAAGAACCCGCAGATTCTTCAGGAGAGATAGGTTGTATAGCGCAGGATAATACGGGGAATAGTTTCCCAATTATAGGTGGTTATTATTATGTGTGCATAAAAACAGATGCATCTAATTCTTCAGATCAATATTTAATTGGTTCCCAATCTCAAAGTCCGTTATGTGGATTTTATGGAAACAATGTACCATTAACAGGCTACACTGCAAATTATGCAATATTTGCACAACCTGGAAATTTTGCACCAATTGGCAGCTTTATTTTAAACAATACTGAGGCGGAAAACTCAAAATATAACGGTAATCCTTTAGAGACAGAAATATCAAATTATATCTCTAGCCAATATGGTAACAATTGTCAAAGTGGATGTGTCATTCCAATAAAATTTTCTTCAAATATAAGCCAAGATCTTAACTTGTCTGATTTTAACTTAAGTATAACAACAAGCAGAGGAATAGTAATATTACATAATCTTTACAATGTTAGTACAGCTTCTCCAACATACAGTACTAATGGGATACAGAACTTCTCACTGAACTATGCCAATTTTGCTGTTCCAAATGCATTCGGCTCCAATAATTTTGTTCTAAATTTCAACAATAACACGGGATCGTACACCTTGTTGTCAAGTCCAATAAATATTCTGCAGATTTCTCAGATATTATCAATAAATCCAACAATAACTACTGCATTGTCTCCAACAAATTTTGTAATTAATATGAATGCATTCGGTGCTAATGTAACAAGTTATCAGTGGAACTTTGGGGATGGAAAGGGGATAGAAACAACTTTAACAAACAATGCTACTTACAGTTATAATCAGTTAGGAAATTTCAGCCTTCAAATAACTGTAACAAATTCTCTAAATCTCACTTCTAGTGCAAATTTTACAATCCAAGTTGTCTCTCCAAAAAGTGCAGTAAATCAATTATTAATATTAGATACAAACGATCTAAAGAGCCTACAGAGTCAAATGGGGAGTTTTCCCTCCTTTGCTAGGACTATCCTAAATAAGACACTTAATCTCGCAAATATTTCAAATCAGTTACAAGATTTAACAGCCGCAAATAATAGTGCATCTTCTGACAGCGAGTATATAACTATAATGAGTCAACTTGAATCTATCAACTTGCCAAATTCTATTCAACAGACACAAAGTGCATTGGTTCCTTTTTTTCAGACTAATAGCACTATAGATTTGGATGCACTGAAAGGTATAGGGGGAGGAACCTATGATCCAAATCAACAAGATGATTATATTAATGCAATAATTGCTTCAGACTTAGGAAATGTTAGTACTAGTGTAAGTTATGGAGAATTTTCAGCAGTATATGGTAGTACCGTATCTCCCGTACTAGATACTGTACAGCTCAATGTAAATGGACCAAGCGGATATTACTTGGCAGTCCCCTCAAATCTTGATAATATTAAATTTGATAATATCTACCAGCAGTCTGGGAATTATTATTATCTACCTTTGACAGGAAACCCACAGACAATCAGCTTTGCAACAACGGAAACATTATCTCCTAACGCACTTCCAATATTCATAGCACCTTCGTTAACGAGCATATCTTTATCTCCTGCAAGTGTAAAGATGGGAGTAAATAAGTATCTTGTTCTTGCTTTGATCATAGCAGGAATAATTTTTGTAATAGTGATTGTTGTATTCGCATTAATAAGATGGTATAGATTTAGATATGAGTCTTATCTATTTAAGGACAGAAATGATTTATATAACATAATTAATTATATCAATAGTTCTAAGACAAAGGGATTAAAGAATAGAGAGATTGAAAAGAACTTAAGAAAATCAAGGTGGTCATCAGAACAAGTAGATTATGTGATGAAAATATATGCAAAAAAGAAATAAATCAGTCATATTGTCAAAAATAAATATTTATAAATTAGAGTGGTGATTTTATAACATGGCAGTAAAAGTATTCAAGAGTTTCTTCAGAAGAATTTTCTCTGGTATTTTTAACAACAAAAGGGAGATAAAATTAGGATTTTATGGACCTCCAAATGCTGGGAAGACGAGTCTTGCAAATAGAATCTGTAAAGATTTTACCGGTGAGGAGATTGGAAGCGTTAGCAAGATTCCACACGAGACTAGAAGTGTTCAGTTTAAAGAAAAAGTGGAAATAGAATTTAAGGGAAAGAAGATGGTCTTCAAGCTTGTTGATACTCCTGGAATTGCAACGAAGATTGATTATGAAGAATTCCTAAAGTATAAGATGAATAAGAAGGAAGCAAAAGAAAGAGCAAGAGAAGCGACTCAAGGTGTAATCGAAAGTATAAAGTGGCTTGATGATATGGATATGGTTGTTATTGTGTTAGATGCTACGGAAAACCCTTACAATCAGGTTAATCTAACAATCGTTGGGAACTTGGCTGCAAGAAAGATTCCGGTCTTGATTCTTGCGAATAAAATAGATATGAAAAAAGCTGATATAAAAAGAGTAGAAATGGCCTTCCCAGAGTATGATGTTATAGGAATAAGCGCAAAATATGGTAAAAATTTAGAAGAATTTTACGAGTCAATATTTAAATTATCAAAAAAAGTTTAATATAAAAAATGGACAAAAAAAGAGGGGATGGAAAGAAATTAGGTAGCATAAAAGGATTTTCAATCCAGTTTCTTCCTTACTCAGAGATAAAGGGATTAAACAGTGATGACAGGATAAAGAAAGTCCTAGGAATAGTTCTAGGAAATAATATATTAGTTATTCAAGGAAAATTAACCCCGAATGAAGAAGCAAGATTAATAGGGGACACTATGGCCATGATTGATCATGTAAAATCTTTCAAAGGAATCGAGCTCGCAGTTATTTCTGGAAGTGAAAGGAATGGATTTTTTGGAAAAGTTACGAAAGGTATTGCAAATGCCCTTGCGGGGGGAGATTTTAGCGCAATTACGATTGTAGGACCTGCAACAATTGTAAAAGAGATAAAGAAAAATCCAAAGAAGATTGAATTATTACTGAATAAATAATTGAAATATTATAATTCTTTGCAGAAAATATTAAATAGTGTTTGCGTTTAATAGTTTTATGCCTCACCAGTGCGTTCATTGCGGAGAGTTTTATCCTGCAGGTAGCAAAGCCCTTCTAGATGGATGCGCAAAATGTGGAGGGCACTTCTTCTTTTATGTAAAGGATGAACTTGTAAAGAAAATAAAAGAAAATCCAATTGAGATAAAGGAAGAAGACAAGGTAAAGATTGAGAGAGATATTAGAGAACTTGCAGGGATAGTTGAAGAAGATATACCCGTTATACTTGACATAGAGTCAGTAAGATCAACAGGGGAGGGTAAATTTGAAATAGACCTTGTAAAAGTATTTAATAAAGACGGACCCTTAGTCTATAAATTAGAGGAAGGAAAGTATATAATTGATCTTACCCCTTCTATAAGGAAAAATGAAGAAAGAAATTGAAAATATCTTAAAAGAGGCCCTTCTTGAAGCTAAGCCTTCAGAAGAAGAAATAAAGAAAATAGATTCATATCTTAAGGAATTCTTGGCCAAGTTAAGAAAAAAATTATCCTTGCTTAGAATAAATGCAGAGGTTTTTGTTGGAGGAAGTTTCGCAAAAAAGACTTTAATAAAGAAAGACAAATATGACGTTGATATTTTTTTAAGATTTGACAAAAAATATATCAAAGAAGATATCTCTGGATTGACATTAAAAGTTCTTAATAGTCTGAAACTAGAAAATCAGATAAATAGAGTTCATGGTTCAAGAGACTATTTTCAAATAAATATAGAGCCTTGGCTATATTTTGAAATTGTTCCTGTAATGAAAGTTACAAATCCAAAAGACGCAGAAAATATTACAGACTTATCTTATTATCATGTAAAATACATGAATAAAAAAACAAGTGGTAAATTGTGTGATAGTATAATTCTTGCAAAATCTTTTTGTCATGCTAATAATGTTTATGGGGCTGAATCTCATATCAAGGGTTTCTCTGGATATTCACTAGAACTGTTAATTTACTATTACAAGAACTTTTTGAAATTTGTATCGGAGATTGCAAAATCAAAAGAAGATAAGATAATAATTGATATTGAAAAATATTATCCAAGTAAAAATAGAATTATGATAGACATGAACTCTTCAAAACTGGAGTCCCCTATAATTCTTGTTGATCCAACTTACAAACAGAGAAATGCGCTTGCAACCCTTTCAAATGAAGTTTTCGCAAAATTCAAGGAGACGTGTATTAAATTTGTAAAAAATCCAGATATTTCTTACTTTAAGACAAAGGAGACAGATTTGATAGAAGTAGAAAAATCTGCAAAGAAAAAGGGATATGACTTTTTGCTTGTAAAAGCATCAACTGATAAGCAAGAAGGATCTGTTGCTGGGAGTAAGCTATTAAAATTTTACAATCATTTAAGTTCGCAGATAAATAAATATTTTGATATAAAGGACAAAGGTTTCTTCTACAAAGACAAAAAAGATGCGGATTATTTCTTCATTGTGAAAAGAAGAGATATAGAAGTAATTAATGGACCTTCTGAGAGCAAAAAAGAAGAAGCAATAAAATTCAGAAAGAAACATAAAAATGCTTTTGTAAAGTCAAGAAGATTGTATGCTAAAAATAAGATAAACTTTAATTTAAAGGATTTTATGACTAATTGGAGAAAGAAGAATAGTAAAATTATTGAAGATATGTATATAACAAATCTTCAGACTTCTAGTTAGAATTATTGCTTCAGACTCATTTCAAAAATGTCTGAGAATGCTCTTGTAAAGAATTCAGAATTTATCAAGATTGCACTTTCCTCGTTGTTTTCTTTTGATAAATAGAATAAAACTTCCTTTTTATCAATTATAAAGAACTTAACATTTGATTCTATCTTTTTTATTTTTATATTTAATATTTTACTTAACTCATCTATATCTTTTTCGTCCCCCGATAAAACAACCTTTAGATTAATACTTGATCTTCTTAAAGTATCTACCATTTTCTTGAATAATTTAATCTTAGCCTTTATATCCTCAGTGTTACTGCATATAATTAATTCTTTCTTTGCTCTTTCTATTAGCTCTTTAACATAACCTGATACTGCTTCTTTTCCTTTTAATGAAAGAGGCATGTCTTCTTTCTTAACAGGTTCAATTCCGTTGTTATATAGCTCTTCCAATGCCAAGAACTCTTCAGTTTCTTTTATGTTTGACAGGAAATTTATTCTTTCATCTGCATCCCTTTTTACATTATTTTTCAGTCTCTCAAGAATTCCCTTTGGCTTTATACCCATGTACATTATAGGTTTTCCAAGCTTCTCTATTGCAAATCCTTTCTTTTCAAGATTTTCGAGAACGTCATATGTTCTACTTCTTGGAACACGGGAAATTTTTGCAATATCTCCTGCAGAAGCAATTCCTTTTGAAAGCAAAGCTAGCCAAACTTTAGTTTCATATATATTCAAATCAAAGTGGTCTTTGATCCTATTCATTATATCTGATTTTACTAACATTTTTGTTAAAATTTATCTGATTAAACAAACCCAATTATTTGTCTTCAGCTAGTAACGAAATCACTAAAAATTCTTTTATAAACCTTTCTATCTGTTACTTTTCCAAAGTAACTACAAAAATAGGTAACAAATCCCGAGAGCAACAAGAATTCCTGCTGAAATAAACGGCATCGCAGGATAAAACTTCTTTTTTTCAGAGAACAAGAACAGATATCCCAATCCTAAAGTAGCCCCAAGTATAATTAAAATAGAAGCGAGAGGAACCTGCAATCCCATAATAGTCATAAATCCAAACTTTCTTAAGACAACTCCTGCAACAACAATCGGATAAAATATGTCCCCCCCACCTAAAAGAGCAATATTCACCTTTAGTTTCTTGTTCTTCTTACCAGATTTATTAAGTTTCTTAAGTTTCAATCTCAGTCTCTTTGAAATATATGGAACAAAGAATCCCCCAAAGATTTTAAGATTGTTTATCTGATATTTTGCCATCTTCTGCATGACTCCTGAGTGCCAAACAGCCCACATATCGTATAATGAAATTAGAACCAAGAGTATAATTGCAGCATATATTCCTTGATCTGGACTTGTTGGGCTGCTTAATAGTGCAACAAAAATGGCTGCTATTCCTGGATAAATGAATAGCTCTGTTATATTATGAATAAGAAAATTCTGTCGATATATCTTAAAGTAAGAAAGAACAATTGAAACTATAAGAGAACCTATAATAAAGACCAGAGAATTTGGGAAGAAAGAAATCAAAGTTACTGATAAAGCAATAACAATAACAATGAAAAACCACGCTCTAAGCACAAACTCTGCTCTGAATTTAGTCAAAATGAAAAATAAAGAAATCGCAATTATGAATGCAAATATTATTGATGGAAAATAAGTTTCCCAAAAATTGGCTTGTTGAGGAACTGCTGGAGGTTCAAGTCCAAATGGAAGAGGAGGGGCAGTTGTATTCTGTTCTATGTGATTTACAACCTGAACTGGAGAATAATAATTGATTACATACAACCCAATAAGTTGAGTCACGATAAACATCGACAAGAGAAGGATTGTAATCTTCCAGTTATGTTTCATAACAGAATTAGCAAAGAGATATTTTTAAAAGTGTTGGGATAAATTTTCTTATTTATTATCGTAATTTTTCAATGCGGCCTTTATGTTCTTTAGTAATTGGTCCATACTTTCCTCTAATTGCTCCTTATTTTTAGTTCCAGTGCAAACTAGTTTTCCGTTTGTAAATAGCAAGAAGGTAGCATTTGGCTCTGCTAACTTGTAAACTAATCCAGGGAACTGCTCAGGTTCATATTCTGTGTTTTCCATTTCCAAAGCTAAAAAGTTAAGATTAAGTTTAAGATCAATAGTTCCTGAAGCCACAATGTTCTGAACAGTTATCTTTGGCTTCGTTGTAACATTTACATTAATTTTCTTAAGCTGTTTTATTACTGCATCTATAACTTGTCTTACCTGAGCAATTGATTTTGTTCCGGTACAAACAAGATTTCCAGATGAGAAAACAAGAACGGCAGATTTTGGCTCTTTTATTCTTAAAACAAGACCCGGAAAGGTATCTGGATTATATTCAGTGTTTGGCTGTGTTCTGGCCAACTTTGTCAAAGGAACAGGTTTCTCAAGAGAAGTTGTCGCAACAATATTTTGAATTTTGTAATTCTTTGTAGAAGATTTCTCAGGCATTACTTAAGTAAATAAAATCCATTTATAAAGGTTTTTAAGCAGCCACGAGGACAGTTATTTCTCTACAAAATTAATAAGTCTGAAAACCAGAACCAGGACTATTTCCCGAAGATCCTCCGGGAGGAGAATATGGCTTATATCCTGAATTACTATTCTTTGAGTTTCCAACAAAGTCTGTAGAAGATTTATTCTTTAGTCTCACTAAAACTACAATTACTACAACAGTAATTACAATTATAACCCCAATAACACTATAAAAAATTATAGAAGATGAGGACGAAGTTCCTGATAATTGCCCTGACTGCTGCTGGGTAACATTCAAAGAACCTCCAGACACACAAGTCTGATTTTGAACCTGTGCCTGACTACAATTATTCAAATCTGTACAGGTTCTTGTTTGAGAGCCATTGGTACAAACTGCGGGAGACCAACTACTACAACTCCAATAAGAGGTACATGCTGAACTACAAGCTTGGGTTGCATATGTTCCATTAAATGTAACACCACAAGAATTTGAGTCATTCACACTAGTACATGTTTCAGTGTTATTTACACAATTACCCCAATTTATACAACCCCAATTCGGGCTACAAGGGGGAATTGTAGTAGTATTTACTGTTATTGTTATATTGGCCGTCTTGTTTACATTCCCGGCGAAGTCCGTTGCGTTTGCAATTAAGTAATAAATTCCATTGTTTAAGCCAGTAAAATTTGTAAAATAATACCCCGAACCTATGTTCGTAGGAGAATAGGCAACAATATTTGTTGAATTATATAGATATATAGCGGTTGCACTCGTATTTATACCAGATCCAGAATCATTTAAACTTATATTTGCTTGGATGTAAGAATAATTTATTGTGCTTGTATTCAAACCATCAGTTGGCTTAATAAAAGCTATATATGGAAGTACATTGTCCACTTCACTATTCCAGAGGCTCCAATTAAGTTCAGAATAATTATCTAAACTAGAAATATTCCAAGTCTGGTTTGCCTGAGTACCTAATGATGGAAGAGTAACTTTAATGGTTAAATTAAGCATGAATGCTGCACTTCCATTTGAAGAGTTACCAATACAATTTACCAAAGTAGATCCCAGAACTGTGCAAGTCCAAGGAGCGGGGGATGTAGCATTTACATTTGTTACAGGAGAAGCAAATGTTGAATTTGGGAGAGAAAAATTTAGTTGCGTAATGTTAGTTGTAGTATTTAGGTTTGATGCAATTATTGTAAAATTAAATAACCTGACCGCCCCTCCTGCGTACCATGTAGAACCATTGGTTTCGTTGGAGTTTACTGTAAGAGTATAAGTTGCACTTACAAAATATATTGATAAAATAAAAACAATTGCTGATAATGCAAAAAATGATTTTAAGTCACCCTTTTTCATGTTTAGTTATATTGAAATTAAGTTTATATTATTTTCCCTGACTTTCGTAATCTTTTTTTACTTGCTCAAGATTTTCTACATCTTCTGTATTTCTATCAGGACGCAGAGCAGTTACCCTAGGAAATCGCAATGCAAATCCAGATTGATAATGACTAGATTTTTGAATTTCCTGATAAATAACAGTCACAACAATTTTAGGTTTTATTTCAACATACCTTCCCTGTTCACTTTTTATTAAGGGCTTTAAGATTTTTGTAAGTTCGTCAAATGAAACTTCTCCACCTAATTTTTCTTTTATTCCTGTACCCACTTTTCCTATCTCAAGAAATTCATCTCCATGTTTGCAAGCCAAAATAAAACTAGACATCCAACCAAAACGCTTTCCTGTACCATATTCTGCTCCGACAATTACTAAATCCATCTCTCTTTCTTCGGGCTTCACTTTAAGCATATATCCGACTCTGCTTCCGGGCTGATAAATAGAATCAAGATTTTTCATCATTACTCCTTCTTGATTATCTGCAAGAGCTTGTTTGAAGAATTGGTCTGCTTTTTTTTCATCGTCGGTAATAATCTGATTAGCTACCTTGAGTTTATACTTTTGATTTTGAACAATTTTTCTCAACAAAGCTGTCCTCTCACTAAATGGCTCTTGCAAAAGTGTCTTGCCATTGTAATAAAGTATGTCAAAAACATTAATTTCAACAGGAAGTTCTTCCTGAAGCTTTTCAATATCGTATTTTCTTTTTATCCTTTGGCTGATTTCTTGAAATGGTTTATACTTTTTAGTTTTTTTATCAAATCCAATCGCTTCACTATCTATGATAAAAGAATTTCCTTTTACATATTTTTTAAGATAATCAAGGACTTCGGGAAACTGCTTCGAGACATTTTCAAGTCTTCTTGTGTATAATTTTATATCGTTATCTTTTTTGTGAATAAGCAATCTAAACCCATCATATTTGTATTCAATAGCGCAGGGCTTTCCAACTTTTTCAAAACCCTCTTTTATTGTCTTGGCCTTCTGAGCAAGCATTACTTTTACTGGTTTTCCAACTTCCAAATTCAATCCTCCTAGGTCTTTTATTTTTCCTTTCTTTACAATATCAAAAACTGCACCAATATCATTTGTTCTATCAATCATATTCTGAATATCTTTAGATATTCCTTCCTCATTATTGAAAAATGCCCAAGCCATAGCATCCCTTACTGTGCTTTCTTGAATTCCTATTCTCAAATCCCCAATAAGCGTCCTTGTTAGATAAAGAGCCTCTACTGGAGAAGCAGAAGTTAACAATTCTGTAATCAAAGAAATTTTTTTATCAACGGTTCCCTTGCCTTCTAATTCTGGAAGCTTCCTTAAATTTACAAGTACATCTTTAGTTTCAAGCTCTTTTTTATTCAATGTAGATTGCTTTTTTATTTTTACAAGAGATTCTGCAACTTTTCCGAGATCTCCAATCCGCTTCCACTCTTTTACTATTTCTTCAGAATTTATTCCTGTTGCTTTTGAAATTGCCTTTATTGCAAGCTGGCTGCTGATACCAGTTTCTCTTTGATCATATTCTGGATAAATTCTTCCCAAAAGAAGGTATAAAATATCTTTTTCATGCTCATCTAATTTCTTCAGAAACTCCGAAAGAATTTCGGTTTTCTTTAAACGTTTTGTAGTGGCTCCCAAAGAATCATAAAGTTCTGCAAGTTTTTCGTATCTCATGGCCCCTTTAAAAGATTAGAAATTAAAACAAAAGATGTTTTTAAGTTTATGCAGAAATCCTATTTGCCGAGTCTTCCTCTTGCCCTTATTGATGGCCTTACTTTCATTTCTCTAGACTTCTTTCTCAAACCACGCGACTTCTTTCCAGAAGAAGTAAGTCCTCTGAAGACTCTTCCCCTATTTCCGGGTTTTGCAATCCAATTTATATTTTTATCATTCTTTATCTCGGGCCTTTCAGGATCTACAAGAATAATTTCATAGAAATAATTTACACCATCTTTACCGATAAGATAAGAATTAAGCACTTCCAGATTTGTGAATTTTCTTGCGGCTCTCTGCTCCGCAATCCACTTATAATTCATCTTAAGATTTTTTCTTATGTGCAATCTCTTACTCCTTCTTCCTCCAGTTGGACGAGTTCTTTTATGTCCTCCTCTTCCAATTCTAACTCTTACAACAACGAATCCTTTTTTTGCTTTGTATCCAAGTTCCCTCGCTCTGTCTAGTCTAAGTGGCTTATCAACATTTACAATCGAATGAGAAGCTCTCCAGTCGATCATTCTCTGTCTCAAAACTTTCTGATCTGGCTTCTCCCATGCCTTCCCAATATAATGATACATCCCTTGTGTCATAAGCTACCTAGAAAAAATTCATTTTTAAAGTTAATTATTCAAGTCTGTAGGAGCTTTATTGACAAAGTTTATAAATAATATATTCTATAATCAGTAAAGAAAAGATGGCAAGAGGGGTACAGAAGAAGAATAATGGGCTTGTTATTTCACTGTCAATTGTTTTATTTCTTGTTGTAGTTGTCGCAGTCATACTTTATTCTTCGTCTCAGTCACAGGTTGTTAGTCTTAATTCGCAACTCCAAGAATCTCAATCACAGGTTATAGGGCTACAATCTCAACTTCAATCGGCTAAACTTAATATTGACAGTTCTGCGAGTGTTTTTGATTCTAACCTTCATGATTTATTACAGGCAAATGCCTTTTTATTGACTGAAACTGCTCGTCGTGCGCCTACAAATGCTGCGTATAATGCTGTTTTAAGCCAACTTCAAACTAACAACAATCAGGTTGCGGCTATCCTAAACCCTATATATGGAAGCAACTCCTCGGAATTGGTTAATTTGTGGAATGTAAAAGCAAATATTTTTATTAATTATAGCCAATCTCTTAGGAACAATGATACAAATGCAATGTTCTATTATAATAGTGCACTAGTTGCATATGTACCTCAAATTGTAGCATTTTGGCAGACTACAAGTAATCCATATCCTGTTATTGATTCAGCAACAATAACCTCCTTAGTGTACCAGCATCTTGCTGATATAAAAGCAGCCATAGATGATTGGAATTCGGGTAATTATGTTGCTTACTATAACGACCTTGATGCTGCATATCTTCAGATGGGGACATTTGCAGATGTTATGGCACAGGCAATTATTAACCAAAATCCCCAGAGTTTTCAATAATTACTTTTTTTTAATATAAATCTTTAAAAATAATTTTTATTTGAAGGTTTAATGCCACTAATAGTTGTTCTAGAAACGCCTTACGAGGGAAAAAGAAGCACGAACAAAAAGAGAGATTCAAAATATATAAGAAAGTGCATTATGGAATGTTTATTTAATTATAGAGAGATTCCTATTCCTTCTCATTTATTCTATGATAAATTGATAAAAAATAAGAAAAAAAGAGGTATTGAATCATATCTAGCTATGATAGACAGGCCTGCAGATGCAACAATTGTTTACATGAATTTAGGAATTAGCAATGAGATGAATCTTGGAGTCGAAAAGGCAATAAAAGCGAATAGAGCTATTGAATATAGAAATCTAAGAGAGAGTGCAAAGTTAGATCTAGAAGATATGGCAAATTAAAGTTTATTTTAGTCTTATTGTTTCCAAATTTCTTGGGACATTTGTTTCAACCCTATTCATTTTGTAAAGTGTTGAAGATAAATCAAGACACTTTGAAACTTCGCCGTGATTGATCATTATTCTTTTTGGCTTTGGTTTTATATTATTAAAGAATGAGATAATTTCATTTCTTCCAGCGTGGGCACTCAACCCTTCAATTGTGTGAACTTCCATATTCACTTTTACGTTCTCTTCTTTTCCTTCAGACATTAACTTTGTTTCCTTTAATCCTTCTTGAACTTGCCTTCCTAAACTACCAATACCCTGATAACAAACAAATACAATAGAATTTTTTTCATTTCCGGCAAACTCCCTGAAATATTCAACAGATGCTCCACCTACAAGCATACCAGAAGTTGCAAGAACAATGCAAGGTCCGCCTTCAATAACTTTCTTTCTTTCCAAAGGAGAACCAACTCTCGAGAAAATTGGTGACACAAAAGGATTTTGATCTTGGAAAACTTTGTTCCTAACATTGCTACTCAAAAAATCAGGATAAGCGGTGTGAATTGCATTTATATCCCAAATCATTCCATCAATATATACCGGAACCTCTTTTAGATTTCCTTTACTAATGGCATCTTCAATTATCAACATTGACTCTTGAGCTCTTCCCAAACCTAATTCTGGAATTAAAACTTTTCCTCCTCTATCTATTGTTCTTTTAATAACATCCAATAGTTTTTCTTCGGATTCAATTCTTGGAGGGAGAACATCTTCTTTCGCACCATAAGTAGCTTCCGTCAAAATAGATTCAACACGGGGGAAATTTGCGACAGCAGGATCAAGCAATCTTGTCTTAATATATTTGAAATCTGCAGTATACAAGAAATTGTGCAAACCATTTCCAATATTAAAGTGAACCATTGCGCTTCCAAGTGCGTGTCCAGAATTATAAAAAGTAATTCTTATGTCTGGAGCGATATCCGTGACTTCATTAAAGTTCAAGCAAACGGTATGCTTTACCATCTCTTTAATATCTTTTGAACCAAACAGAGGCTGGGCCGCTTGCTTGTATGCAACACCGATGAAATCAAGAGCAGTAAGAGCTGCAAGATCTCTTGAAGGAGTGGTCATGTATGTAGGTCCTTTATAACCCATCTTATACAGATAAGGCAATAAGCCTACATGATCAAGGTGAGCGTGACTTATAACAACTGCATCGAGATCGTTTATGTTGAACTCAGGAATATTGAAGTGTGGGAATTTTTCATCTCCTGAAGAGGCTACATCAATACCGCAATCAATCAAAATTTTTGAATTTGGGGTCTGAAGCAATAGGCAACTTCTACCAACTTGACGACCACTTCCCAAGAAAGTAAGTCTTATCCACTCTTCTTTCTTTTCAGAACTCCATTCTTTGTAGATTTTTTCTCCAATAGAATTAAGGAATTTTCTTCTGTATGCACTGTTTGAATAAAGGACTTCTCTTATGTTTTCAGTGATTGGACTTTTAATTGCAGGGGATCTCTGAACTTGTGGCGTCCAAAATGTCTGCCTTCTTATATCCGAGAATAAAGAACCCATCTTCCCAATTACTAGACCAAGTTTTTTTGCTTCAATTACAACAATACTTCTGTGATCATCAAATAAAATGTCCGTTATTTCAGCTTCTTCCGGAACAATTTTCCTAATTATTTTTTTTGCCTCTTCTTTCTCTGTAAGAATTTTTTCATCAGCTCTTAGCTCAACCCTCTTTTTGATCTGCTCCACTATCTCTTTTATTTTTCCTTCTCCTTCCTTGAAGAAATTCTCATTATCTGTATAAAGAACTATATTTGCCCCTTCGAAATTTGCTTCAGTAATTTTTGCATTAAGCTGCTCTTTTATACTTTTCAAAATATCTGTCATTTTTATAGAATAATATGAATATAATTAGTCGCCGTAATTTGGCTTTATTTCCTGATCAACAACTTTTTTAATTCCATCCTTTGTTATGGTAAAAACATCAATTCCATTTCCCGAACCAGTATCTCTTTGTGTTGAAGATTTAATAGACTCTACTGCAAGCTTTACTCCTTCCTCGATACTTATTCCTTTTTTATACTCTCTTTCCAAGAAACCCAATACGAAAGGCATTCCTGAACCAAAGTTAGCATCATAATCTTCTACTTTCTCAATATGCCCTATAGGATCTGTTGAATAAAGCTCAGTTGTACCATCTTCGTTGAATCCGGCCAATAAGAATGCAGACTGGCCTGAAAGGCCTATATTAGAAAGCAAACTAGCTGCCTGCTTCACTGAAGGTCTTACCTTTGATCTCAATTCTTTGAGTTTTAATTCTGCAGTAAGGTACTTTGGAACCTTTTGTATTTCCATTGCCAACCCACATCCAGAAATAACTAGGTAATCATTTATGGAGAAGACTTTCTGTGTACTTTTGCTTACAACCATACCGCCTGCAGTGCCTCTTCTATCTGCGGCCATTACAACTCCGTCTTTACAAACAATACCCAATATTGTTGTTCCGGTCTTCATTGAACCCTTTAGTTCTTGATCCATTTTATTATTAGAATATAACCTCAAAATTACTAGAATTTATAATTTACTAGAGATTAGGCATTTTATAAACTTTTCGGACTGTGTTGGACATGAGTTCTAGCAGCTTTTTTCATATTTTGATATATAATCAAGGTAATCTCCTGCCTTTTCAAGATCACATATTATACCATCTGGGATAACTACCTCAAATTCTCTTTCTACATGATATGCAAGTTCACGGAGATCAAGACTGTCAAAACCCAAGTCTCTAAACTTTGTTTCAGGAGTTATATCTTTATCTGAAATATCACGTCTCGAGTCAAAATTTTTTGGGTTCTTTAATATTATCTCTAATCTCTTTAAGCCTGTTAGTTCTATTTCTGCCATCTTTTTTAAGAATTTTTTTGATTTATATATTTAGAGGTAGTGTTTTAAAATTATTCGGTCTTGGAAATTCCCTGTTCCTTTTTCATTTTTATTATGTTGTCTACAAAGCTTTCTATTTTCTGTTCATGGCTGACAACTATGAGCTGCTTAACGTTTAATTGTTCCAAAACCCCACGCATCTTGTCAAGCTGCTGATCTGAAAATCCGTCTGTTGGCTCGTCCAAAATGACCAGATCCCTAGTCTTTATCTTGCTCAAAAATGAATTTATGACTTGATTCAGAGAAAGCCTGTATGCAAGCGCAATTGCGGTCCTCTCTCCTCCAGACAGGTAAGCATAATCCAATTCGTAATCTTGCTGTTCTATCACTGGTGTAAAATCATCATTTAACCTTACTTGAAAATTGTCTGATACAAGCATACTAAACCATTCTGAAAAAGATTTTGAGAACTCTGCCTTAAGTTTTACCATAACATTCTTTTCAATAAGAGAAATAAGAGGCGAGAAATTTTTTGAAAGCCAATTTTCCAGCTCATTCAGATAATCCAGCTGTTTTTTCAGGGCTTCTATTTTATTTATTCTTTCTTTTAGAGATTCTATATTATTTGAAAAAACTTCAATCTCCTTTCTCAGTTCTGCAACTTTTATTCCTGCATCCATCTCTTCAGAACGTGCATCTTCAAGCTGTCTCTGCTTTTCTTCGTATATTGCATCAAACTTGTTCAGTTCAAAAACAGAAGTGTTCAAATTTTCAACATGCTGCTTCAGCATATCAATATCCTTCTCAAGGGAGATGCTTGTTATTTCAATTTCATGAAGCCTTTCTTTTCTTTCTTTTATACCTTCCAATCTAACTTTTAATATCTTCAAATCAGTAAGCTCTTTTTCTTTTGAAGAAATATCCAAATTTATATTCCTAGATTTTTCCATCAGATTCTTTTTACTGAATTCCAGAGATTCTATCTTTTTTGTATTTTCAAAAGTATCTGAATGTGCATTGTTCATAATATTAGCTTTGTAAACTGAATCAACATTCTGCAAACATGTAGGACATATTTCTAAATTAGAAATCTTCTTTTCAAGAATTTTGTTCGTCTCATTCTTAGAATTTAATGATGCAATCTGAGAATTCAAATCAAGAATCTTTTCATTTAGTTCTTCCTTTTCGTGCTTCTTCATTTCAATATCTTCGTCTATCTTATTTATTCTTCCCTCGTCAAAAGAAACATTCTCAAGATTTCTTATCTGAAATTTAATCTGGTCAATCAATTTAAGATTGTCTGATATGGAAGATTTTTTGTTAAATATCATCAAATTTGTCTTCTCTATTTCTTGTTGGAATTTTCTCTTTTTTTCTATCTGCTCTGCAATTTCAGCTCGTTCTTCTTCGATCTTATTCCTATTCTCTTTCTTAACAAACAATTCTTTTTCCATTGAAGACAGATTATAATATTTTGATTCCAATTCTTCCTCTTTTGAAACCAACTCCAACTTATCTTGGTCCAATGTTTCTGTCGCTCCTTCTTTAGTTCTTCTTTCTTCTCTTATCCTAGACAACAGCAACGAAGTATTTTCAAGAATCCTCTTATACTTGTCAATACCGAAAATATGTCTTAATGTATTGATTCTTACTTCCGGATCTTCAAGAATTATTTCTTTCATCTCTTCCTGAGGAGTGTAAACTGTGAATTTATACAAAAGGTTCTGTTTTTTTGAAAATTCTTTAGGATAATTAAGCAGATCAAGTATCTTGCTCTTTAATTCCGTTACAGATATTTCTTTTTTGTCCTCGCCATTCATAGATATTGCACAATAATCCTGCGAAATTGATTTTCCCCTCTTCAATATTCTCTCAACGGATATACTATCTCCATCGACTTCAAATTCAATCATTACCTTTCCGTTGTCTGATCCATTTCTCAATAAAGAATTTCCCTTTTGTCCAGGCTGCAATCCGAACAGTGCAAATTCTATCCCAAGAAGAATAGAAGTCTTACCACTACCTATATCTCCTGCAAGAAGAGTAGAACCTTCTGGAAAAGTTATCTCCTGAAATTCATAACTCCTTATATTCTCCAGAACTATTTTTTTTATTCTCATCTAAAAACTCAAAACTTTTTTAGTCTCGGAAACTAATCTATTCAGAAAAGTCTCTGAAGTTTCTCCCTCCTGTTTTTCTATTGATAATGAATTTAGGAGCAAAGGAATTGACAGATTAAATTTCGATGGATTCTGATCTGAATAAATTCTCAGCGTATCATCCTCAATATTCTCAGAATCCTTTACTTCAATTTCCAACCCCACTTCCTTTTGCTTAAGATCATGAGTATTTCTGAGCATGAAGAATGCATTTTTTTGCTTTAGAAATTCTTCTATTTTTAAGAATTTAATATCCGAAGTTTTTCCATTTTCTAACTCTCCTCTTATTTTTATTAAAACAATCTTGTCTGTCAAGTCATTTCTATCCAATTCTGAAATTATCATTTCTGTTGCTTTCAATGCATCAGTAATAATAAACTCAAAGAACTGCACATCTTTCAATTTGATATCTATTTTCCTGAGCGGATTTTTTGACTGAGTATCAACAATATAAAATCTGCCTTTCTTTAAATCGGCAAGTTCTTGAAAATTATTTGGGAAGGTTGGACCAGCATAAACAAATCCATCCTTTTCATAATCAATATGCAAATGCCCTAAGGCATAGTAGTCTGCTTTTGGGAGAAGTGCAGTTTCAATAGAATCGGTAGGTATTTTTCCTACAGCTTTGTCAATAGTTGTATGCAGCATAAAAATCTTGAACATCCCAGGAGAGTCATTAAATTTGACCCTTCTTAGATCAGCTACTTCAAGTCCCGACCTCTTTCCAGGATAACCATAAATCGCAACCCCCCCGAATATTGTGGGGTTAAGGGTTATCTTGCCATCTTTTTCTTCAAAGTCAGCCACATTTTTGCAAAATCCTGCTTTCTCTAGAACATCTAGGAAAGTTTTTCCAGACACCGAATAATCATGACTTCCTGCAATAATAAAGCAAGGGATTCTTGCTTCCTTGAGTTTTCTGAACTCCATAAACGTTCTCTTAAGTGTTTCTATGGGAGGATAAGCTGTATCAAACAAATCTCCTGCAATAAGCACGAAATCAACTTTCTCTTTTATTGAAGCATCTATAACGACCGCAAAAGACTCAAAATTAAGATCCTGCAAAGCCTGCTGTTTCCAACCTCCCAAGTGAACATCAGACATATGTGTAAATTTGACCATTTTATTACCCCGGTTTAGATTATTTTGCAAGCTTATGGAGATATATAAAATTGATTATACTTTATTATCTGTTCTTACATCAATTCCCAAACATAAAGTTCTTCAAAGAAAATTTTCTTTTTGCCTAAAAGTTTTCGGTTATAATCCATCCAGTCAATCCCTTTTGTAAAACTGCTGGTCAAAATCAATATTTTTCCATTTTTTAGAAGATGTTTTCGTGCCTGCTTAAGAAATTCGTTTATTATTTTACTCCCTTTTTTTCCTCCACTTGTTTCCAGACCAGCATCAAATTTATCCTCTGGAAGATAAGGAGGATTAAAAATGATCAAATCAAATTTATCTTTTACATTCTTAAACAAATCAGATTCAATTACTCTGGATTTTGGGAATTCTTTCTTAAGATTATTTATTGCATCTTTATTTATGTCTGACAAAAAAATATTTTCTGGATGAATTCCATTTTCTATCAATGTTTTGGATTGGAAACCGGAACCGGAACCCATGTCCAAGATTTTTTTCTGTTTCAATTCTCTTATTTCTTTTACCAAAAAACTATTCAGAAAAAAGGAATCCTCTGCGGGTTGATAAATTTCAGGCATTTTGGAATAAGCTATTGAAGAATTGGATTAACTGTTGCCTGAATAAAAAGATAAGTCCAAGAATACCTGCCAGTAATACAAGAAGAACTACTAAAAGTGTAATTATTATTTTTATCCTTGAATCTGGAGCAGTATATGCAGAAACGCCTGTTGCAACAACAACGGGCTCAATATTAGTTTCAGGCACCTCTTGTCTTATAAGCTTTGGTTTAGAACCTACCATCATACTTTGAGGAGTAAAATTTTGTTTTTGTGCCACAACTATTGGAGACTTAGCTGCTTCTACCTTCCCTTGCATCCTTTGCCTTGTCACCCAAATAGGTTCAGGCTGCCAATCAAGATCTCTTGGTTCTGACTCAACCTGAAGAGTTTTTGCAGCTGCTTCAATATCTTCTTTTTTATATCCAGCATTAAAAAAAGAGAACATGGCTTCTTCAAGGGAATACCCTCTTGTCAAAGCTGACTTAAGACCACCAATAATATCTTCATTCATTTAATCTAATATTAATCAGAATTTTAATACTTTCCCATTAGAAGACAGATGAACTGTCTCTCCAGCCTTATATCCCAGTTCAGAAGCTAATTCAACCATTGGAGTTGTTAATCTATGTTCTCCGTGGGCCGGAATAAGATGTTTTGGTTTTAGTATCTGAAGCAAATCTCTCAAATCTTCCCTTGATCCGTGTCCGGAAACATGAACATCTGATTGAATCCTTACTTTATTTTTCTTAAGCTTCTTGTCCATTTCTGCTCTTGCATCTATATTTACCTGAGTTGGAATTATACTAGAAGAAAATATTACATTATCTCCCTCAGTCAATTTCAAAGGAGTTTCACCCTTGACGATCCTGTCAAGAACGGAGCTTGGTTCTGCCTGATGACCTGTGCAAACTACAAGATATTTTCCTTTGCTGCCATTTATTTTTCCAAGCAAAGAATTGATCTGTTTTTTGTATTTGAAAATTCTGATATTCTTCCTAAACGGACATTGCTTTACCTTAACCGCACAGTCAACATATCTATCAAGACTTCTCCCCAGGAAAACAACTTCCCTTCCTGTTTTTCTTCCAAACTCGACAATACTTTTCAGTCTTGCAATATGCGATGAGAAAGTAGAAATCACAAGTGCTGATTTTCTGTCATGAACAGACATGATAGCATCCTCTACTAAGTCCCGAGCAATCCTTTCGCTCGGAGTCCTTTTTTCCGTTCCCGAGTAAAGAGAATCTGCAACAAGAACATCAATTCCTTTTCTCCCAAGTTCCATCATCCTTTTGTAATTAGGAGGTTCTCCAATCACTGGATGATTGTCAAATTTGAAATCAAGAGTGTAGAAGAAAACACCTTCAGGTGTGTGCAATGCAATAAAGACACATTGCAATGTAGAGTGTGTCGCATGAATAAGCTCAGCTTTGTAACTACCACTTTTTCCTTTTATTATATAACTTGAATTCTCATTTACTTTTATTCTTTGATTTGGCAAATTTATTCTTTCATCCCTTAATGTTGTCTCCAAAAATTCAATCGTGAATGGACTTCCTATTATCTTTGCATTTGGATAACGATGTGCAATGTAAGGAACTGCTCCAATATGATCCAAGTGTGAGTGCCCTATTATTATTGCACGAACTTTGTCTCTCCATCCAATCTTATCCAGAATTTCGTCATCAGGAAGAGCTCCTGCCTTTCTTAATTCCTCTTCAGAATAAGGTTCATTGTCCGCTTCGTCTTTATCTTTTTCCTGCAATTCAACCAAAGCAGGAAGATGAATTCCCGCATCAAATATAATTACGTCTTCTCCAATTTTAACAGCAGTCATATTTTTTCCGACTTCATCATAACCGCTTACTGTGCATACTTCCATATTAATCTATAATTTTTCAAGATTTCTTAATCTAATTATTTTACTACTTTTTCCTCTTTCTCTGAAAATAGAGAAAATTCCTAGTTTATATATTTTTGTAGAATTATCTTCTTATCCTTAACTGGTTTGGCAAAATAGATTCCAAGCCAAGTATTTCAAAAGCTCTTCCGAATTTTCCCCTTTCCATAATCAGCCTACTAGCATAAGGCTTAAAACCAGTTGTATTTTCAAGCGCACTTAAAACATCCTCTTTTCCAGAATAGGCTTTCTCAACTAGATAGGTTCCCTTGGGATTAAATATATCATAATTTCTAGATCTCAGATCTCCAGAACTCAAAGGCCATAGCTGCATTATATCTCCTTTTGCATTAAAAGACCAGTATTCAGGTTCTTCTCCCTTGGGCCAAAATACCATGCCTAATCCTAACCTCTTTGAAAAAAATTGGTCATGAGAAATCTTTGTTAGATTCTGAGCAATTGCAACAATGAAAGGCGATGGCAATTCCAAATCTGCATTATCAAAAGCAACTACCTCTCCATAACTTATATCCAATTCGGAGAGAGTTTTAGAATCATAAATGCTCAGAGATTTTCTCATTTAAGTTCTTAGAATAAAGATTTATAAATTTTGTTTCATTATAAAATATACTTAGTAAATGGAAGTAAAAAAATCAGAGGAAGATTGGAAGAAAAAGCTTACTCCCGAACAGTACAAAGTATTGAGAGAAAAGCAGACTGAGGCTCCATTCACAGGAAAACTTCTTTACAACAAAGATAAGGGAGCGTTTTTATGCGCTGCATGCGGGAATGTTATCTTTGATTCTTCGACTAAATTTGATTCTGGCTGCGGTTGGCCGAGTTTTTATGATGCAAGAAAGGGTTCCGTAAAAATAAAAACGGATTTTAGCCATGGAATGATAAGAAAGGAAGTCTTATGTGCAAGATGCGGAAGCCACTTAGGCCACTTATTCAAAGATGCTCCTCAAACTCCTACAGGAAACAGATACTGCATAAATTCTATAGCACTCAATTTCAAAAAAGATGGAAAAAAAGAAACCAAAAGTAAAAAGTGAAAAAGCCGTTTTTGGAGCGGGATGCTTCTGGAATACTGAAGAAGCTTTCAGAACAGTAAAAGGCGTTATTAAAACAACTGTCGGATATATGGGCGGAGACAGCAAAAAATATCCAGATCCTACTTACGAACAAGTCAGCTCAGACAGAACTGGATTTATCGAGGTATGCGAGATAGTATTCAATCCAAAAGATATTCCTTACGGGAAAATATTAGAAATTTTCTGGAAAATTCATAATCCAACCGAATGGAACAGGCAAGGTCCAGATTTTGGAAGCCAGTACAAATCTGCCATATTTTATTACGATCCAAAACAGAAAGCTGAAGCCGAGAAATCAATGACGAAAGAGCAGAAAAAATACAGAAAGAAGATTGTAACAGAGATAAGAAAAGTTGAAACATTCTACAGAGCAGAAGATTATCACCAGAATTATCTCATGAAAAGAGGATTGAAAACCTGCAGAATTTAGGAAGAATTATAAAATAAAAACGACTATCCAGATTATGAAATCACTTCGTCCTACAATGCGGGAGAAGAAAAGGTATCTTCTTGTCAAAGGAGATATCGGAAGCATAGAAAAGTCTATTCTTGATTTTATAGGGGTGCTTGGAATGTCAAAAACAGGTCTTGGTTGGATCAAGAAAGAAAAAGATTCTGCCATAATATCAATTAATAGGGAAATGATCAATGATGTTCGCGCAAGTTTCTGTGTCTGGCCGGAAAGGATAGAGGTTCAAAGAGTAAGCGGAACTTTAAGGGGATTAAAGGAAAAGATGAAGTAAACTTGGCATCCGAAAACCTTTTAAAAGGCAAGGCTGTTCCTAAAAACACAGATAAAGAGAAAAAACCAGATTAATTATAATTTCTCTATAACATAAAAATGGATATAGATATGCAGCATCAAACAATGGGTTATGACAGAACAGCTACAATGTTCTCCCCAGATGGTCATCTACTTCAGGTTGAATATGCTGAAAAGACAATAAGACTCGGAAGTTCAAGTATTGGAATCGTCTGTACTGATGGTGTTTTCATTCTTGCAGACAAAAGAATAGATGACAAGCTTATCGTTCCATCTTCTGCAACAAAAATATACGAAATTGATTCACACATAATCTCTTCAATTGCGGGAATAATGTCTGATGCAAGAGTTTTGATTGAAAAAGCACAGATTTTGGCACAGCAAAACAGAATAACTTATGATTCTCCAATCGAGCCAGAGACAATAATCAAGGAAATATCCGATTTGAAGCAGCAATTTACACAGTACGGCGGAGCAAGACCTTACGGAGCTGCACTAATGGTTGGAGGAGTTGTCAACAAAAAGCCTTCTTTATTCACTAGCGATGTGACTGGAAATTATTTCTCATATTACGCAAATGCAATAGGAGAAAATGACGAAAGAATAAAAGAAAAATTAAGAGAGCAGTACAAGAAAGATTTGACAATAAAGAAAGGTGTAAAGTTAGCATTGGATATTTTCAAAGAAGTTCAGGGAGACAAATTCAATTTGGAGAGATTCGAATTGGCTTATGTCAAAAATGATAAAGATAAACTTGACAGAGTTGTTGGAGAACAATTAAAAGAGTTTTATTCCGAGAAAAAATAGGATTAGAAAATGACCGATACAACTGCGAGAATTAAAAAAGCAGGCAAAAATTTTGAAATAGTTGTTGACTTAGATGAAGCATTAAAATTTAAGAAAGGCTTGGGCACTTCTCCTGGAGCTCAAAGCGACAGAATTTTCAAGGATATAAAAAAAGGTCTTGCAGCATCACAAGACGATCTGAAATCATGTTTTGGAACTACTGACTCTAGCAAGATCATAGCAGATATTGTAAAGAGCGGAGAAATACTGACAACACAAGAATACAGGGACGAAGAGAGAGAAAAGAAAATAAAACAAGTTATTGACTTCTTGACAAAGAATGCAATTGATCCTAAAACAGGAAATCCCCATACAAGCGAAAGGATTAAAAATGCACTTGAACAAGCACATGTTAACATAAAGAATACCCCCGTAGAGAACCAAATTAGCGATATTCTTCAAGAACTAAGCAAAATTATACCAATTACCGTTAAAATGAAAAAAATAAAAGTTACTATTCCCGCCGTTAACACAGGACAAGCTTATGGAATAATAGGACCCTATAAAGAAAGAGAAGAATGGTTACCAAACGGAAGTCTTGAAGCAACACTTAATATTCCCGCAGGGATTGTTATGAGTTTCTACGACAAATTAAATTCTATCACTCATGGAAGTGCAATAACTGAGGAAATAAAACAATAAAATGGCAGAATCACAGCCCGCTTATGATGAATCTCAGTTGATGGTAATTTATGAACAAAAAGTCAGGCCTCTTATAGACAAAAAGAGGTACAATGAAGCTTTCTTTTTCTTATCTCAGAATCCAGAAGTAAAAAGGTTCTTATCTTTTTCCGAACTTAAAACAATGTACAATCATGCTGAATCTCATTATTTAGGGCTTTTGAATAATGTAGCAAGAGAAGTTTACAGCTCAGGATTAGGTAAAATAGTTCTCAAAAATAAAAAATGGGAGAATATGTTCTTGACAGAATCAGGGGAACCTATTTTAACTCGAATTAAATCACTTGACCTAGTTTCCGGAGAGGAACTAAATTAAAATGACAGAAAGAAAATTAGTTATTCCTGGAGAAACAATTGTAATAGGAAAAGAATATCTTCCCGGCGAGTGGACAGAAAAAAGAAATGATGAAATAGTCTCAACAAGATTTGGAGTAGCTGAAGAACAGGACAGACTTGTAAGAATTATTCCAATCTCAGGTGTATATCAACCAAGAAAAGGAAATGTTGTTATCGGACAGGCTGTGAACATATTATCAAGCGGCTGGTTCATTGATATTGATACTCCTGAAAATGCATTCTTACCAGTGAGCGAATTTCCAAGATATGTAAATCAAGGAGAATTTGCTGAAGCTCTTGATCTCGGGGAAATGGTTGTTGCAAAAATAGTCAACATAGACAAAAGAGGAATTGATTTGACATTAAGAGTTCACGGGCTTGGAAAGATAGATGATGGAATGATCATAAAAATAAATTCAAACAAAGTTCCAAGAGTTATAGGAAAGGAAGGAAGCATGATAAACTTGATAAAAGAAGAAACAAAATGCAATATAACTGTCGGACAGAATGGAATAATATGGATCAGCGGAGAAAATACCGAAGCTGAGTTGTTTGCAAAAAAAGCTATAATGTTCATAACTGAAAATTTCTTCTTAGAAGGATTAACTGAAGAGATGAAAAGATGGTTTGAAAGGGAAAAGGAAAAATGACAAAAGAAAAGGAATTCGAAAGACCAGATGGAAGAAAGATTGACGAACTTAGACCTGTAACTGTTAAGGTAGGAGTTGTTCCAAACGCAGATGGAAGCGCAATGTTTGGGTTCGGAGACACAATTGCAATAGCAGCAGTTTATGGCCCTAGGAAAATGCATCCTCAACATGCACAAGATCCTGAAAAAGGAATTCTAAGATGCGAATATAACATGATCAGCTTCTCTGTAAATGATAGAATACGTCCTGGAATGAACAGAAGAAGCATCGAAATCAGCAAGATAACAGAATGGGCTTTAGAGCCTATATTGATGCTAGACAAATATCCAAATTCTGTTGTTGATGTTTTCATAAATGTCATTCAAGCAAATGCTTCAACAAGATGCGCAGGAATAAATGCAGCTGCAATTGCACTTGCACAGGCAGGAATTCCAATGAGGAGTCTTGTAAGCAGTGTTTCAATAGGAAAACTTGACAAACAATTAGTTGTTGATGTGAACAAGCTTGAAGAGGATTGGGAAGAGGGAGAAGGTCCTACAGATATTCCTATAACAATGACTCCTGACGGAGAAATAACTCACATGCAGCTTGATGGAAAAATAAGCAAGGAACAGCTCAAAGAAGCTATTCAGCTTGCAAGAGAAGCAACAAAGAAAATTCATGAAATACAAAAAGAAGCTTTGAAAAAAAGCGTGGAGAAAAATTAAATGTTAGAAGAAGGAAAACTCAACGAGAATATAATAAGAAGATATCTTTCAGATGGCAAAAGATTTGACGGAAGGAAACTTGATGAATTCAGGAAGATAGAAATTGAAACAGGAGTTTCAAAAAATGCTGAAGGAAGCGCAAGAGTAAAGATAGGGAAGACTGAAGTTCTAGTCGGAATAAAAATGGATGTTGCAACACCTTTCCCAGACACACCAAACAGGGGAAATCTGATGACAAATGCTGAACTAACTCCATTGAGTTCTTCAAATTTTGAAAGCGGACCTCCAAAAACACCTGCAATTGAAATGGGAAGGATACTGGACAGAGGAATAAGAGAGAGCAAATATATTGATTTTGAAAAACTATGCATAAAAGAAGGGGAGAAAGTATGGAATCTTTTCATAGATGTTTATTCAATAAATGATGATGGAAATCTGCTTGATGCTGCAGGAATTGCAGCACTTGCTGCATTGAACAGCACAATGATTCCAGGATATGATGAAGAAACCGGAAAAGTTTTATATGACAAGCATGAAAAGAAGCTTTCTCTTTCAAAAGAAATAATTCCTTTATCCTTGACAATCTACAAAATAGGAGACAATTTTGTTGTTGATCCAACAAGAGAAGAGGAAGACACAAGTGAGATGAGACTTACAACTTCCGGATTCGAAGAGACTATATTCGCAATGCAAAAAGGAGAAAGTGGAACATTAAGCATTGAAGAAATGGGAAATGTTTTCGATTTGTCTGAAAAAGTCAGAGAGAAAGTTATTTCAAGCCTAAAAAATTATTTATAAAATGGAAAAAGAAAAATTCTCAAGATATGAAATTTCAAGAATTCTTGGAGCAAGAGCTCTGCAGATTGCAATGAATGCACCTTTGCTTGTGAAAATAAACACAGAAGAACTTGAAAAAATCCATTATGATCCTTTGAAAATCGCCGAAATTGAATTTGGTTCAGGGATTCTTCCAATCTCAGTCAACAGACCTCTGCCTACAAAGAAAGAGGAAAAGTTGAAGAGAGTAAAAGAAAAGATAAGCAGCGATAAGAAGGTGGAAGAAGGAGAAGTATCCGACGAAGGAGAGATTGAAAAAGAAGGAGAAATAATGGAACTTGCAACTCCAGATGATGAAGTTGAAGAAGAGCCTGAAGAAAGCACTGGCGGAGAAGATTAATTTTTCTAAATCTAAAAATATATAAACAAAAAAGATTTTTCACCAAAATGGTGGTAATAAAATCTACTTCTGCTAAAGAAATTCTTGACTCCAGAAAAGAGAAAACTATTTTGGTTCAAATCAAAACAAATGTAGGAGATTTTTCTGCAAGTTCTCCAACAGGAAAATCAAGAGGAAAGCATGAAGCAGAACCTTACAAGAAAACTCTGGATGAAGATATAAACAAGATAGGAGAATTCTCAGATTATTTTTCCAAAGAAAATATTGAAAAATTTGACGATCTAAGAAGAGTGGAGGACATCATAGATAGGCAAGTAGGAGCAAACACAACTTTCGCACTTGAATCTGCAATTCTAAAAGCCTTGGCTAAAGAACAGAAAAAACAAGTGTGGGAATTGATTAATCCAAACGCCAAAGAATTTCCAAGACTAGTTGGAAATTGCATCGGAGGAGGAGAACATACTACTAATAGCAAAAAACCAGACTTCCAAGAATTCTTGTTAATCCCTGATACAAGAAATGTTGAAGAGGCTTTTGAAACCATGAAAGATGGAAAAGAGAGAGCCGAACAGATTTTAAAGAAGAGAGACAGCACATTCAAATCAAAAAGAAACGACGAAGACGCTTGGGTTACTTCGCTTATGGACAAAGAAGCTTTGGATGTACTTAGTGAACTTAATCTTCCATTAGGTGTTGATATTGCAAGTTCAACTTTCTTCAAGAGAAAAAAATATCTTTACAACAATCCGATATTCAAAAGAACTGATGAAGAGCAATTTTATTACATCTCTAACATGATCGACAATTTCAATCTCTTTTATGTTGAGGATCCTTTTGACGAAGAAGATTTCAAGAGTTTTGCAAAGCTCAACAAAAAATTCCCAAACAGCCTCATTGTAGGAGATGATCTGACAACAACAAATTACAAAAGATTAAACGAGGCAATAAAAAACAAGAGCATAAGCGCCTTAATTGTAAAACCAAACCAAATCGGACCTCTCAGCGAAGTAAAAAGAGTGTGCAAATTGGCAAAAGAAAATAACATAAAAATTGTCTTCTCGCATAGAAGTGGGGACACCGAAGAAAATATTCTTGCAGATCTGGCCTTTGGATTTCAGGCAGATTTCCTGAAATGCGGAATAACAAGCAAAGTCAGAGAAGTAAAAATCAAGAGACTTATTGAAATACAAAAGAATCTGAAATAGAGATACACAACCCTTAAGTAGGCTGTATAATAGGTCTTAAAATGAAACATAACAAAGAAGAAGAGTTCTATACAGCGGCATCTCAAAAGTTGGAAGAACTTTATTCATTACAAGGCATTGATTTTGTTCCCATGGAAAGGGAAGAACTTCAAAATTCAGTCCTAAGATTAATGGGAGATTATATAGAATGCAAGAGAGTAGTAAAAAAGCGTGGACAAGAACTAAGTGATTCTGAAAGACATTAAATTAACAGTTCAAATAAGTTATAGAAAAATATTCACTGGAGATACATAATTCTTAAATAATATAAGTTCTAAGCTAGAGTAATGGGATATCCTGGCACAGATGAAGAGTTCTATGCAATGATCTCTAACAAATTAGAGGAGATTTATTCATTGAAATATCTAGAGTCCAATCTAGTTCCCATGGAAACAAGAAGAGAACTTTATTATCAGATTTATAGAATCATGGGAGATTATGTTGAAAGCAAAAATAGATCCCAAGAGATTGAAGATAATTTTAAGAGATTTGGCGAGAACTTAAGTCTATTGAGAAGTTCACTTTATAATATTGGAGAAAGCGTAAAAGAAATTCATGAAAGCGAAAGAATAGCCTTGATAAATGCCCAACTTGCAACAGCAGGGATGAGGAGAGCTGTAGACAATATTAATAAACTTAAACAGGAAGTTTCAGAAACTACAAGAGGCTTGTTACGTAAGATAGATGCAAAAAATACTCTTCTGGATGTAACAAGAGGAATGACTAGTCAGAAGAAATAAGAGATAATTTTAAAAAATGAATAAGAATAAATTCTCATGGCAAAAGCTAAGGGACTAATCATCTTGGGTTTGGTTGTTGGAGGATTGGCCTATTATTGTTATAACAGTATAGAGTCAACTGCAAGTATGAGAAAAAGCATATTTGAATATGCGCTAGAAGAAAGAGGATACAGCAAGGCCGCTTCTGAAGAAATGGAAAAAATGTATGACTCTCCTTTATTTGATTTCAGTGGTAAAACACAAAGCCATTTAACAATTAAGGATTTGGAAAGTCTTTTTGGAAATTAAAATCTTTAAACGAATTATAGAAACCCTTAAAAATATACTTTTTCTTTGAGAATTCATGGTCAAGAAGAAAGAATCAAAGGAAGAAATTGAGAACGAAGAGAGGGTTGAAGAGAAATCTAAGAAGAAGGAAAAGTTAAAAGAAGAAAATCTTGAAAGAGAAGCTGAAAAAGAATCAATCAACGACACTGAAATTGAAGAAAAGAAAAGAAAGCTTTTGGAAAGAGCCAAAAAACTTTCAGAAGAAGGAATAAAGACAGAGGAACTTAAAGAGCAGATTAAGGGAGAAAAAAGAACAGATATGCTTGTTCCCCTTGAAGATTATATTAATTCTGGAATATATATTGGAACAAAAGTCATAACTCCTGACATGAGACCATTTGTATATAGAAGAAGAGCTGATGGACTTGCAATATTCAACACAGACTTGATCGACGAAAAAATAAAAGAAGGAATAAAGTATCTTATACAATTCAATCCAAATGAAATAATTCTCGTATGCAAGAGGCAGGCTGGATGGAGAGCTGCTGAAAAATTCTCGGAGATTACAGGAATAAGAACATTCACAAAAAAATATCCTTCTGGAATATTGACAAACTCAAGTCTTCCGGATTTCTTTGAAAATGAATTAACAATAGTCTCAGATTCTTGGGTTGACAAAAATGCATTGAATGACACAATGAAAGTCAACAAGAAAATATTGATGATCTGCGATACAAATAATTTTTCATATGGAGCAAACCAGATAATAATCGGAAACAACAAGAGTTCGAAAAGCCTGGGAATAGTCTTTTATCTTCTCGCCAAAGGATATTGCGAAGCGCATAATCTTGAGACTGTAAACCAAATACCAAACATTGATTGGTGGATTGGAGAACAGGGAAATGTTCAGGAAGAAGCAAAGAGGAAAGCAAAAGCCGGAGCAAGATTCGGTGTATAATTCTTGAAAATGAACATCTTGTTTATATGCAAGCACAATGTTTTCCGAAGCAGAGTTGCTGAAGAGCATATGAAGAAAATAAGCAAGCATAATATTTCCAGCGCGGGATTAATAAGCTTCAGCGGAAACATGCAGAAAGAACAGCAAGAAGTCTGCAAAGAATTCGGACTGATACTTCCAAACCAATCAAAGACTTTAAGCCTTGAAAACCTCAGAAAGCAGGATTTAATCATAGTTGTTGCAGACGATGTGCCACAAAAAATATTTGAAAATCCGGAATACAATCTATGCAAAATAAGAAGATGGGAAATAAAAGATGTTGATACATTTGATTTGGACAAGAAAAAAATAAGACCAATAGTCAAAAAGATAATAGAAAATGTGGAAGATCTTAATAAAAGCCTGAACAAATCCAAATAAATATTATATCTAAAGATAACAATTCTTAAAAGTAAAATTAAATATCTCAAAGGTATGAGAGATGTGAAATATCTTTTTGATTTAGAAGTCACAACAAAAAAATTCGGTGATGATGGATCTGGTTTTGACTTAGAAGTTGTTAACAAGAATGGGGTCTGTTATGAAGATAACATCGACATATCAAGAATAGTATTAAGCCTTGATGCTTATCATAGAAATATATTGTTAAGAACAGAAGTTGATGATGGTAAAATCTGCTCAAGAATAACAATAGAAACAATTGTTGAAGATCCTAATCTAGTTTGAAGAACAACCAGCTTTTGTCCGGCTTGCTCCCATAATTAGTTTTTATCAAAGCATAATGCCCTTTCAATTTCTTTCCATGAAAAATCAATTCGATTTTCTTTGAGTCGCTGAATTTTATCTCATAAGTTCCATTGTCCCAGATTTCAACTTTTCCCGCACCATAATTTCCTTCTGGGATTGTTCCATGAAATTTTGCATAATCAAAGGGATGATCTTCTACCTGAACTGCAAGCCTTTTGATACCTTGTTTTTCAGGAGGCTCCTTTGGAACAGCCCAAGATTTCAAAACACCGTCCATTTCAAGCCTTAAATCCCAATGAAGATGGGAAGCATGATGTTCATGAACAATAAATATTAATTTCTTAGAATCCTTTTTTACAACTGCCTTTGGCTCACCACTCTTTTCCAGATTCCTTTTCTTTTCATACTCTTTTAAAGACATTATTGTTTTGGGAGATACTCAATCTTCATTCCGCATTCGTGGCAGAATTTCTGCTCTTGAATTAGAAAAGGCGTCATGCATCTCTTGCACATTAATATTTCCTGCTTCTTTTCAATAACAGGTTTGTATCCTGCCTTTCCCGATACAAGCCTTCCAAAGACATCAGCAAATGCCCCGCTCTGCTGCATCTCCTGCATCCTCATCTGCATATTATTCGGATCCATAAAGTAAATAATAAAATAATATTTTTAAAAATTTGCATAGATTTAAATAGGAATTTCATGCTGAAAAAGCATGAACAGTGAAACAATCACCGAAGAAGAATATGAATCTTTCAAGAATCTGGTAGAGAGAGTCCTATGCTTCCAAGGATCAACCTGGTTATTCAATGATTTATATGACAATGCACTTACTAAAATAGGAAAGACAAATATATTCAGGGTGGAAAATATTTCTAAAAAAGAGAGAAGAATTATTGGTCATTACGATGGAACCTGTCCAGAGTTGCAAACCGAATTAATTTTACGTTATTTTGGAAGTTTAAATCCGAGAAAAAAATATGCAAACGATATTGTCAGGATAAAGCTAAGGGACTGCACTCTTTTGTCTGTAGCTAAGAATCCTACTTCTTATAATCTAGAAATGTCAAGAAGCTATGATTTTTTAGGAGCAGATAGAGAAGTTCAAAACAGAATAGATTCTGGTTTTCCCAACATTGAAGTTCTTGATAAAAATACAAGCACTCATAAGATTTTAGAGTATTTTGCAATGCGAGAAGAACTGAGAATAGTGTCCAAAAATGGACTAGAAGTAAGAAAGTATATTTGATTAATTTTCCCCTCGACAAAATAAAATTTCCTCGAGATGAGCAAAACATTTATAAATATAAAATCAGCTAAGTCTATCAGTCAAAATGAGTGCCTTAATAATGACAAGTTTTACGTTAAGGTATGAAGTATGTAGGAATACCCATTGATAATTCTCGCCGAGCCGTTTTTAGGAAATTCAGGATATAAAAAGTAAATAATATTTTTGCCCAAAAACTATCATAGTTTTTCAAAAATCCAGTTGATCCTGCTGGCGGCTGCGGCTCTCTGGTTTGCACTTAGGCATGCAAGTCTTTCTGTTGCTTGCAATGGAAGGCGAACTGCTCAGTAACACGTAGCTAATCTACCCTTGAGTCAGGGATATCCTCGGGAAACTGAGATTAATACCTGATAGGAGATATACCCTGGAATGGTTCATCTCTAAAACTCGTGCTCAAGGATGAGGCTGCGGTGGATTAGGTTGTTGGCGGGGTAACTGCCCACCAAGCCGACGATCCATAAGGGCTCTTAGCGGAGAGGCCCTGAGAGGGAGTCTGAGATACTACTCCCAGCCCTACGGGGTGCAGCAGCTGGGAATCTTCTGCAATACACGAAAGTGTGACAGAGCGAGCCAGAGTGCTTCTCATTGAGAAGCTTTTGCCAAATCTAAAAAGTTTGGCGAATAAGGACTGGGCAAGACTAGTGCCAGCCGCCGCGGTAATACTAGCTGTCCAAGTCGCAGCCATCTTTATTGGGTCTAAAACATCCGTAGCTTGTCTAGCAAGTTCTTTGTGAAATCTTATCTCTTAAGGATAGGGCGCGCATAGAGTACTACTAGGCTAGAGACTGGAAGACGTAAGAAGTACGTTTGAAGTAGCGGTTAAATGCGTTAATCTTAGACGGACTCACAACAGCGAAGGCATCTTACGAGGACAGTTCTGACAGTGAGGGATGAAGGCCGGGGGCGCAAAATGGATTAGATACCCATGTAGTCCCGGCAGTAAACACTGCACACTAAACATCAGTGCCTCTTCGAGAGGCATTGGTGCTTGAGGGAAGCCGAAGAGTGTGCTACCTGGGAAGTATAGTCGCAAGACCGAAACTTAAAGGAATTGGCGGGGAGACACTACAACGGGTGACGCGTGCGGTTCAATCAGATTCCACGCCGTGAACCTCACCAGGACCGACAGCAGAATGAAGGTCAGTCTGAAGGGCTTACCTGACACGCTGAGAGGGGTTACATAGCCGACGTCAGCCTGTGCCGTGAGGTGACCTGTTAAATCAGGTAACAGGCAAGACCCACATGTATATTTACTACGTGTACAATATACAGATTGCCATGGTAACATGGATGAAAGTGTGGGCTACGTTAGGTGGCACAGCCTAAATGCCCTGGGCAACACGGGCGCGTCAATGGTAGATACAATGGGATGCAACTCCGAAAGGAGAAGCTAATCCCTTAAAGTCTATCCCAGTCTAGATCGAGGGCTGCAACCCGCCCTCGTGACACCGGAATCCGTAGTAATCGGGTATCAACATTGCCCGGTGAATATGTCACTGTCTCTTGCACACACTGCCCGTCAAACCAACCAAGTTATGTTAAGATGAAACTCATTAGAGGAGAATCCTAGCATGATGAGGTAGGTTAAGTCGTCACAAGGTATCTGTAGGGGAACCTGCAGATGGATCACCTCCTAAAATTTTACGAGATTATATTCGTCGGTATTCCTACATACTTTCCATTTTGTTATGGAAATAATATTGACTGAACAAAATTTAAAAACCACTACGGGCTAAAATAAAACAAGGGCCTGTAGTCCAACGGCAGAATACCTCGTTTGCACCGAGGAGTTCCGGGTTCAATTCCCGGCAGGTCCATTCTTCTGGAATGGAAAAATAAAAATGGAAAGCGAAATTGACACATTAACAAGACAAGAAGCAGGAGAACTAGAACTAGCGCTAGCTACGGAACTAGTAGACACAATTGAAGAGGGCAAATCATTCGAAGAGATAAACATAAAACCTATGTTCGATCAGTACATTACCCAATATAAGGAGAACAAAAAGTTAGGATGCGCTGACAGAAAGATGTTCGACCTAGTAATGATGTATGTTGAAAAGTACGGACAGACTTGGGGAAGCAAGGAAGGAAACCGACCTTCTGGAGGACACGCAATTAATCTTCACACTAAACTTAGAATCGACGACGTGGAAGCAAGAATTGCAAATGAGATCAGAGGAGCAATATCAAGAGGAATACATCCAGAGGGTGTTAGAGCTATAGCTCAAGAATATTATAAGACAATCAGCGACGATACAGGAAGATGGGGATATTACAACTCAATTCTATTTAACGAAATGCATCCAATAATCCAAGAGTATATTGTCAAAAAACAAAACGGAGGAAATGGAAATGGAAAGTGAATATGCAGTAAAAGAAACTCCAAGAGAGAATGTTGAACAAGCTGCTGCTCTAAAAGGATTAGAATCACAAGTAATCGTTGGTAGATTTTCGGGAGCAATGAAAGTAGACGAAATGAGAAGATATATGCAAGATATCGTTCATGGAATAAATTACATAAATTATTAATTACAGATCATACTCACACGTTGAGGTGGTGCATCGATTACGTCGATGTATCATGTTGAGAACACTTCTCCGGAAGGAGGAGTTATATTCAATGAGACAAGTACTCAACTCACTAGCTAGAGCACAATTTATTTGTGCAGATGTGTAAAAACATACGACATAATGTAATTTTTTATGCTGTTAGACGGATAGCTTGGCTTTGGAATTGATGAAGGACGTGGCAAGCTGCGATAAGCCGAGGCGAGCTGCATGCAAGCTTTGAACCTTGGATCTCCGAATCACCCCGAGAGGGGGAACCACGCAGGGAATTGAAACATCTTAGTACCTGCAGGAAGAGAAAATAAATAATGATATCCTTATTAGCAGAGAGCGAAAAGGATAGAGGGCAAACTGAATCTGTCTTTGAAAAGAGAACAGAGATGTGGTGAGCGTAAATTCCTAAGTATAGGAGTCAAACTCCTCTGGAAAGAGGGGCCTTAGACGGTGATAGCCCGGTAGACGAATGATATATGGAGTTGCTCAAAGAGTAGGGCCTCCTGGATTGGAGGTCTGAACATGGCGGAATTAACCGCTAACCCTAAATAGAACCAAAGTCCGATAGCGCACTAGTACCGCGAGGGAAAGCTGAAAAGAACTCTTAGCAGAGTGTGAAAAGATTTGAAATCTAACAGCTACAGATTGATACTGCTCTTTCCGCAAGGAAAAGGGTTGTATCGTACGTTTCGAAGAACGGGCCAAGGAGTTTTCTTATATGGCGAGGCTAATCTTTTATGAAGAGTAACCGAAGCGAAAGCAAGTTGGAAACAGCGTCAGTCATATGGGACAGACCTGAAGCCGGGTGATCTATTCTTGAGTAAGTTGAAGTCTCTCGAAAGGGGGATGGAGGACTGAACCGGTGTTACGTACATATACTTGGATGACTTGAGAATAGGAGTGAAAAGCCTATCTAACTCGGCGATGGCTGGTTCCTGCTGAAATATGCCTTCGTATAGTCGTATTTAGTTTGCCAGCGGTGTATAGTACGGATAAAGTTCGCAGGAGCTTATGCTTACGGAACTTTTTCCAACTCGGAAGCTGTTGGCTGCGTAAAATATGAAACAGGGGCGGTGCGTAAGGTATCGTTCCGAAAGGGGAATAACCCAGACCAAAGTTAAGGTCCCTAAATTTATGCTAAGTGTATCAAAAGGTGTCTTGAACCTGAGACAGTGGGGATGTAAGCTCAGAAGCAGCTATCATTTAAAGAAAGCGTTACAGCTCACCCATCGAGGCTCAGGGCCCTGAAAATGGACGGGGCTAAGCATAATACCGAGACTTCGGCGGCGCTCATTTGAGCGTTCGAGTAAGCAGGCGTGTTTATTGCGCAGAAGCTTTTTGGAGACAAAGAGTGGAGCGATAAGCAATGAGAATCTTGGCAATAGTAAGAAGTGACTTTGCTGAAAACGCAAAGTGTCGTAAGAGCAAGGTTTCCTTGGCAATATATGTTAGCCAAGGGTTAGTCAGTTCCTAAGTTGTACCTTAACTGAATACAGCGATGGAAAAAATGTTAATATTCATTTACTAGCTAAATTTTTTGTAATATACCGTTTCGGGATAAGCGAGCATTTGAGAGAATGCTTCTGCAAAGAAATATTGGGAGCGTAATGCTAAGATCTGTATAAATTTGCAGGACAAAATCGCTGACTCCGGGAGCCAGTGAAAAATATATTGCTAAACGAATTTAGTTAACTGTACCCACAACCGGCACTGGTGCTCTGGCTTAATAGGCTAAGACATGAAAGGTCAAACAAATCAAGGGAATTCGGCATATTAGCCCCATAACTTCGGTTTAAGGGGTGTCTATCTTTGTCCGCAAGGAGCATTGATAGATCACAGTTACAAGGATGGCCCGACTGTTTACCAAAAACGTAGCCGAGTGCTAAGCTGAAAAGCTGTATATACTCGGTGAGACCTGCCCAGTGGTGGTGTTTCAAACTCTTTTTCAAGGGAGCTAAGACCCATCAAACGGCGGGGGTAACTATGACCCTCTTAAGGTAAAAGATTACGATTGCCTTATCAAAATCTGACTAAATGCTGGAAACTCTGAGAATGTCAGACTACAAGGACAAGTTTAATAAATTTCGTCTTTGTGAAAATGTTATGACTGCAGACAATCAGCAGGAAAGATTAGATGGTTCATGGATTGTAGGATTCACAGATGGAGAAGGATGTTTTCATATCTCTATCAATAGAATTCCTGAAATGAGTTTGGGATGGCAAGTCTTACTTGAATTTAGAATTGTTCAACATGAGAAAGACGAAAAAGTTCTTTACAAAATAAAGGATTATTTTGGTTTTGGAGATGTTAAAGTTAACAGAACAGATTTTCATGGAACAAGAAAAGAATTCAGGGTGAGAGGTTTGGAGAATCTCAACAAAATAGTTGAATTTTTCAATAAAAATAAATTGAATACTTCAAAGAGAAAAGACTTTGAACTTTTTTCTGAAGTTATTGATTTAATGAATAAAAAAGAACATCTCACTAAAAACGGACTTGACAAAATTGCTAAACTAATATCAGAGATGAATCGCAAACCAATATTGAATTATCTAAAATCCTCAGAGACTATACGTCAGAAACCGGAAACGGTTAAGATATAGTCCGAACTGAATGGCGACATTCAGAGTTAATCAGAAATGGTTAACCTTCTCGAAAGAGATGTAACATAATTGAGCGTAATACCTTGTCGTACGAATTACGACTTGCATGAATGGTTTAACGAGGTCGTCACTGTCCCTGATTTGAGCCTTCTGAAAATACTGTGTGGCGAAAATGCCACGGACGCCTAGTGGGAAGCGAAGACCTTGTGGACCTTTACTGCAACTTGTTGTTGTGATCTTAGAAAGGATGCATAGAATAGGTAGGAGCGTCGAAGCTGTCATTTCGGTGATGGCGGAGCGAACTTGTAATACTACTCATTTTTTCTAAGGTTGCTTACTCTTTATGGGGACAGCAGCAGGCGGGCAGTTTGACTGGGGCGGTGCCCTGTCGAAAAGATATCGATAGGACCCAAAGACAAGCTCATCCGGCTTGGAAATCCGGAGCAGAGTGCGAAGGCAAAAGCTTGTCTGACTGTATTCTGAAAAGCAAGGAATGCAGGGATGAAAGTCGGGCTTAGTGAACCCACGTGCTTTTTTAATGGAAGCCGTGTCTGATAGAAAAGGTACCCCAAGGATAACAGGCTTGTCGCCCCCGATAGTCCGTATTGACGGGGCGGTTTGGTACATCGCTGTCGGCTCTACCTATCCTAGCTGTGCAGTAGCAGCTAAGGGTGTCGGAGTTCACGCATTAAAAGGTATCGTTAGCTGGGTTAAGAACGTCGCGAGACAGTTTGTATGATATCTACTAGGTGTGTCGTTGAATGAGTGGAACAATCTTCTAGTACGAGAGGAACGGGGATTGGGCGCCTCTGGTGTGCGGTTGTCAATTGGCAGGCCGCGAAGCTACGCGCTGACTGATAAGAGCTGAATGCATCTAAGCTCGAAGCAGCCCGCAAAACGATTCAACAAAGGCCGTCAAAGAAGATGACGTTGATAGAGCTGCTGTGTAAGACCCAAGAACACGAGGGTTTCAGCACGCAGCCACTAAAAGCCTCATTTATATTATGTTCAGAATCTAGCTGGTGAGTTGAGTACTTGTTTATTGTTATTTTTCTAAGAAAAAATTTTATTGTAATTTAATGTTCTCTTTATTTCTCAATTCTTCTAACCTATCTTTTTTTATTTCCAGTTGTTCTTTAGAAGGAAATCCAAAAATGCCTACCAAACTCTCAAGTTTTGGTAATTCTTCTTCCAAGTTTTTTTTCTCCTTTAATTCTTCTCTTGTTAAATTTGACTTGGACCTCTCATTTCCTTTCCTTTCAAACATTTGTTTGGGGGTCATATTTCTATAGAATTCTAAATTAATTTCATCCTTAGAATATTTACTAATAAAATTTTCAATTGATAAAAAAGTACTTAAGAATTTATCAGTAACATCACGATTGGCTTGAAGATTGTCTTGTTCTGAGTAACCGAGTTGAGTCAAAAATGATCTTTTATCTAAATTAATAGAACCAAGTATTTTAACAAAAATAAGGAATTCCCAAAATTGTCCAGATCGTTCACTTGATCCCAACAAACTCTTGGCCAATTCTATATTTGCCGCTTTGTACCTTAATTCTCCTATTATCAAATCTTCGTTTGAAGGTACAAAAATTACTATATCTCCTTGATCAAAATTTTTCCAGGCAACTTCATTAAATTTTCCGGGTTCAAGACCCCATATGGCCACTTCTTTTTCAGATAAAGATTCATTTATCTTTGAAAATTCCTCTTCACCAAAATATTCTTTTATCTTTGATTTTGAAATTGGATTTATTACCGTATTATAAAGATGTTCCAATGATTCCAATGACCCTGTGGGCATTAATCTTATTTGTACCATTTAATACTCATTGTACTTTTTATTTGAGCCTCTAAATCTATCTATTGAATATTTTTTTTCATTTTTTTCTATCTTTCTATTCAAGGCATTAGACAAGTTAATGTTATTCATTTGAGCAATTCTTAATAAAAAGTAAAAAATATCGGCTATTTCATCTTCAATGTCTTCTCTTCTGTTCATTAAAGTTTCTTCAACTTCTTTTGGATTTTTCCATCTAAATAATTCTAAAAGCTCTGATGACTCTATAGAAAGTGCAACTGCTAAGTCTTTAATATTATGAAATTTGTCCCAATCCCTAGCTTCACAAAATTTTCTTATTCTCTCCTTTAATTCTTCAATTTTTATCTCTTCATCCATAAGATTAGCATTTATTAATACTTTTTACAGTTTTCGATCTTAAGTCCACAACTCTTAAATATTCTTTTCTTATTTCAGTTTCATGGAAATAGAGGGAAAAGTTGTGATTGTCACCGGAGCCTCTCAGGGGATAGGACTTGCAACTGCAAGGCTTCTTTCAAGCAAAGGAGCAAAAGTTGTTCTGGCTGCACGTTCTGAAAACATATTAAAGAAACTTCAGAAAGAGATTCCAAATTCTTTTGCAATTAAAACAGATATCACAAGTGAAGAAGATATCAAAAATATGGTAAGAGAAGCTATTGAAAGATTTGGGAGAATTGACATTCTAATAAATAATGCAGGGCAGGGAATGCATGGATTTACTGTTGAAAACACAGACATAAATGATTACAAGAAAATAATGGAACTTAATGTGTTCGGACTTATAAGAACAATGCAGGCAGTAATTCCCCAGATGAAAAGGCAGGGTGGAGGAATGATTGTTAATATAAGCTCAATGCTTTCAAAAATGTACATTCCAAATCTTGCAGCTTACTCTTCAACTAAGCACGCAGTCAATTCAATCTCACTTACTGCAAGGCAGGAACTTGCAAAAGACAAAATAATCGTAAGCATTGTACTTCCAAAAATGACCCTAAGCAACTTTATGAAAAATTCAATCAATGCAAAAATGGAATGGAAGCCAAATTCTGAAGTTCAAATGCCAAAAACAGACACTCCGGAAAAAGTGGCAGAAAGAATTCTTGATGCAATAAAGAGCGAAGAAGCAGAAGTTATAGTATAACGAACGTGCAAGATTTTTAAACTTCTATCACTTATTATTTTGATGAAGAGGTCGGGAAAGTTTTATGGAAAATATGGCATGTTTCTCATTCCTGCTTTTGTTTTCCTTACACTTGCACTGGGATTAATATTCAAATACGGCTACCAATCCAATTTAATATCAAATATTTTATTCATCATTGGAATAATTCCTGGAAGCATACAAGTTCTTGTTGAAGGAATTGTCTCTTTTTCCAGAAAGGATTTTTCAATAGACTATCTTGCAATCCTTACGATAGCGGTTTCACTTGCCTCGCAGCAACTTCTCATAGGAAGCGTAATCGTTCTTATGATAACTGGAGGAAATGCTCTTGAAAAATACGCACAGGCACGTGCAAAAAGCTCACTTACTTCCTTGACAAACAGAATACCCCACGACGTTTTATTATATCAAAATGAAACTCAAAACAAGCTAGTAAAGATTGAAAGCGTAAAAATCGGACAGAAAATATTCGTAAGAAAAGGAGAAGTCATTCCTTTGGATGGGATCCTTGCTTCAGAGTATTCTCAGATCGATGAATCCTCTTTAACTGGAGAGCCATATTTTGTTGACAAATTAAAAGGAGATAAAATAAGAAGCGGAACAATAAACATGGGAGCTTCAATTATCATAAAAGTCACAAAAGAAGACAAAGACTCTACTTACAGGCAAATCATAAACATGGTAAGAAAGGCACAGGAAGAAAAATCTCCAATGATAAGAATGGCTCATAAGTACAACTGGATTTTTACTGTAATTGCTTTGGTAATTTCGGGAGGAGCTTATCTGTATTGGCATAATTTCAATTATGTGCTGGCAGTTTTAGTCATTGCAACGCCATGCCCCCTCCTTTTGGCGACACCGGTTGCTTTGATTGGAGGAATGAGCGCAAATGCAAGAAAAAAGATAATTGTAAAGGATCTTGGAAGCATTGAAGACCTTTCAAGAGCAGACACTTTGGTCTTTGACAAGACCGGAACAATAACTCTAGGGAAACCAGTTCTGAAAAAAATAAATATAGTCGATAAAAAATACAATAAATCCAAAATCTTGAGCATTGCAGAGGCAATCGAAAGAAATTCCCTTCATCCTGTTGCCCAAGCCATAATAAAAGAGGCAAGAAGAGAAAAGGTCCAGGGACTTGTTGCTTCTGAAGTTGAAGAAAAGCCAGGCTCCCAAATTTCTGGGAAAGTTGGAGGCAAGAAATTCATGCTTCTGAAAGGAGAAGAATCTTCTTCTGATGATGTGCATCTTGTTGAAGGAAGAAAATTGATTGCGGAGTTTATTTTTGATGATGTAATAAAATCAGATGCAAGACCTATAATAAAAAAACTTGAGGGATACAGAATGGATATCCATGTCTTCACTGGAGATAAAAAAGCTGCAGCTGAAAAATTGAAGTCTGAAATTGACATGAATGTTGATGTCCAGTATGAAATGTCTCCTGAAGAAAAGCAGAAGGGAATAAAATTCCTTAAGAAAAAAGGAAAGGTAGTGGCAATGATCGGTGATGGAATAAATGATGCGCCTGCCTTGGCTCTTGCAGACATAGGAATGGTTTTCAGCCATGAAGAACATACAGCTTCATCAGAGGCAGCAGATATTGTTTTTCTAGGTGGAGGATTTTCTGAAGTCTATGATTCTATTAACATTTCTAGGAAAACAATGAAAATTGCAAAAGAAAGCATGTTTACAGGAATAGGATTAAGCATCGTAGGAATGCTTCTTGCGGCAGCAGGATTTATTGTTCCAATTGCAGGAGCAGTCATACAAGAAGTGATTGATGTTTCTGTTATCTTTAATTCATTAAGAACTTTGGGGATAAAGAGATAAAAAACAAAGTATAGAAAAATTTAAAAGATGTACTCCAATCTGTTTTTACATGGTAGATCTTGAAGAAGATTTGAGAGAAACTCTGATAGATTCTTACAGAGTCAAGGTTAGAAATGAAACAGGAAAAACTGAGACTGGCTATGAGGGTCTCGAGTTGATTGAAGAACATATCCATTCAGGTGGAACAAGCGTAAAATATTGGATGTAAGAAGTTTATTCTTGCGGAGAAGTGTTTTTCTTAATAAAGATAATGGTAAAAAAATTAAAGCTTAAAGATTCAATTTATATTCTGAAAGATTCGGAAGATATCTATCAGGTCATTTTTACAGGTACAAGAAAAATTAAAAAGTTTAAGGTAGATCCTTTGGTTAAAAGAGTAATCGAAGAGCTTAAGACCGAACAAACTTCCGAAAGATTGTTGAATACTCTTAAGCCTAATTATGATGAAAAGGCAATTACAAAGTGCCTAAGTGCACTTGAGAAAGAAGGAATTGTCAGAGAGTATTCTCCTCAAGATAACGACAGATATTCAAAACAGATTTCTTTTATAGATGAACTGACAGACTCATCTGATGAAACTATTATAATTCAAGAAAAGATACAAAATTCAAAAGTTTCCGTTTTTGGTGTCGGAGGTATTGGGACATGGATAATAAATGGACTGTATCAAATAGGTGTTGGAGAAATAAGAGTAACTGATCCAGATAAGGTAGAAGAAAGCAATCTGAACAGGCAATTATTTTTTGATTCTAAAGATATTGGAAAATATAAAGTTAATGTGATAAAAAGAAAATTAAAAGACGCAAACATTATTCCCTTTAGAAAAGTTGTCTCTGAAAATGAAAGTTTGGAAGAGATGATTTTAGGTTCTGATTTCCTAGTAAACTGTGCTGACTCTCCTTCCATAGCCGAAACGACTAGGATAATAGACAAGTATGCAACAAAATACAATATCCCTTATTGTGTAGCCGGAGGATATAATATGCATTTAGGAATGGTTGGTCCAATAATAGTCCCTGGCAAAAGCGCAAAATTTGATGATTTTCTTGAATATCAAAAATCTAGTGACCCTTTGGGCAAATTGGAAGTAATAAAAGATATTTCTCAAACAGGAAATCTTGGACCGGTTGCAGGGGCCGTTGCAAATATCCAAGTTATGGAAATTTTCAAGTATTTAATTGGAAAGGGAAATTTGAATATTGACAGATTTGCAGAAATAGACTTCATGAATTTAGGAATTAGTTGGAGAACATTTGGAAAGAATTAAAACTGCTCCTTCTTTTAATAACTCATGGAAGAACCACTTTTGATTTTGATTGCTGACACGCACGGAATGATTGATACATTTGAAAAGCAAAAAGAAATCATAGACAAGTACAAGCCAATTTTTGTGCTGTCTGAAAATATGGAAAACAACAAAGTAGAATCTGATTTTGAATTCAATAAAATCATGAAAAAAAATAAGATTTCTAATATGACTTCAATGGATGAGGTAAAAGAATTAATTAAATTATGTCATAAGAAAAATATAAAATTAATAGGAATAGATTTTGAGAACTTTCTAATAAATAGAAAACTTCAAACAAAAATAAATCGAAATATGAAGGTTACGAAAGAGGAAGAGAAAGAGTTAGAAGATTTAGCTTACAGGAGAGAGAACAAACATGTAAAGATGGTTGGAAAATTTCTTGAAATATCAAGAAGACCTTTAGTTGTCATTCTTGGAGCCTGGCATCTAAGAAGAAATTCTCCAATCAGAAAATCTTTTGATAATTACAAATTATTTTATCTCTCAAATCCAAAAGGGGAAATGGTTCTTGGTCCAACAAAAGAAAAACTAACTTGGAAAGAAGAAGACATATGAAAATAGAATTTATTTTCGCATGGTACGATTTTTAGGTTGGATTTTATTTTGATAAATCTAAGAAAAAATTATATTTCTTTCCGCTTCCAATGATTGGACTAAAAATTTCTTTTTAGGAATTATTTGTAGAATTAGTTAAATTAGTCTCATTACCTGCAGTCTGATTTATTGTAAAGTTTCCTACAAAAGTTGTATTGCCATTGCCTATCTCCGAAGAATTAATTATTATTAAAGCAGTTGAGCTATTAACAAATATGCTGCCATTAAGAGCTTGGCACTGAAGACTTCCTGTTGTATTATTTTCGCTCAATGCATAACCAGCATCAGTACAAGATTGAAAATCAACAATTTGATACTTCTGCCGCAACCAATCATTTATGCAGGATTCCTGCGTGTTGTTCCATCCATACCCTTCATTCACCAAACATCCGTGAGCATCTCTCCCGTTTGTAATAACGTCACCTTGAATTGAAGACTGCTTGGTATAAACAAAAAAATAAGTTGCAAATCCCGCAAATATAAGCAGGACGAAAACAACCAATGAAATAACTCTCTTTTTTTCCATGTAAATCTGAAAAATCACTTATATTAATACTTTATTATAAAAAATAATATAAATAAAAAATTTTTGGTAGTATTCCACCTATTTTTTCTTGCCTTTCATGCCCATTCCCATTCTGATAGCGCTTATAATCATCCATATAGCTGCAAGTCCTATTATGAGATAAACTATATATGAAGCTAAAGTATTACCAAAAATAGTCTGAACTATATCTATACCTGCAAGTCCAAGCAGACCCCAGTTGAGGCCTCCAATAACTACCAATATAAAGGCTATCCAATCAATCACATTCATTTTCATTTTTAAGTTTCACCTCCTTTTAAAAAAGATCAAAAACTAAGGCTATAATACTCACCTTTTTCATAGGGGTTCTAAGCACAACAAGTTTTTAAGTGTTTCTTAGATTTTATTCTACAGTCACAGACTTTGCAAGATTTCTTGGCTTGTCTACATCAAGCCCCTTCATATCTGCAATTGAATATGCCAAAAGTTGGAGGGGAATTACATTTAATATTGGAGAAAGCTCTTCAAAAGTTTCAGGAACTTCAATTACATAATCTGCAATCTTTTTTATTTCGGGATTATCCTTGTTTGCAACTGCGATTATAACACCGTTTCTTGCCTTGACTTCTTGCATATTGCTTAATATCTTGCTAGAGATATCTGATTTTGTTGCAATAAATATTGTTGGCATATTCTCATCAATCAATGCTATAGGACCGTGCTTCATTTCTGCAGCAGGATATCCTTCTGCATGAATATAAGAAATCTCTTTTAATTTCAACGCGCCTTCAAGAGCAACAGGGAAATTTATTCCTCTCCCAAAATACAAAAAATTTCTCGAATCTGAAAACTGCTTTGCTATTTTATCTATCTCAGATTTATTATCAAGAATTTCTTTTACTTTATTTGAAATATTTTCAAACTCATTCAGAATTTTTTGATCAAGTGGAAATCCTCTTTCCTGTTTTATATACAATGCAAGAAGCAGCAATGCGGCAACTTGGGAAGTAAAAGCTTTCGTAGATGCCACTCCAATTTCAGGACCAGCGTGAAGATAAATTCCTGAGTTGACTTCTCTTGTTATTGTTGAACCTACAACATTGACTATTCCTATGGTCTTTGCGTTCTTCAACTTCGCTTCTCTCATTGCTGCTAGAGTATCTGCAGTCTCACCGGACTGAGAAATTGCAACAAGAAGTGTGTTCTTGTCAACAAGTGGATTTCTATACCTGAATTCTGATGCATAGTCAACTTCCGTAGGTATCTGACAGAAATTCTCAATAAGATATTTTCCTATTAAGGCAGAATGCCAGCTTGTTCCGCAGGCTGTAAGAATTATCCTGTTAATAGAATTAAAATCTATATCAAGAGTCAGTTTTATTTTCCCGTCTTTTATCCTTCCTCTTATCACGTTTTCAATCGTTTCAGGTTGTTCAAAAATTTCCTTCAGCATAAAATGCTTGAAGTTTCCTCTTTCTAATTGCTCCACGGACCATTTTATCTCATGAACAACCGCATTCACACAATTTCCATTAATATGTTTTATTGAATAACTGTCTTTTGACAGAACCGCAATTTCATTGTCCTGAAGATAAATAATCTTGTTAGTATGCTCCAAAATGGCTGGAACATCAGAAGCAACAAACATTTCATTATTCCCTACACCGATTACAATCGGAGATCCTTTTCTGGCAACCACCAGCTTATCTTCAGCACTACTTAATACCACAAGACCAAAAGTACCTTCGATCAACTTCAGAACTTTTGCCAAAGCATCTTCAAGGTTTCCAGAATAAAAATTTTCAATGAGATGGGCAATTATTTCTGAATCTGTTTGTGAAGTTATAATGTGGCCTTCACTTTCCAACAATTTTTTAAGGGAATAAAAATTTTCAATTATACCATTATGAATAATAGCTATTTGTTTCTTGCAGTCAAGATGCGGATGAGCATTAACTTCATTAGGCTCTCCGTGAGTGGCCCATCTGGTATGTGCAATTCCAATTTTCCCAGACAAAGAATTCTGAGAAAGAGAATTTTCAAGTTCAGATATTCTTCCCTTCTTTTTTACTACCTTTAATTCTTGATTATCTGAAATGCATATTCCCGCACTATCATAGCCTCGATATTCAAGCTTCTTCAATCCACTTAATAGAATAGGAGTAGCCTCTTTTTCTCCAATATATCCAATTATACCACACATACAAGAACGGAAGGCAATTTGTTTATATTAGTTATGAAATTTAAGCACACCAACAAAGAAAAGAATTATTTTTTTATTTTTTTCAGTAGAATCAGATTCAAAACAAAACCTATAATTGCTGCTCCAGATATTATATAATTATAAACAAGAACCTTGCTTTGAAGATAACCTGTGGAGTTCATAATCAAATTTATTATACTATAAACTAAAGCTCCGGTCCAAAATCCAATTCCAAACTTATACATTCCGGCAGTTCTTTTCATAAGTTTTTAAAAACAAACTTACTTATAAATATAGCATTTTAGAAAACTTTAAATAAAATAATTTCTACAATATATGATGCCTAATAGAAAAAAGAGTGAAGCAAAGTATTGGTATAATGAAAATAAAGCCGATAAGATGAAGTGGAAAATGTATCATCACAGTGCCCCTTGCGGAGTTTATTTCTTAGGGTTTGTCGGCGCAGTAGTTTATTACATTCAACAGTCTACTACTTTTTGGCAGGGAGTTGTTGCAGTTCTAAAGGCACTTGTCTGGCCTGCATTTTTGGTGTATAAGCTTCTTGGACTCTAAAAATTCTTATTTCATAAAGCTTAAAAATGATCTAAAATTCAGAATATTAAGTTGGGAAGTTAACTGCGGGATATGGCATTAAATTGCCGAGAAACCTAATAATGATTTCTTATCCTGAGGAAGGTCCGCCCACCAATTAAAGCTGTCTTTCGAAAGGAAGAGTGCCGTGAGGTACAGCTCCAGAACAGAAACGACACAGCTCATTTGGAGTAATGAATCGTGAGACGAACCGCGAAGAATGAGATATGATGAAACGGCTGACTCTGCGGGTGCAAGGCTTAGTGCCGCTTAGTTGAATGTTAACACGAACCGTCCGATTACGGGGTTCGACAGAAGGTGGCCTATTCCCAACTTACTTTTTATCGTCTTCATGAGAAGCAAGAAATTCTCTTCTATTTTTTAACTTAACAATAAAAAGTTTTCCCAGTTCAGACATTTCGTATCTGTCCAATGTTCTGATATTTTTTATCATCGTAGGAGATCCAGAATATCCAACCAATCCCTCATGCCTAAAATCTTGATGATCAATATCTTGAATTGAAAGATCACTCATTATCTGATAATTCACTTTTTGGCTCGCAACATCATAAGCCATGTCAAGTGTCAACAAATCCAGAGACACAAAGCCTCTTCCACTGCTATGCCAAGATCTGGCAGAAAGTTTCTTTGCAACTTCATAATAAGGAGAAAATTTTGGGGAACACTCTACTTCAATAACATTAAACAAGAATGTGTCTCTGGATGTACTCATAAAAATAAGTTTGACTTGGGGTTTAAAAGAATTTATGTCTTTTATTTCTATAAATGGCCTAAAAGCATCATCAGTGCCTGGCCCGCAAATCCGGCAACTATTGGAATAGCGAGATTATCATCAATAGGTTTCAGCAACGTTTCTGTGATTGTTGCAATCAGGGCCATAAAAATAATAATCGCAACATTGTTCAGGAGGATAAATCCTACAACCAGATCAACAATGAACTCTGCAGCTATTCCTTCCCATGAACGACTAAGATGATCTATTTTATGCTTGCCTAATCTTCCAATAATTGCTGATGCCGTATCTCCAAAAATCATCATTAAAATTGCGGTTACGGCAATATTGAATTCAAATGCAGAAAATGCTATGATAATTCCAATCAGAAGATAGATACTTCCTGAAACTGTATCTCTTTCGTTTTCACGATACAGCTGGTGGAAGAATGGAATCTCTTTGTTAAATTTCATTCTCAAAAATTCAAGGAAAGATAAGCATATCAAGATAAAAACAAGCGACAAAATTGCTGCTTGCTGGCTGAAAAATTCTTTTATCAGGCAGTAGATTATAATGTAAAAAACCGAGCTTATGTGAACGAGCTTTCTCTTTATTTCTAAAACAAGATTATCCATAATTAAATTTAGAATGTTTACTTTTAAAGGTGATGAAATTGAGTTCAAACAAAAGATTTAAAGATACTTCTGCAGGTTTTATATTGGGAACGTAGCTCAGCGGGAGAGCACATGACTGAAGCTCATGGTGTCCGGGGTCCAACTCCCCGCGTTCCCATTTTGGCTCAAAAAGATTTATAAATAATTATAAGTTCTTTGTAACATAAGATGGCAAAGGAAAAAGAGGAAAAGAAAAGTTCTGGAGGTTTAGGTGTAGCGGGATTCACTTTAGGGATTGTGAGTCTGGCAATGTTTCTTTTTTATCCTGTTGTGGGATTCGCAACTTCTGTAATTGGTTTCTTTTTATGCTTAAGTCAGCAGAGGAAGGAAAAAACAAAGAAAGCAAGGATTGGAATGATTCTGAATGCAATCGGATTTGTTCTAAACGTTGCCATGTTTATTATTGATTTAGTATGGCTTTCTCCATATGTTAATCAAATTTATGCTCAGCAGTTAAATAGCACTTTAACTTCTTCCGTAAAATGAATTTCAAAGATAGAAAAGCAGCAATAGAGATGAGCATGAACACAATCGTTACCATTGTTCTTGTTGTTGTAACTCTTGTTCTTGCACTCGTATTGATAAGAACAATTTTCACAAGCAGCACTAGCGCGGTAGATCAGATAAACACTGCAATTCAAGATCAGATAAATCAACTATTCACTACAGAAAATACAAACTTGGCAGTTTATCCTGCTTCAAGAGAAATCACTATAGGCAGAGGCGGAACACCTGCAGGATTTGCTTTCTCAGTAAAGAACCCAGAGACATCTACTACAGCGACGTTCACTTATAATTTGACTGCAAGTGATGTTCATAACTGTGGAACTACATTTACTGCTGCCCAGGCAAATGCTTATCTTCTTGGAAATTCAGGAACGTTTACATTAGGTCCAGGGGGATCACTTGATTTGCCTATACTAGTTAAGTTTGATATACCAAGTACAGCTCCACAATGTACAATAATCTACGGATTGACCGCACTTGAGACACAGCCAAATACAAATGCATTCTCAACGAATATATTTGTAACAATCCAGTAAATATTAGATTTTTAAATTCGGTTCTCGTTTAGATTTTATGTTAAAAATATATAATACTTTAACAAGAAAAAAAGAAACTTTCAAGCCTATAAAAGGAAAAACTATTGGGATGTATTCATGCGGGCCAACAGTGTATTGGTATCAGCATATTGGCAACATGAGAAGCTATATTTTTTCTGATATCTTAAAGAGAGTTCTTGAGTATGATGGATATAAAGTAAAACATGTAATCAATATAACTGATGTAGGGCACTTGACAAGTGACGCAGATGAAGGCGAAGACAAGATCGAAAAAGAAGCAAAAAAAGAAGGAAAGACTGCAAAAGAAATTACTTCTTATTATTTCTCGATTTTTCTTGAAGATTTCAAAAAGTTAAACATCATTGAACCAACTATCTGGACAAAAGCTACAGATAATATCAAGGAACAAATAGAATTGATCAAAAGATTGGAAACTAAAGGTTATACTTACAAAACAAGCGATGGGATTTATTTTGATACAAGCAAATTCAAAGATTACAGCAAGCTTGGAAGGCTTAACATAAAAGATTTGCAGGCTGGGAAAAGAGTATCAATGGGAGAGAAAAGGAACAAGACAGATTTTGCTCTCTGGAAATTTTCTGAAAAACCGGGATTAAGACAACAAGAATGGAAATCTCCCTGGGGAATAGGGTTTCCTGGATGGCATATAGAATGTTCAGCGATGTCAATGAAATATTTGGGAGAACACTTTGACATACATACAGGGGGAGAAGATCATATACAAGTTCATCATACAAATGAAATTGCGCAAAGCGAGGCTGCTACCGGAAAAAAATTTGTAAACTACTGGGTTCATGGAGCTTTTCTTACAACAAATGGAGAAAAGATTTCAAAGAGCAAAGGAGGATTATACACAATATCCGAATTGGAAGAAGACGGGTTCAATTCAATGTCTTACAGATATTTTGTTCTAACTTCAAATTACAGGAAACCTCTTGAATTCTCACTAGAAAATCTTCAGAACGCGCAAAACTCTCTTAACAGATTAAAGAATATAATTTCTGAATTGAAAGATGATAAAAAAACAAACAAAGATTATCTTAAAAAATTTGAGAAATTCATAAATGACGACTTGGATATGCCAAATGCACTTCAGATTCTATGGAAATTAGTCAGAAATACAAAAGCAAAGGGAAAGATAGGAACAATAAAAAAAATGGATTCTGTATTGGGATTGAAACTCTTCGAAAAAGAAGAAATAGACACTTCTGAAGAAGTCAAAAATCTTGTAAAAGACCGTGACAAAGCCAGAAAGGAAAAAAACTGGAAAATGGCTGATGACATAAGAGATAAGCTAAAGGATCTTGGGTATTCTGTTGAAGATTCTGATAATGGCACGGTAATAAAGAGATCGTAATGGACTAATCTATCATAAGGGTTATAAATAGATTTTTGCCTAAAGCCTGATGAAAAGGGCTAGTATTGACTTGCATATTCACCCCTTCTTGTTCAATGGAAAGAATGAGCTTGAAGATATTTTGAGAGTCATGAAAACAAACAGCTTGGATGTCATTGGTCTAGGTGAACTTGATCATAACATATACTCCAAACTCCTTGGAAGAGCCGATAAGATACAAGGCATAAAGCATGATAACTTAGGATTCGTTATAAATGACAACGGATCTTCAAGGTATATATTTCCTTTTACTGAATATAATACTTCTAACGGAAAGGGATTGCAAATATTGACAACTGGATATAATTATGACTGCGCAAGACCAGAATCAGAAGCTGAAGAAATAATAGAATCTGCTTTAGAATATAAAGAGTTGTCTGGAAATGAAGTCCTTATCGGACTTGATCATCCATATGCAGACAACGGAACAAGAACAGCAGGTCATATATCTGAAGAAAAGGAAAAAGAATTGGAAGAGTTATGCAGAAAATATAGCGGAAAAGTGTATATCGAATGGAATGGATACAGCAACCTTCTGCTAAGAGCAGGTCTAAGATTGGGATTAAGTCTTATTGGCAATAAAATAGATTATCATGATATCAACAAGCCTGCGGAGGAATTATCATTGAGATTATCAAATGAAAATGTAAATGTTCCAATTGTTCCAGACACAGATCTTCATGCAAGAAATAAAAGACACTTAAAGATAATGGGAACTTCAAAGATTATTAGTGACATAGAAGGAGAATCTCCTCAAGAGGTCATTAGTTCAATAAGCAAAAATATATTTTCTGGAAATTATTCTTCCATAAAAAAATATGTTTCTGCGTTTAATGTTCTTGAAACTTATTGCATACCTCTCGCCCTGAATGAAATCTCTAAGAATATATTATTCAAAAGACCAAGAAGTTAATTGATATATCGCGCGACAATAATCTTTATATAAAAAATTTTATCTTTCCAGACCATGCCAACAGAAGAAGATGAACTTGAGCATCAAACTTGCGGAGCCCTTTTGCTGCAATTCAAAGAGCCTAAAGTTTATGACTTGACAATTCCAGATGATTATGAAATCTACAGCCTTGTTGTTATAGCTGGGAAAATTTTGAATGGTGAAAAAGTTGATCCAACTGAAGTAAACTGTACAACCACCCGCCATCATAATCATCCCTTAAGGGAAGAATATTTTTCTAATATCACTAAAAAAGTTTCAAAGGGACTCATGAGCGTACTGGACGAGTCAAAAGAGAAAAATTCTTCCATGTATTATTATCTTAAATATATGTCAAATACTTTAGGTCATGAATTTCATATCGGCAACGGAGATTGGTTTAGATTTAGAGAGGGAAAAAGAAAATGCATAGAAGAAGAAGTCAGATCTTATTTTAGCAGCTTAGAGCTATGCCATTTTGAAAAAATAGGAAGTTTATTCCGCCCCTATATTGGATTAACTGACTCTCTTCCAAAAGTATGTTATCGTAATTAATTTAAACATTGCAAATGTATCAAAATTATGGATAAGTACCGTAGATCCGTTTTCATTGTAGTTTATTCAAAAGAGGAAAACAAAATAAATTATCTTGTTCTTAAGAGAAAACTTCATTGGAAAGGATGGGAGTTTCCAAAAGAAGGAATTGAAGGAAATGAAAGTGAAGAAGAAACTGCTAGAAGAGGAGTAAAAGAGGAAACTGGCTTGAGCATCAAAGGACAGATAAAAAAATTTGAACTCAAGGGAGAATATGAATACAAAAAGAAGTATTCAGACAGGCCTGGTTTCATCGGACAATCATATTCACTTTATGCTGTAGAGGTAGGTATGGGAAAAGTTAGATTGGATGAGCATGAACATTCAACTTCAGAGTGGCTTGATTTTAACAATGCGCTTGAAAAATTAACTTGGAAAAACCAAAAAAGATGTTTGGAAATTGTTAACTCTTCATTACAACATAAAAATTTCAGGAGGTTAGTAACAAAAGGAGGAATATTAATTCTTGGCGGAAAAGATGAGAACAGCAATGAAGAACTGGTTAGACAAGTGGCTCCAGATGAATATGTTTTTCATACTGCAGCAGCCGGGAGTCCTTTTGTTAACATAAAAGGAAAGGCAAATGAAGATAGCATAAAAGAGGCCGCAATCTTCTGCGCAAAATATTCAAGAGATTGGAAAAAAAATCACAAAGACATAGAGGTTCACAGATTTTTAGGAAAATCAATTTCAAAAAGCAGAGGGATGAAGGCAGGGACGTTCGGAGTTGCGAAATTTGACGTAATAAAAGTAAAAAAGGCAGATATCGAAAAATTTAGTATACCTATAGAATAATCTGAAAAGACCTAATAGCTAAATCCTATTTTATAAATATTTTAACTTTCCTTTAACTTCTTGGATTGAATTATAATTCTTTTCTTTAAAAATTTCTTCCAGTTCTAAATTTATTCTTCTAAAACAATCAGGTCCTTCTGTTTCGAAAGTAGTAGCTACTTGAACCGCATCTGCACCAGCCAGAAGAAATTCAAATGCATCTCTTCCTGACTTAATTCCGCCAACGCCAAAAATTGATACTTTTCCTTCTAAAAGTTCATAAAAGATTCTTACATTTGCCAATGCAATAGGTTTTATGTATTCTCCACAAAGACCCCCAAAACCCCTTTTAGGTTTTATTACGGGTCTTTCTGTTTCTGAATCAATGACCAACGAATTACCTATTGAATTAATGCAAGTAATAAATTTAATATCATATTTCTTTATTAATTCGGCTAGCTGTTCTTGGTGAACCATATCATAATATGCTGGGAGTTTTAATCCTACGGGCTTATTTCCAAGATTTGAAATTTTTTCTAAAATATTATCTGATTCTTCAAAATCATAAGCTATTTGTGGTTTCCCTTCCAAGTTTGGGCAGCTCAAATTTACCTCAATTAAATCCACATCACTTTTCTGAAATGCTCCGATCATTTTTGGAAAATCCTCTTCGCATAATCCTGCAATACTGGCAATAATTGGTTTATTATATCTTTTAAGATTGGATGAGATTTTAAGGTACTCTTTATAACCTAAATTAGGAAGCCCCATACTTTGTATAGCTCCTAACTGTAATTTAGCATATCTTGGTTCTTCGTTCCCCCCTCTTGGCTCAATAGTGCAAGACTTCATTACCACAGCTGAAGAGTCAGATTCTCCTATAATTTTAAGCTCTTTTAAGCTAATGTCTCTAGGTCCAGAAGCATTGCATACATAAGAATCAAAGCTTATATTTCCTATTTTTGTTTTTAAATCCATTTTATCAAATGCGCCGTCCGGGAATTGGACCCGGCTTACAAAATTGGGAATCTTGTGTTCTACCGATAAACTAACGACGCTTATATTTTTTTGTACAATAATCAATTTAAAGATTACTCTATTCAAGTTTTTATGGAAATTGATAGACAGGTAAGGTATAATACTAAGACAGGAACTGGAGACCAAGAATTGGCAAGGCACAGATGGACTTTCCTGATAATTAATACTCCCGATGAAATATCTAGAATAAGAGAGAGAATTTATCAGCAACTGAAACCTATGAATCACAGAAGCTTAGATGAAGGATTGATAGTTTCCTCCGGAGGAATACATTATGACTTTTTCTCGTTTTCTAGTGAGAGAGGCGCAATTCCAGAGCCAAGCAAGATTTTCAGGTCAAACAAATTGAGAAAAGATAGAAATCTCTATGAAAGGGATGAAATTGGATTGGAAAAATATCTGAACTCCATAATCGCAGGAAAAGATGGCCTCTAGTTTTATAAAACCGAAATTTCTCTTTTAGATATGATAAAACAGTCTGAGATACAAATCGGAAAGAATGGAGTAACCGAAAACTTCATTGAAAGCCTCAAGAACAATTTTAAGACACATACTAGCATAAGAATCTCTGTTCTCAAGAGTGCAGGACATGAGAAAGAAAAAGTGAAAGAAATGACTGAAGAAATTCTTGGAGTATTGGGAAGAAATTATAATGCAAGGATCATCGGATTTACAATCGTTCTAAAAAAGTGGAGAAAAATTGTTAGGTAATTATTATTCATATCTAAGTATCATAAATAATATAAATTAAACTAATTAGCCTTTTGGATGATGTCAGAATTGTATCATGACTCCTATGTGGAAATCGCTTACCATCCAGATTCCGAAGAAATTCATTTACTATCTTTAAAAAATGGCGTTCATCCCAAAAAGATGTTCGTACTCCCCCAGAGAGCATTGGAAAAGCTTGCAACCTGCAGAGTAGACACAACTCGAGATGCTATTAATGGTATTGATCATGGAATTCTCCCTGCATTGGAAGAATATAACATAAGTCCGGAATATATTAGTGCCGCGGCTTCAAGGGCCTATATTGAGGAACAGAAAGTAAGTCTGGTAATAAAGATTCATCAATATCTGGAAACACTATAAACTCTCGAACTTAGTATCTAATTACATTAATTGGTCTTCTTAAGGTGAATATTGAATAATACAAATTGTTATAAACTATTTATAGAATTTATTTTATATGGCTAAAAAGATTTATGAGGCAGGTAATCTCAGTCTAGAAGTTGCAAAAAGAAAGATAGAACTTGGGAGCAATCCAGTATTGAGTAATGAGCTTTCCCCATATTTTGTTTCGCACTATGATAATCCTGCTCAGTACAGTGAAGAGAGAATTTATCATCTTAGAAATTTTGGAATTACTGTAAAAGCACAAAGTCAAGATGAAGGATTAGGAGAAACAAAAAAAGTTACTGTTTATGCATATGCAGGAGAAGAAAAAGTGGACCTTCTAAAATTGGGAGAGGTAGAAAGAATAATTAATGAGATTCTTCCTTTAATTAGATAAATTTATAAATGAATTCTAGTTCTGATTTTTAGCTAAATGGCTTAGGCCAATCTAGTTCCGTAAGGAACGGCTGTAAAATGGAAAAAAATCCTATATATGATCTAGGTGCGCAAGAATATAATCTGAAACTAGCAGAAGCTCTTAAAAAAATGGAGGAATTCCAAGAGCCTGAATGGATCAAATTTGTAAAATCTGGACCATCAAAACAAAGACCTATTGAAGACAAAGATTTCTGGTATAAAAGAGCTGCAAGTATTCTAAGACAAATTTACAAGAGAAAAATCGTCGGAGTAAGTAGATTAAGAACAAGATATGGAAGCAGAAAATCAAGAGGATACAAGCCGGAAGAATTCAGGAAATCTGGAGGAAAGATAATCAGAGCAATTCTACAGCAATCTGACAAAGCAGGATTTACTGAAATCGCAAAAACAGTAAAGGGAGTAAAGAGCAGAAAGCCCGGAAGACAATTAACAGAAAAGGGAAGAAAATTCCTGGAGGGCATATGGGAATAAAAAATCACGCTAAAAAAGTAAAGTTAATGAAGAAAAACAGGCAGACCAAGTGGGCTCCTGTTTGGGTCATATTGAAAAAATACGGAGTAGGAAAAAGAATCCATCCTTCTGCAGTAACGAGAAATAGAAGATCATGGAGAAGAACAAAACTTAACATTAAACCAAGAAAAATGAGAAAGTCCTATATGGGTTAAAAATGGCTGAAACAAAATCTGACAAAGTTGAAAGAGAATATATTATCCCCTTAAGAGCAAAGTGGAAACATGTTGCTAGATATAAAAGGGCAAATAGAGCTGTAAAAGCCATAAGAGAATTTCTCGTAAGACATATGAAAATAAGAGACAGAGATTTGAACAAAGTTAGAGTTGACAAATTTTTGAATGAATACATATGGAAGAGGAGTATCAAAAATCCACCATCAAAGATCAAAGTTAAAGCAATAAAAGATGGAGATAAAGTAATAGCTCAATTGGCTGAATTCCCAGAAAATTTGAAATTCAAGAAGATAAGATTAGAAAATAGAAACAAGAAAGCCACAGAAGTTGCAAACAAGAAGAAATCTGCAATTGAAAGATTAAAGGAAGCTCGTGAACAGAAAGAAGAGGAAAACAAAGCGCAGGAAACCCCTGAAGAGGCAAAAGAAAAGGAAGAGAAGAAAGAAGCCTCCGCAGAAGCAACAAAAGAGCTTGAAAAGGAAATGTCAAAACAAGATAAGCATATTGCAAAAGCTAAATCTCCAAAGCAGTCAAAAAACGAGAGATTAGGTTATAATCAAGTTTCAAGAGGACAATAATTCTTCGGTGAATAAATACTTTTAAAGTAAATAGTCCAGTTACAGAAATGAAAAAATTAATGACTTTATGTCTACTTTTAGAAGGAGATAATATTCTTTTGGGAATGAAGAAAAGAGGTTTTGGAGCAGGAAGATGGAATAGTTTTGGAGGGAAAGTCAAGCCGGAAGAAACCCTTGAAGAAGCAGTTTTCAGAGAATTTGAAGAAGAATCTACACTTAAAGTTCTAAAATATGAAAAAGTTGGGATAATGGAATTTGAATTCAAGGACAGTCTGGAGGTACATGAAGTTCATATTTATAAAATTTTAAAATACTGCGGAACTCCTAGAGAGACTGAAGAAATGAGGACTCAATGGTTCAAGGTAAGTGAAATCCCTTATGATAAAATGTGGCCGGGTGACGAATATTGGATGAAAATACTCTTGGAAGGAAAGAAATTTAGAGGAAAGACTTATTTTGAAAATCAAGATAAAATTATAGATTATAATATTCAGGAAGTTTGTGACTTCTAATCATCTTTTGAAATTATTTTGTTTATTCTTACAGGGAGGTCTTTACTTGTAATAAGCTTGTAATCGCTGGATATTATTTCTTTCTTTTTTCTTGTGATATTTATTAAGGGGATTTTTTGTTTTGTTTCAGCAGAAACCAGTATTAACAAGAAAGTATGAATTATTTTTTTATTTTTTACTATATGTTCTATCGAGACCGAATCTATTTTTTTTAATCTAACTTCCACACTAAACTTTTCTTTCATTATCCTTTGGGCTGAATCAGCAAGATCTTCTCCTAAAAGAATCCTACCTCCTGGAAGAGAAAATTTTCCTTTGTAAGGTCTTTTTTCCCTCTTAAATAGAAAAAAGTTTTTCCCCTTTCCTATTTTTATTAAAATCACAGGCAAGGCAGCTCTTTTGTTCGAGATATACGGAATCAAATATTCTGATGATTCACTCAATTGATAATATGATCCTTCTTTTATTATGATACTTTTTTGCATTAATTTTTTAAGATAATAATCTAATTTATTAGAACGAATTTTTGCCAATTTTTCTATCTCATTAAATTTTAATCTCTTATTAAATAAGAATAATTCCAAAATCTTATCAGATGTCATCAAGTCAATTTTTTTGAGGAATTATTTAAATATTTGTGTAATAAATATTTTTCATGTACGATAAAAATTTAGCACATTATGTCGTTGTTACAGGGATTCTTGTAAAAGATGGAAAATTCCTGATTACGAAAAGGGCAGAATGGGAAAAGGCATTTCCAGGAAAGTGGACCGTTCCAGGAGGTAAATTAGAAGTTTTGAATTATTCATTAAGAGAAAAAGATACTTCTAGCCATTGGTATAATATCTTTGAGGACGTCTTGAATAGAGAAATCAAGGAAGAGGTCAATATTGAAATCAAAGATATTGGTTATGTAACCAGTATGGTTTATGTTCGTCCAGATGGAATACCTTGCATAATTGTTAGTTTATATGCAAAACCTAAAGACGATTTTAACCTAAAATTATGTAATGCTCTTTCAGATTCTGCATGGGTATCACTTGAAGAATCAAAGAATTATGATTTAATAGAAGGAATTTATGAAGAATTGGAAATGCTTGATAAAAAGATGAAGGGTGAAGACGTTAACATTTGGAAAAAGTCTAAGTGATTATTTCAAAATCTTTCCTGTTTCTTTATACCATAGATACAGATCTAGCTCTCCAAGTTTAGTATCTGTTCTTTGCGCGAGTTGTCTAAGAACATTCTCTATTTCTACATAATTTTTTGGAGACATGGTTTTTGGCTTTTCGATCAGTTTATATTTTTCTAGAAGATCAAGAATATGAAAATCAATTATAGCCAGATTTTTGTATCCAATATTTCTTAAAAAGTGACTAGCTTCTTTCATCCCGAGACCTTTTACATCTTTTGCAAGCCAACTTCTTATTTCTGATTCTGTTTCAAATGAATTAAGAATTTCTTTTATATTATTTTTATATTTTCTTGCTTCAAAAATAAATCTTGCTCTTGCATTTGGAAATCTATGCCCAAGCTCAGAAAGTTTTTTTGCCAATTCTGGTTCTGGAAGAACAAGAAATCCCTCATTAACCTCTTTTTGAATTTTAATCCCACCTGAAGCGCTAAAATTTGCAGTAAGCAAACAAAAACAAAGCTCTTTGAATATTTCTTCCGATTCTTTTTTTCCAAGTTCTTCGAACTCTTTCATACGAGAATCTACAGTATTTTTAATTTCAGAATTTTTAAGATCCTCAATTATCCTTATCAATTCTTCCATTTTTCCATTAAAAAACAAAAGGTATTTAAATTAATCATATTTAATGTAATATATACAATGTTATATCCAATGCTAAGTGGTTTAGGACTTTCTGCAGCTGCAATAGCAATTTTTGTTGTTCTCATGATTTGGGAAGCTATTTGGAAAGGAATCGGTTTATGGAAGAGCGGAACACAGAAGCAGTTAGGATGGTTTGTATGCATCTTTATTTTCAACACACTTGGAATTTTACCTATAATTTATCTGTTATTCTTCCAGAAGAAATCTGAGAGAAGACAACCAAGAAGACGTTCAAGATCAAGAAGAAGATAAGTTTTCTATTTCTTAAGTTTTTCTTTAATTTGATTCAGTAATTCATCTTTGTGTTTTTTGCTTATGTGTGTTTTTCCAAATCTTACTAATATAGGATTAACTCTTTTCCAATATTTTTTTGGAAATAATTTTTTCAGGTCTTGTTCTATCTTATGCGGATTAGAATTCATGGTCCAGCCTAATTTTTGAGAAATATAAGAAACATGAGTATCAACACCAAGACCATCCTTTCCAATTTCTGATAAGAAAACATTTGCTGTCTTTCTTCCAACGCCTGAAAGCCTTAGCAATTCTTCTTCTTTCTTAGGAACTTTATTGTGATATTCAGTAGCAATCTTTTCAGAGCATTTTATTATGTTCCTTGATTTATTGTTATAGTAATTTACAGTCTTAACTATTTCTTTTACATCTTCTATATTTGCGTTTGACAATTCTTTAGCGTTTTTATACTTGCTAAAAAGTTTTTTTGCCACTTCTATCGTTTTTTCATCCCTTGTCCTTGCAGACAGAATTATTGAAATAAGGGTTTGCCAGTCATTTTTCCAATTCTCTGCAGCCAATCGCATATTTTTAGCATCTTTATCTAAAAGTGATAGTTCTTTCAGTGCAGTTCCTAAATCCATTTATATAATAGTAATTATATTTTTAAAAGGTTTTAGAAATAGTATATTATGGAAACTGAAGAAATAAGAGAAGAATTAATCAAGCTTGGAGACAAAAGAAGAGCGGATTTCGCCAAAAGGTATCTGAAATCGCCTTATGAATTCTATGGACTAAGGGTTCCGGATATAAGAAAGCTGACTGAAGAAGACAAAGATGATTTTTATTCTGCATTAAATACTTTTGATGAATTGTGGAAGAGCGGAAATCATGAAGAGATGAGTTTCGCGTTATATCTAATCAGAAAATTTGCCAAGACCAACCAGCCAGAATTATGGAAATTTTTGATTGAAAGAATAGAAAGAATAAAAACTTGGGATCATGCAGATGAAATCTCAGCTCACATTCTTGGAGTAATAGTAAGAGACAATCTCCAGTTGATTAAAGAAATAAAAGAGATGAGTGAAAGCAAGAATCCTTGGATGAGAAGAATAAGTATCGTCTCAACCTACCCATTGATTAAGGAAAATAAGAATGAGTTAACTCTAAGGCTTGCGGAAAGATTAGTTTACGATAACAATATTTATGTGCAAAAAGGAGCGGGGTGGATGCTAAGAGAAATGGGTAAAAAGAACAGACTTGCACTAAGAGATTTCTTAATGATGCATTTGGATATGAAACCGATAGCATTCTCTTATGCAACAGAAAAAATGACAGAACTAAGAAATATAAAAAAAGAAACAGCAAAGAAACAAAGAGAAAAATTAAAAGAAGAGGCTAAAACTAAGAAGAAAAGAAAATGATAGATATCAACAAAATAAAGGAAAGCAAATCCACAAAAGAATTGTTAGAGTTTGGGATCATAAATATTGACAAACCTTCTGGACCTACATCCTTCGATGTCTCTGACTATACAAGAAAGGCAATGGGAAATATAGGAGTAAGAAAAACAAGCCATTTTGGAACGCTGGATCCAAAGGTCACGGGAGTTTTACCCGTTGCATTGAATAGGGCATGCAAATTAACAGGATTCTTCCTTGGCGAAGACAAAGAATACGTTGGAATCATGAGAATTCACGAAGAGATTCCTATTGAGAGAATAAAAGAAGCAATAAAAGAGAAATTTCTTGGAAACATAAACCAGCTTCCACCAAAGAAATCTAGAGTGAAGAGAGTAGAAAGGCAAAGAGAAATAAAAAAATTTGAGATAATAGAACAGAATGGAAAAGATATATTGTTCAGAGCAGAGGTTCAGGGAGGCACTTACATAAGAAAATTAGTATCAGATTTAGGTGATCATCTTGGAATTGGAGCGCACATGCTTGAATTAAGAAGAATAAGAGCAGGAATCTTCAAAGAAAACGGCACAGATTATCCTAGTGTAAAATTATATGACTTGGAAAAGGCCATTGAAGAATATAATAAGGGAAATGAAAAAGAGCTTAGAAATATGGTAATTCCTGGGGAAATTGTTTCTAAAATATATCCAGTCGTTGAAATAAATGCAAAAGATCTGAAAAATCTCCTTACAGGTAAACCAATCCAGAAAAAAGACCTAAAAAATTTCAGAGATTTCAATAAGTTTGAAAAAGACGATATAGTGTGCATTTTTTGTGATAATAAATTCATAGAAATGTCAAAAGTTCTCGCAGAGGGCAGCATTTTTTCTAAACCAGAATTTGTATTTACACAAGGAATCAATTGATGATTTTTGCCAATTTATTGAGGCTGTCGGTGCCTTTATATATCAACAACAATATAGATACAAATGGTCAATTTTAAGTTTAAATTGAAAACTAGGATCAAGCACAGGATGAAATTAAGCAGCAGAGCCATAGAATTTAACAAGGAGATATTTATTGGTGAGACTGGTGCAATAATTGGGGCGGTTATAATGGGATTCCTTGGTTCTTTGATATTAAAAAACGGGAGATTTGTCTCTTTTGCCACATTATTTGGTTCAATTCTTGGAAGTTCTGTGTTTTGGCTTTCTGCAAGAATACATGATGAAAGGAGCCATCACAAATTCTCAATTGGAAAGTTCGCTAAAGATATAACCTTATTCACCCCTGTAGCATTTTTGATATGCATATGCTTTTCCTACCCCACGGTTTTATTTATTACTAATTTAGTGTTCCGAAAAGGTGAAGTACCATATCTTAGCTCCTTTATCGGAGAGTTGGCTGGATTCTGTGTATTCTTAATCTTAATAAATACTTATAGGATTGTACTTGATTATTATTTCAATAAAAAGCTATAATTCCAAAAATGAGACATTTTATTTATTTTTCAAGGCATGCACAGACTTCAGGAAATTTCAGCGATTTAATGAAGGCTGGGAGAATGGATATCGCAATACATGTCCTAATTGCAAGTATCTTCCTATCTCATGATGTCAGAGAAGATACAAAAGTACATCTCGTTTTCTACGGAATGCCAGATCCTCCAAAGCATATTGAGATACAAGCTAACCCCGAACTTGATATAAGCAAAAAAGATGTTGCCACCTTAATAAAAAAAATCCTTTACAAATATAGAAAAGACCAAAAGACAGAAGTTCTTCCCGGATGTTTTGTTGAAAAAAAGAGCTTAATGAAAGTAATTGAGGAGCTTTCTGAACAGGGTAATGAAATCTTCTTACTTGACAAGCAGGGGGAAGACATTAGAGATGCTGAAATGAAAAAAGATTGTGTTTTTATTTTGGGAGATCATAAAGGTATTCCAAAAAAAGAACTGAAAAGAATAAAGAGCATTGCAAATGTAGTTTCTTTAGGTCCCAAGATGTACTTTGCAAGCCATGTAGTTGCAATAGTAAATAATGAATTAGATAGAAGAGGGATTTAGAAACCATTCAATCTAAGTTCCAGAATATATTTCAGGTCTTCCATATTAACTCCAAGATTATACAAGATAACGATCTCACTTACTATTTCTTCTGGTATTTCAAGATTTAATATTGCTATCTCCCCTTTTTTCATTTGAATATTAGTCTTACCTTCTAGAGGTAAGATTAAATGAGATTAACTTTATACGAGAATTCAAAAGAATGGGTTTATAAATTCGTTATGAATTAATATTGGAGAGGGTGAATATAGATATAAGTTTCACAAGCTTTTTAAAAAAAACTTTCGATCTTTAAAAAATGAGGTTCGCGTTTATTTCTGCACCAGGATGGTTTTTGGCACCTGACTTTTTGATTAATGTATTTAGCTTTCTGATTTTGTTAGCATTTTTTGCATTATGCATGAGAAATTATAGACTAAACAAAAATAAAGGAATACTTTATCTTGGAATCGGTTTTGCATTCATTGCAATTGCCCAGCTAGCAATCACAGCGACAAAATTTGTATTATATTATCATTCAAGTGTTACCAATGCAATAGGTAATGCAATCCTAAAATATAATATAGTAAGCTCTGTGAATGTTGTTTATAATGCGGGGATCTTTATTAGTGGATTGTTTACTCTTATTGGCCTTTATGTAATTTACAGATTGCCACAAAAAGAAAAGTCAATAAAAGATTTGCTTTTAATCTTGTACTTAATACTTCTATCTATATTTATTAACAGCGAAATTTATTACATATTTCATATATCTGCATTAATGCTGTTCTTGCTGATCTCTTATAGTTATTACTCGATTTACCAGAAGAATAAATTCTCTAACACCTTGATTTTATCTGTTTCGTTTGCAATATTGGCAGTTAGCCAACTCTTGTTCATAATATCTCAGGCAAATGTAGTAACGGTTATAGCAGATTTGCTAGAATTAGGAAGCTATATAACCCTTTTAGTATTAATTATTAGAATTCTGAAACATGGCAATGAAAAGAAGCAGGATGGATATAATCTTCGATATCCTGAACATCATTCGAGAGCGAGGGGGAAGAATTAAACCAACCCACTTGATGTATAAAGCTAATCTCTCGCATAAGCAGATGAAAGGATACTTAGATGAGTTGAAGGGGAAAGATTTGATAAATATTGATGTCTCCGATAAGAATAGCAGGGTGCTTATTACAAAAAAAGGCATCGAATTCAGTCTAAAATACTTGCAAATGAGAGATTTGGAGAAAACTTTCGGATTATAATTCTTATATCATAAAAATTAATAAACCATAATATTTTGTTAGGTAGATGAAAAAATCAGTTAGACTTTATATTAAAGGGGTTGTACAGGGTGTTTTTTTCAGGGCATTTTTAAAAGAAAACGCTGAAAGGCTGGATGTAAGAGGTTTTACTCGAAATTTAGAAGATGGAAAAGTAGAAGTCTTTCTTGAAGGAGATCCAAATAAAGTTAATGAAATGATTGAACTGTGCAGAAAGGGTCCGAAACATTCACAGATACAAGACGTTGAAATAATTCCTGAAAAATTCCAGGACTTAAGAGGATTTAAAGTACTGCATTTCTAAGATTAAAATGATTTACACAAATTCTGATGGTGGATCCAGAGGCAATCCTGGTCCTTCGGCAATTGGAGTAATTATAAGAAGAGATGAAGAAATAATTACAAAGTATACCGAAAAAATTGCTGATGGTACCAATAATGTTGCAGAGTATATGGCATTGATTAAAGCATTGGAGTTGGCATCAAAATTTACTCATGAAGAGGTTACGTGTGTACTAGACTCCGAATTGTTGGTAAGGCAGTTGTTAGGAGAATACCAAATAAAAAGTCCAAACTTAGTGCCTCTATTCTTAAGAGTCCAGAAACTTCAAGAAAATTTTGACAAGATAAAATATGTCCATGTGAGCAGATGGGATAGATTCCAAAAGGTAGTCGATAATCTACTAAACAAAGAATTGGATAAAAAATAGTTTTTATAAATAAAAGAACCGTGATAAAAATATGGGAAGAGAAGACCAAATAATTTCTGAAAGATTGAGAAAATTAGATGAAATAAAAAAAGAAAATATAAATCCATATCCTGAAAAATTTGATAAGAAACAAACATGTCAAGAATGTTCTGAAACGAAAATTGGTTCTAAAGTGAAAACAGCCGGGAGAGTAATGAGCAAGAGAGATCTAGGGAAGATTATTTTCTGTGTATTGAAAGATTTTTCAGGAAAAGTACAGTTGGTTCTTCAGGATAAAGAGACTCCAAATAGCGAAAAAGATTTCTTCACAAAATATATTGATTCAGGGGATTTTGTAGGAGTTAGCGGAGAAATTATAAAAACTAAAACGGGAGAAATTTCTATCTTAGTCAAAAAAATTGAATTATTAAGCAAGTCTATTATGCCCCTTCCCGAGAAATGGAAAGGATTGCAGGAAGAAGAAGAAAAATTGAGGAAAAGATATCTTGATATCTTAATGAATGATGAGCTAAAAGAAATGTTTGTAAAAAAATCGAAATTCTGGAATGTGATAAGAAGTTTCTTATTGGAACACGGATTTATCGAGGTCGAGACTCCTGTTCTGGAAGAATCTGCAGGAGGAGCTGCGGCTACACCATTCAGAACTCACCACAACGCTCTGAACATTGATGTATATTTGAGAATTTCAATGGGAGAGTTATGGCAGAAGAAATTAATGGTCGCAGGGTATGAGAAAACATTCGAAATTGGAAGACAGTTCAGAAACGAAGGAATGGATATAGAACATTTGCAGGATTATACCCAAATGGAATTCTACTGGGCTTATGCAAATTACGAAGATGGAATGAAAATAGTTGAGGAAATGTATAAGAAAATTGCGAAAGAGGTCTTTGGAACAATGAAATTTGAAATTCATGGGCATAAAGTTGACTTTAGCAAAAAATGGGAAACATACGATTTTGAATCGGTGATAAAAAAATATTCTGGAATTAATATATACAAATCAGATGTCAAAGAGATAAAAAATAAGCTTAAAGAACTAAAGGTAGAATATAAAGAATCTTCAGATAAATGGAGACTTATTGATGCTCTCTGGAAATATTGCAGAAAAAAACTTTCAGGTCCCGGATTTCTCACAGGTCAACCTGTTGAACTTGCACCTCTTGCAAAAAGAAATCCCGAAGATAAAAAGAAAGTGGAACAATTTCAAGTTATTCTTGCAGGAAGCGAAGTTGGAAATGGATATTCTGAGCTGAATGATCCTTTAGACCAAGAAGAGAGATTTAAAGAACAAATGAAACAGAAAGAAAGTGGAGATACAGAAAGCATGGAACATGACAAGAGCTTTGTTGAGGCATTAAAATATGGTATGCCTCCAGTCTGTGGTTTTGGAGTCAGTGAAAGATTATTTGGGTTCTTGGTAGATAAACCCTTGAGAGAGACTGTAATATTCCCTTTGATGAAACCAGAATCTAAAGATTAGATTATCTAATTATAAAATGGGAAATTTACCAATAACAAGAGAGAAAGCTATTGAACTTCTAATGTCAATGCCAAATGAAAAGGTCGAAATGAATCATTATCTTGAAAGCGAGGCAATAATGAGAGGAGTTGCAAGAAAATTTGGAGAGAATGAAGACTATTGGGGGATGTTGGGATTATTGCATGATGTGGATTGGGCATTAACAAAAAACAATTGGGCAGAACATACAATTAAGGCAGACAAAATCCTAAAAGATGCTGGCTTTGATAAGGATTTTATACAAATCGTTCAAAGTCATGCTTACAGCCATCCAGGAATGCCTATATTTTTAGACAAACAGAGAACAAAGATAGTAGAATATGCCCTTACAGCTTCAGAAACTTTAACAGGAATAATTTATGCTTACGCTCTTATAGGGGGAAAGAAAATATCAGATATGGAAGTTTCTGGACTTAAGAAAAAATTTAAAGACAAAGCATTTGCAGCCAATTGTGACAGAGAAATTGTAAAAGAAATCGAAAAAACAGGTCTTAGTCTTGATGAATTTTTTCACATTGCTATTGAATCGATGAAAAATATAAAAAGTGAAATTGGTTTAGAATAAAATGGGGCTTATAATAAAATCAAACATAAGAAAGACTGTAAAGGACCTTGATAAAGAAAATTCTGTTTCCAGCGTTGCAGATGAAGTTGAAACTGGCTTGGAGAGAAAGGTAGAAGAAATTCTCGAGGCAGCCATAAAGAGAGCAAAGGCAAACAACAGAAGAACTTTACAAGCAAGAGATTTGTAAGATTAAAATGCCAAACAACAAGGCAAAGGGTTCTAAAATTGAGAGAGAATTATTCCAAAAGTTTGTGGAAAATGGATATAGATGCGTTAGAGTTGCAGGAAGTGGAACGATGGAAAATGCAGACTGCGATCTTTTAGCAGGAAAGAGAGAGGGCAATAAGTACGCCATTGAAGTAAAGTCCAGTAAAAAGCCAGTAAAATATATTACAAAAGATCAGATTGAGAGATTTGTCATCTTTTCAGAAATCTTTGGACTAGATCCAGTTATTGCATTAAGATTCAACAGAGAGGGGTGGATTTTTATGAACCCTACACAATTAAGAGATTCAGGAAATACATGGTCAGTGACTCTTGAAGAAGCGAAAGAGAAAGGTAAAAAATTTTCCCAGTTCTTTGGATAACTTTATACACAAAAGCCTTAGACTACAAAAAGTATAAAAACTAACAATAATCTTTTGGATTCATATAAAATGAAGGAAGAAAATCAGAAAATCCAGGCAGTCTTAATTCTCGAAGTAATTGGAAAGCCGCAAAAATATTTAATAGAAATTTTAGAAAGCCTCATAACTCAGATGAGTCAAGAGAACGGGGTCAAAATAAAAAACAAAAGCATAAAGGAGCCTAAAAAGATGGAAGAAAGTGCTAGCATTGCAAGCCCTTCCGGAGGGAAATTAAAATTGGAAGAGCAAAAAGATTTTTATGTGGATTTTGCGGAAGTTGAAGTTGAAACGGATACCTTAATTCAATTAATATTATTAATGTTTAAGTATATGCCTGCTCACGTGGAAATAATTACTCCCGAATCTATTTCTATTCCAAACCATTCATGGAATGAAGTTCTAAATGATCTTATAAGAAAACTCCATGGATATGATGAAATTGCAAGAGTATTACAAGTTGAAAAAGCAATCTTGGAGAATAAGCTGAAAGCAACGATGGAAACTCAAAAGGTAAAAGAGGATAAGAAGCCCAAAAAAACAAAGAAAAAGAAATGACAATTGAAGCTATTTCTTGGATTATTCCTTTCACAGGAATAATAAGACACCCAGAATTAGATGATTTAGAGGCTAAAGAAAAGTCAGAATATTCTTTTGATGAAAAGTCTATCGCTATAATGGAAGAAGAGAGAATCTCAGTAAGTCCAGTTTATAATTCAAAGGGAAAAATCACAAAGGAGATTAATAAAAGATATTTGGATATTTTTGTATAACTTATCTTTTCTTTGCAATATCAAGCAGATTTAAAGGCCTTTTCGCTTTGCCAAATTTCTTAACGAAGAATATAATTAATAATATAATTATTATGGAAACAATTACCCAACCAATTATTGCTAAAGAAGAGTTTGCTTGTGCAGGAGGTAGGCAAGCAGATAAGCAGCATACTCCATCTAGGGCGTTTTGTGTCTGTCCTCCACTACAAGTTTCATTATCACTACAGATTGATCCATTAAGCTGGCTGCAAGTTTGAAATTGAGAAGTATCATTCTGAGTTGAAATATATTCACTCGAAAAATTTAGTGATAAATTCATATAAGAAGTTAAATTTCCAGAAGAGGCTACGATCAGTCCATTTATTATCTGATCGCTTGACCCTGAATTTATGTTTAGTTGAACTGCTGCACTTGAATTATTTGAAAGATTTAGAGTTTGGTTCTGAACAGAAACATAAGGAGCCAGGCTACTTGAGACAGATACAAAAACATTTGTAAGATTTTGTTGTCCTAAATTAGATACATAGATGTACCTATATGTAGAGGCATTTGTTAGCATAGAGACACTTGCTTCAGATGGCTGAACCTGAATTCCAGATAAATTGCTGGAGGTACTTGTATTGTTTGAATTTACTGCCTGTGATTGTGTTGCAGGTATAAAAACAGGAATCTGATACTGGGTATTACTCGTACTCAATGTGGCATAGGTAAGCTGATCTTGATTAGAATTATTTATTTGAAAATAAACAGGTTTTACCTCTCCAGAATCAATTGTTATATTTTGGCTTTGTTGGGAAGGCGTTCCGAAAAGATAATCCAACGAATTTCCAGATTGAGAAGTTGAATTTCCTAAAAAATAACTGATTGTGATTTGATTATATGCTAAATTTTGTACTGTTATTGAAAAATTTTGGTCTGTTTGAACAAACCCTAGAGTAACAGAGAAATCTGCTGTAGTATTTGTTATAGTAAAATTTTGAATTATGCTATCATGGCTTATTTGGCTACCCTGCATATAACCTACTCCGCTAATATTCAAAGAATAATTTCCCGGAAACTTACTATTGTCAAGCTGACCATAAATATAGAATGTATCGCCTACTTTCTGAACTGTTGGGACAAAGGACACCCTCAAATAATTATTGTAAAGAAAAACATTCTGCGATTGAATCTGATTTATAAAATTTCCAGATACTTGCGCAATTAGAGTCTGTCCTTGGCTAAAGTTAGAATTCATATTTATCTGAATAGCCGAGACTAAAGGAAAAATAAGAAGTAAAAAGGCCAAGATAAAAATTTTTTTCATAACCCAAGTAAATAAATTAGATTAATAAATTTATTTGCCCATGTCTTTAAGTTTCTTTAGAACATCGTTGACTTCTGAAGGCTGCTGTCTTGTCCTTTGCGAAGGTTGTGGTTGTGGCCCTCTTTGAAATGCTGTTGGAGAAGGGAAAAATGGAGGACCTCTTGGAGGTGTTGATGATTGCTGACCACCTTTATTCTTTCCAGATTTCATTTTGATCCAAAGCATCCTGAGCTGCTTTCTAGACAATATTGCTATGACTAGTAGAACAATCAATATTGCAAGAACCCATATCCAAACATTAGAATTACTCGCAGGTTGAGAACCAGGAACACAACAATAAGAACCTGTACCACAGCTTGCTGGAGAAGGTTGTTCTGTTGTTAAACAAGAACTTCTACAAACTCCTCCCGCAGATAAACAATCATTTTGGGTGGCTTGCTGAGTTGCACATATACCAAGGCAACATGATGAAGTATCGGATGCGGGAGAGGTTGATCCTCCAGTACAAGATTGATTTGAACTGCAAATTTGTCCACCTTGAGCAGAACAACTTGGATTAGACAATTGCTTACTACAACAAATGGATATCCCCAAATTACAATTGTATCCACTTAACATACTTCCTCCGGCCTGATTACATGCTGTTCCCGACAAACAATAATATCCAGAGGAAATACAATCTGTAGCATTGGTTGAATTTATTGGACCTGTTGAGTTAACTACAGACTGTGAAGATAATGTTCCTTCAAGAGAATATAGCACAAATGCGGTATCTAAAATATTTCCGGAATTCCAACATCCATCTGGCCCTTGCACAGACATAAGCCAATTTATTGCATTGTTTCTAGTGTCAGAACTTTGAGAAGAGGTAGAAAATAAAGCCAACGCAGTGTCATAGTAAGAATCTCCTGACATCTGCCAATAGTTTTGCCCATTTACTGAAACTTGATTAGAAAAAAGAGTCTGAAGATCATCACTTGAAGAAGTTATTGCGTATAAAAATGCATAAGGAAGATACTTCTGGTTTGAGGAATCGCTAGCCAAAGCAGTCAAATAAGGGAGGTAAGGAGATATAGTATCATTTAATGAAGATAATGCAAGGGTGGTCCAAAGAGTTGCTTCATAATCACAAGACCCCGCAAAGGATCCAAAGCATGATGAATTCACTGAATCAACCAGAGTACTTTTCGAGGATGCAGATGCTGAAGTACCTGATACATATATAGTCGTTAGACCTTGTCTTTGATAAAGATTAGTAGTTGTAAAGGATTGATTACATGAAATTGAAAACGGAATCCCATAATAAGAGGGAGATATCAAAAGCCAGTAAGGATTTGAAGATGGAACCGTGAGACCGTTCCCAAGATTCCCAGAGCTAATCGTCTTATATGGATTTATTATCATTGTGTATGAAACTCCAGAATAAGAAATGTTACAGCTCGTTATGTTGTTGCTATCAATCTGCAAGAACCAATTAAGATTTGAAGTATTTTGCTGTTGCGATAGCAACCAAGTGGCAGATTGGTTTGTTGATAGGCCTGCATTTCTCAATGCCAAAACTGCTTGAGCAGTTGTTTTTATATCACAAGAACCTGAAGGATAACATCCATTAGAATTTGAACTGTTGGATATCCAATCAGTACATTGACCTGAAGCAAGAGAAGTAAAAATTTGTTCTCCAGTTGTGAGAGAACCACAAGAAGTAGTCTTATTAATTAAGCAAGAAAGTCCATTGCTTATTTGAGTAGCGTTTATATCTGCAAAAATTAATGGGAATATGAATAAGGACAAAACGATTGAAACTAGGACTAACACACTCTTTTTCATTTGCAAATCAGCCATTCCAAGTTTTTAAAATTATCCGTATTTTATTTTGTCTTTGGATTTTCCGAATTGAAATTTTTCTTAATCATATAACTAACTGGATTTTTAAGATGAACTTCCTCGGATGTTGGGGTAATCCCAATCCCTTTGTAATAATCCTTGTCGTAATTTGGAGGCATAACTGATGGCTTACGATAACTCCATGAAAGTTGAGTTTTTATGTAGCCTTCATTTAGAGGAGGGAGATTTTTTTTATTCCAATCTAATATCCTCTTCTCAATTTCTTCTTTATCCATATTTATAGATCTAAAGAAATTTATCAAAATGAACAAGGCCCTTTTCTTACCATCTTTTATCCCTGAAAGAATTTTTTGAATAGATGGAGGAAAATTATTGTCTGTAAGCTTTTCAAATTTAATTTGTTTAAACTTTTCAAGTTTCTCAGAGCTATAAACTATTTTTTCTTTATTTTCAGCTTTTCCTTTGTACCAATCAAGAGCTTCCAAAAAAAGTCTTGATGCTTCCCTTTCTTTCGAATCTGGCATAAAATTTTTTATCTTAACATTCATGGGATCTGCATCAGTCAACTGAAAATTCTTAAGCTCATCTTCAGAGAGAACTATACTTGCTTTTGATGTTTTTTCATGCAAAGAATAAGGCATTCTGAAGAGATGTCGTGGAGATACAAGAATAAGATCTGCATCACTTTGTTTATTCCAGAGTTTCTCATTTTGAGTAGACTGTAAGTTTTCTATTTGCGTCGATAAAGCTCCAGAAGTACTATTCAATTTTTTAGAGGGCACATTTGAGAGAATGTTAAATTCAGGGGCTCCAGATTCCCTTTTGATATATTTGGATGCAGTGGGATACTCAGAATTAGAATAATTAAGCTGATTAACCCTTTCTGTATAACTTTTTTTTATGTTTGTATAGATATATTCTACCGCAATTCTTGCAAACTCTGGAAACATATCTGAAGTTTTATTTCCATTAATTTCTTTAGGAATGGCCTTCCATGGAACTATAATATGAAACCCCTTGCTACCGCTGAACTTAACCCCCACATTTCGAACTCCATTCTTTTTTAGAAAGTTGATTACCTCTTCTGCCATAATTTTACTATAGTCTATGTACTTACTGTCTATATCTATCAATAAATCCCATCCTTTTCTTAATTCATTTAGTTGCTTTGCCACCATGCCTGTTTCTATTTTGAGTGGATCTTTCCAAAGTTCTTCTGAGCAGTGAAAGGAGGTAGCTCCTTTTTTTACCAACTCAAATATATCACTTTCGTACTGGAGAGAATCTGGTCGTTTACCAAAGCCTTCAAAATATCTTGGAACAACTTCTCTATCTTTTGAAAATTCAAAAAGAGCTTTCTGAACTTCAGGTTTTGAGTAGTATAAATGAGTGATTTTTCTTATTCTTTGCTCTTTAGAATTCTCAATTTCATCCATAAAAGAAACTAATCTGAAATCTTTATATAATTAGTCTATTCTAAAAAACAACAATGCTTAAAAGTTAAACGCTATTGAAAACGATATGCTAGTAAAGCTCGATAACCCCATTTTGCTTGTAAAGGCAATTGACGTAATTTCAGAACTTGTAACCGAAGTCAGAATAAAGGTCAATGACTCTGGAATAAATATAATAGCTATTGATCCGGCCAATGTTGCAATGGTTAGTTTCACAATCTTGAAAGCTGCTTTTTCGCAATTTGAAACTGGTCCAGAAACACTAGGTATTAATCTTGATAATTTTAAAAGAATTTTGAGAAGATGTGGCTCTGGTAGCTCAATTATACTTGAAAAAAAAGGCAACCTGTTAAGTATCCAGATTCAAGATAGAATAAAAAGAAATTTCACGCTTAACCTCATTGAAGTTGAGAGAGAAGAAAAAGAGATTCCAAACCTGAGATTTGATTGTGCTGTCAAAATGAATTCAATTGATTTTGTTGATTCTGTTGAAGACTGCGCTGTTGTTGCTGATGCATGCTCTTTCATAATAAAGGAAAATAAATTTATGATTGAATCAAGAGGATTAAATTCAGCAAGAGCCGAATTTTCAGGAGATGAAGCTGAAATAACTACCGAAGTTGCAGCTTGCAAATCAAGATACAGTCTTGAGTACTTGCAGAAATTTGCAAAAGGATCAAAGCTAGTTGATAAGACAATATTAAAATTTTCAGAAGACCATCCACTTAGAATGGATCTAAAAACAACAAATCTAGAATTAAGTTTTATTCTTGCACCCCGAGTTGAGACTGTTGATTGAGATTTCTTTATCAAAGTGAAATTAAAGTAACAATAAGTATAGGATAATGAAAATATTATGTTCAATTAATATCAAAGAATTTTTAAACAAAGATATCATCTAATGTTTATGAAAAAAAGGGGGAATGATTTCGTAGATAATTTTAAATTTACAAAATCGAAGAGGGCCCAGGTGACTATATTTATTATTTTAGGAATAATTATTGTTGCAGTGGGTGCATTGATTTATTTTCTGTACCCTCAGATAAAATCTACTTTTATTAAATCAAATGATCCTCAGACATTTATTCAAACTTGTGTTCAGGATGCTATAACACAGACGATCAGCAATCTTTCAATGCAGGGGGGGAGCATAAGTCCTCAAAATTTTTACAGTTATTATAGTCCAGATTTGAAAAATACTTACAAGGTAGAATATCTTTGCTATACAAATCATTATTATTTAAATTGTGAAGTTCAGCAGCCTTTGTTGTTATCTCATGTTGAATCCGAGATCATAAAAAATATTCAGCCAACGGTTGATTCTTGTTTTAACAGCTTGCAGAGCAATTATAAAAATCAAGGATATTCCGTGAATTTTGTAGGAGGAAACACCACTGTAAATATATTGCCTGGAAGAGTTGTCGTTACGTTTAATGATCAGTTAACTCTGACAAGGCAGAATAGCGAAAGATTTGACAAATTCAATGTATTAGTTAACAATAATCTTTATGAATTAATTATGACTGCTTACAATATTGTTAATTCAGAATCAAATTATGGCGATGCAAATGAAAGACTGTTTATGTTTTATTACCACAATCTGGTAATTCAAAAAGATGAGCAAAGTGATGGAACGAAAGTTTATGTGTTGAAAGATATGAACACTGGAGACATATTTCAGTTTGCAGTAAGAGGAGGTGTATGGCCTGCGGGATATGGAATAGAGGGAGTACAGTAAAATGAAAATGAAAAAAAGAGATACTATTTTGGGAATCTTATTGGTTAGTATTTTATTAGCATTGTCTTTGCAGAACATTATATTAGTATCAGCGACCTCAACTTCAACTGTTTGTGCGATAAAAACAACTTATGGGGCTTGGTGTCAGGATGTCCTTCCAAACCAAGTGGATAGTGCTTACCCTTCATATACCACTTCATGTGCAGCTGTTCCTGACTGTTCAGGTACATGTGTGGATACTATTTTGGGGCTTTGTTCATCGTCTTCAAAATATGCCTGCCAATCTTCTCCCGGGGGGTCTTACTCTAGCACGCCTGTAGCCCAAACTCCACAATGTCTGTATGGATGTTGTCTTCTTGGGGACCAAGCTTCTTTTACAACCCAAGCTAATTGTGTAGTTTTATCATCGGAAGCAGGAGTGAACTTGAATTTTGATGGTAATGTTAATGATGAACCAACTTGTATATCAATGGCAACTCCAGAAGCGAAAGGAGCTTGCACTGAACAAACAGGTACAGGATTAACTTGCTTATTTACAACACATACCAACTGTAACAGTATGAATACATCTGGAACTGTGACAAGTTTTTATCCTAATTTTTTGTGTACTAATCCTGTCCTAGGAACAAATTGTGTAAAGACGCAAGAAACGACTTGTTCATCTGCCTCAGATCAGATATTCTATATCGATAGCTGCGGAAACACTGCTAACATATATGATCAGAAGCAGTATACTAATGAAAGTTATTGGGATTATTTAGTAGCATCAGCTCCAGATAGCGATAATGCTGGAGATGTAGAATCTGCAAGTAATGGTAATTGTAATTATCTTGCTGGAAGCACATGCATGAAATATGATCCAACAATAGATAGTAGTAAGCCTGCAATTGGAGATTACATATGCAGAGATTTAAATTGCAAGAGCGGGACCTTTGTCCCACAATTTGTTCAAACTTACGGAACTCAAAGACAGTCAAATCAAATTCTTCAATATCCCGTTAATGGAGAAAGTTGGTGTGGAACAGAGTCTAACGGGAATCTTGTGTTCGGAGGAGATCCTGGTTCAAGTTCATCTTCGACGCCAGGACAAAGCGGAAGCGGGAATAATGGTTTTGGTACTGGTTCTGTAAGTTACACCCTTCCTGATACAGTGACTTTTAACAAATCTTTAGATTTACCTGGAAATGTTGATACTTTATTCATATGTCAGAATGGAGAAATCACAACAGAAACATATGATGCCAGACAGAAAGTATGTGTCCAAAATGAAACTTCAAATGGGTACTTCAGTTCTTATCTTACTTTGAACAGATGGCAAGATTGTTATTATCAAAACAGCAGTAAGTCTTGTTTGGATAATACTACAAGAGATTGTCAATGGATTATTGGGTATAGCATCTTAAAAGATAATTCAACGGGATTACCTTATGTTTATGACAGTGTAAATGATATCTTAGTTCCAAGACAAGATGATACATCAAGAGCACTAGATCCAAGACCTGGAGCTTCATGTGTTCCGAAGTATACTCCTGGATTTGATATTTCTGTAAATGGACTACTAAGCTCTTCAGGCAATTTGAATATACAAGGCCCAAGTGCAAAGGATTTGTGTTTTATGGGGAGTATGGTTTGTTACGAGAATTATACGAGAAGTAAAGGAGCAAGCATATTCAACGCTCCTTGGGCTATTTCACCTGCAAATGATGTTGTTTGTTTAGATAATGGTGAGAGTTTATCACAACCATGGGCATCAAGTGTATCTAATATCTGTTCTTCTATCGGAGATTGCGGTGTAAGCGTGAATTATATTGGGACTAGTGGAACAAATGGAATGAATGATTTATTCAAAATACTTTTGGGGAAACCCTCTTATGGCTAAATGAAAAAAATATTTTATAAGAAATCGGTGGGAATGGCCTTGAGCCAGATTTTAATATTACTAATTGGAATTGTTTCAGTTTCTTATGCTATCGGAAGCGAAGTTGGTGTAGTTTCTGCTGTCGTAGGCAATGCTTGTCACGATAGTTCAGGATGTTCAACGGGTGAATTTTGCTATATAGTTAGTGCTGGTACTGGATATTGTACTACTACAGAAAATACTTTACCTTCACCTCCTGCAGCAACGACTCCTCCTAGTGCAGCACCATCAAGCCCTCCTCCTTCATCTACAGCAGGATTATCCACACAGATATCTAGTGTATTATCTGAAATATCGCAGGTGGGATCCCTTGCTTCATCTGGATCTAGATATCTCCCGGGAGGAGCTCCGGCCCGTACACCTGTATCATCACCAGGAGCCACATCATTGTCTGGAAGTGAAACAACGGGATTACCTGCAGCAGCTACAACCCCCTATGTACCCCCAGCAACAACAAATGGATTGCCCGCTAGTGCCTATCTCTCTGGGTCTGCATCAGGATTACCTGCAGGAACAGCAACTGCAGCAGCACCACTAACAACTTTATTTACTGGGCAAACTCTTTGGGGAGGAGTTTGGGCACTCACCATAGCAATTGGTGTGGCAGCCGGTGCAGCGGTAGCAGTTTTGGGAGTAATTTCACTCATCAAGCTTTGGGTTAATGCAGCTCCGGGAAGCACATGGGATTCTATTCTTACAGGGGCGCAATTAGCCTTTACTGCAGGAACATTCACTGGAGTTCTTGCTGCAGAAATATTCCCTGCAGGAATAGGTACAGTTGCTGCTGGACCTTTAGGATGGATAGTGGGAGGAACAACAGCTATAATTGTAGTCGCAGCTTATTTAATATTTTCACAAGATACAAAAGATGATGCTGTTGTCATTCAATGTGTTCCTTGGCAAGCACCTTATGGTGGAAGTGATTGCAGCAAATGTGGAAAGAATGGACTAACTTGTACAGCATATGAATGTGCAAGTTTAGGAACAGCATGTGAACTAATAAATGCAGGACAAAATGGGCAACCAATTTGTATTGCAACAAATCAAAATGCACCACAACCTGTTATAACTTTCTTGGGAAATGTATTATCTTTATCTAATGGAAATACCCTTAACTACAAGCCTATGCCTGCTCCTTCATATCCTGGAGATACGGGAGTTTTGATAACTCCAAACATATCTCCTTATACTATACTATCTCTTGGGATACAGACTGATCAAGCAGCCCAGTGTATGGTTAGTCCTATAAGGGGAAATTCTTATGCTAACATGACTGCAACAGGTTTCTTGATTGGAACGGACGGCGGAATAAATGGAAATGAAGGTACATGGGGTATAAGGAATCCTGATGGAACATATAATCACACCTTTGAAATTCCCGTTTTCAAGAATCAAACTGGAACTAGTTTAAGTGTACAACAAAGTGGGCAGACAGATTATTACATAAGATGTAACAATGTAAACAATGCTTCTGATACAGGAGCATATGTTATACAATTCAATGCAGATCAGACTCCAGATGTAACTCCCCCAAGTATTGTATCTACATCGCCTGCAACAGGAACTCCAATATCCTTTGGAACATTTTCAACCGATGTTTCTGTTTTCATAAATAAGCAAGTTACCGGATGTAGATGGAGTCACACAGACCAAAGCTATCAAAGTATGCCAAACAATATGTCCTGTCGTGCTGCTCCAACTCCATTAGGATTATTCTCTTGTATTGCAAATCTTACTGGAATAGTTAATGGAGCTACAAGTAATTTCTACTTCAGATGTAACGACACTAATGGCAATATAAATCAGCAGTCTTATCCTTTTGTCTTATCAGGATCAAGCAGTCAGTTGTCTATTACTTCCGCAAGCCCTAATCAGACAACGATTACAGGATCAACGACAAATATTGATGTTACACTGAACCTTCAGACTTCAGGAGGATATAATTCCGGAAGTTCCACATGTTATTATAGCACTAATCCTGATGAGAGTACCTATATGCAGTTCTCAAATACTACTTCTTATCAGAGCACACAGGATTTATGGCTTACTCCTGGCAATTATACTTACTATTTAAAGTGTGTCGACTTTGCAGGAGACGCGGATTATTCTAGTATAAACTTTAATGTACAGTCAATTACGACTCCTCCAAATGTTGTAAGAGCTTATCATGACTCAGGAACAAACACATTAAATATAGAAACAGATAGAGCAGGGAACTGTGTTTATGATATTGTCGATTGTACATATCCATTCAGTCAAGGAATTCCATTGACAACTCTTGACAATATAACTCATAGCACTGGATGGGTTTCTGATCAGACTTATTATATAAAGTGTGAAGACCAATTTGGAAATCAGCCTCAGAATGCATGTAGTATTATATTAAATCCTTCTTCAATTAATTTCTAAAAATTTATAAGCTTATTTAATTTATTTATTGAATGAGAAACAAAAGGGGGCAGATCCAGCTTTCGTTTGGTATGATTTTCTCCATAGTGCTCATAATTGTCTTTATAGGATTTGCTTTTTTTGTGATACAAAAGTTCTTGGGTTTGCAAGATAGCGTAAAAATAAGCCAATTCTCGGACAATCTTCAGAAAGATGTCAACGTAGTATGGAATTCTGATCAGTCAAGCCAAACAAAATCTTACAGTCTTCCTAGTTCAATAAAAGAAGTTTGTTTTGTTAATACGAATGGAGACGATGTTGTTCTCAATGGTGCTAACGGATATAGTGCTCCCGGAGGAAACATAGAAAATCTTAATATAAGCGCAATAACTTCAAGTAGTAATTCATGCTTCCCTGTAGTGAATGGCAATGTGAATCTAATTCTTCAGAAAAATTTTGGAGACACATTAGTAACAGTACATTAGAAAATGAAGAATAAAAGAGGATTTTTAGAAATTTCATTTGCCTGGCTGTTTGGAATTATTGCAGGTGCTATTATTCTTGCAATTGCAATTTTTACGGTAACAAGAATAATGAATATTGGACAATCTTCAACTACTGCTGAGGCAGGAAGTGAAATTGCGGCCCTTCTTAATCCTCTTCAAACAAGTTTCCAATCAGGACAGATTACTTCAATAAGTTTGCCAGTGGAAACAAGAATATACAATCAATGTGAAAATTTTAGTGGGACTTTTGGATTGCAAATACTTAGCTTATCACAGTTAAGCTTAGGGAAATGGTCTCCTCAAACTAACGGAGTAACATTTGGAGATAAATACATTTTTTCGGATAATGTTTCTGACGGAAGACAATTTTATCTTTTTTCAAAGCCATTTAGTTTTCCTTTTGAAGTTTCTGATTTAATATATATGACCTCATCTTCTGTAGATTATTGTTTTGTTAATTCTCCTCAGAGTATACAGGAAGAATTGTCAAATCTTAACGAAGGCAATATCAGATTAACCAATGATACAACAAACTGTCCCCAGAATAGCATAAAAGTTTGCTTCTCTGGAAGCAATTGCGATATCAATGTTGATTACACTAGAGAAGAGGTAACAAAAAATGGGAGCACATTAAACTTTTATGGTGACGCCTTAATGTATGGCGCTATTTTCTCAGATAGCAGTATTTATGAATGTCAATTAAAAAGATTAATGGAAAGAGATGCAGAGCTCTCCTCATTGTATATTGAAAAATCTAATGCAATCCAGTCATGTACTCCTAATCCAGATCTTATGCAATTAAACTCGATGTTAAACTCATTCCAAAATTCTCAAGACATGATCAACCTAATACCTCTTACAAGTCAACTTCAAAATGAAAATGATGCTTCAACATGCAAACTTTGGTAAAATGAAAACAAAAAAAGGTCAATTGAAAATCCAACAGATGACTTTTATGCTTATTGCGGTAACATTATTCTTTGTCCTGGCGGGAATGTTTGTCCTGGTTACTTCAGTAAATGGGCTAAAACAAAAAGCATCAGTCTTACAGCAAGATAATGCTCAACTTTTAGTTTCAAAGATTTCAGATTCTCCCGAGTTTTCATGTGGGGATAGTTTTAGTAACTATTTTGGAACTGGAATGAGCTCGTGCATTGATGTGGACAAAGTTATAAGTTTGGAGAATAATTTGAAAATATATGGCAACGGAACTTTCTGGGGAGTTCAAGGTATTCAAATAAGAACCGTATATCCGCAAACAGATAATGTCGAGTGTACTATCTCAAATTTTCCAAATTGTAATAAAATAACATTAATACCAACAAACAACGGAACAGGAACTTCAAACATTGTTTCTTTATGTGGATATTCAATTAATGGATCTATAGAATGCAATCTTGCAAAAATAATTGTAACATACCAAGGAACATGAAAAATAAAAGAGCTCAGGAAGAAATGATTGGATTTGCACTGATTATAATAATCGTATCTATAATTTTGCTTGTGTTTTTAGGATTTTTTCTGAATAGTTCCGGAAATCAAACTGTCCAAAGCTATGAGGCCGAGAGTTTTGTAACTTCAACTCTACAAACAAGCACACAATGTCAAAATTATTATGGATATATTTCGGTAAGAGATCTAATCTTTATGTGCGGTTCAGGAACTAATTGTTTAGATCGGACAAATAACCCTTCTATAAATAGTTGTCAAATACTAAATTCAACTCTAAGGGGAATTTTAAATCAAACTTGGATTGTAGGGCAGGGAAGCTCAATAAAGGGGTATATTATGAATATTAGTTCAAGTACAGGAGAAATCTTTTCGGTAAAAGAAGGTAATATAACTAGCAATTCGCAAGGAAACTCGCAGCCTCTTTCAAAGGGAGGAACTTCTGTGCGTATTATATTCAGTGCCTATTCTTAGGCACTACAATGTAAAATGTATATCTAATGTATCCACTACAATTATAGGTCTAAACCTTTTTCTTTTTTTGGTTAATTCTTCTTTTAAGTCTATGAATCCAAACTTCTTAAGTAGCTTAACATCATCATTTACTGCTTTAAAATTTCTTCCTAGTTTCTTTGCAAGTTCATATATTGATGAAGGATTCTGGGACTTTATTACCTCTAAGATCCTTGCTTTTTCATTGCTTAGTAGATGCCTTAATTGGGATAAATCCTCGAAATTATAATCTTTTCTTGAGTATCCTGGCTTCTTAAATAAAGAAAAGGCTCCTTTATTATAAGTCAGGAAAATCTCTTTAATTTTTGACTTTTCTTTTGCCATTTTTATATATACTATTTGATAATCTAGATAATGAAGATATATACTTTATGTTTATATGTTATTTTGTTATTATATATATAAAAACCTTGCTATAAAATGATTCTCCGAAGATAAAGAAAGTATATTATTGTATTAATAATATAATAGTGTCAAAATATTTATAAATAAAACCTCCAAAATGAGACTATTTAATGTATTCGGAAAAGGAGGTATAGGAAGATTTTTAAAGGAAAATTGGTAATCATATGATACACCCTTATAGGTGTTCTTCGTGGGGGATACACAAGAAAAAAATGGTAAGAAACAAAGATAATGCATTTATGCTCACCCAATTAAATAGTTATACCCCACAACTTTTGAATTGGATGGAGTTGCTTTCAGCAACATATTATATTATTGAAAGGAGGTTTAAAAATTAAATGAGATTTAACTTTAAAAAAATCGCAGCAATCGGAGCAAGTGTTTTATTGGCCGGTATGACTACAGCTTTCGCTGCAGCAACTCCTTTCCCCGCACCTTTCGTGCAGAACGGAGCAGCAAGTAACGTTGCTATTGTTTATGGTACTGGTGCTGGAGTTTCTCCTTTAGATGTGGTACAAGCAGGAAATATACAAACCAACTTGCAATCATATCTAACTGGAACATCTGGCGGAGTAGTTACAACAACAAACGGAGCAGTTGAAGCTTTAGATCAGGGAGGATCCAATAAGATATGGCTAAACACTACATTGACTACTGCTAAAACAGCTTATACAAGTTCAGATTTTCCAACACTTCTTGGAACTACTACCTTCGGAGGTAATGTCGCTGCAACGACCACCCAGACTATAACTCTTGGGCCTGGTACAATCAGTACAACTTCATCAGGTAGTGCAGATAACTCAGGAAAAGTTGAGTTTTCTAAAATGCCAACAAGTGCTTACAACCCATCCGTGGGACTTAGCATAGGTGTAAACAATTTCTCGAACTATTTGTATAATGCAACGATAGCATTCAGCCAGCCTATAAACTTTACAGCTTCTAGCAGTCAGGGAATTCCTATAACACTATTTGGAAACCAATATGTTGTAGGTACTATGGCCGCTGGATCAAGTAGTTTATTACTATACTCTTCTGCACAAACCGTAAATTTGGCTCAGGGAAATAGTACAACTGTAAGTATAAGCGGAGTAAGTCATACAATTGCATTAAATGCAGTTAGTAGTACTCAGGTACAATTAACAGTTGATGGTGTTGCTGGAACGTTAAGTATAGGAACACCCCAATTAATTAATGGAGTAAATGTTGCAACAACAAGCGTATTCCCAAGTTCGGGAACAGCAACTGGTTCAGCTACAATTTTATTGGGAGCAAACCAAATTACTATGACAAGTGGATCTGCGGTACAGGTTGGAACTTCAAATACTGCAATACAAGGGACATTGGTATACTTTACAGGTACATTGAGCGCTTTAACAGGAATAACTGTTCAGGTTGAGGCACCGATATCTACAAATGCCACTTTACTTGCAGGTCAAAAGTTTACAGACCCTGTATTCGGAAGTTTCCAAATAACTAATGCTGGATTAAGTAATCCATTGAATGGTACCACACAAAGGGATACTATTACAATAACTCCAAGCGGACAAGTTGCAACATTAGGATTTACTGATCTTATGGGTTACAACGCTAGTGTGCCATTTGCATACAACGATACCAACAGATTCAGTTCTGTTAACCTGACATATGGAGGAGCAACTTACATTTCTCCAATTTATCCATATGAAATGGCTAACCTTTCGGTTAATGGTGGATTGAGTCCTATTGTAATAACAGGAACTGGATCTTCTGGACAACTAGAAGGACATATGATTCAGTTGCAGTCTGTCTATAACGTTGTTCACGCTTCAAGCTCAGATACAAACTATACAAGCGATTACATACAGCTTTACGACCTAGTAACAGGACAGTCCTATAATCTTAAAGGACAAGGTATTACTAGTTTAAGTGGTGCAACTAACGGAACAACGTATACAACTTTCACATTAGATGGAAAGACGTATACCGCTTATTTCGAAAATTCATCATGGGCAGAGATAAGATATACAGGTGATTCTGGAGTTCCTTCATCAGGTGCTTATTTGTTATATCCTGCAATTTCTACGCAGAATCATGGACAAATACAGTTATATGAACCACTTAACCTCACGTTAAGTAATATTGATGGAAATTTAAACAATGTAACTACATTAGACCTTCCATATGGGGGAGGAGTTACAGCTGTAACTTTCACACCTATTACAGTTAGTGGAGCTGCAGCCATGAACCTTACCAATTATACAGTAAGTATTACTGGTGGTACAGGTACTGTTGATGGAAGTGCCTATTTGTGGATTTCAGCTAACAATAGTAATGCATTTGCGTCTGCAAATCAAACAGTGTTTGTTACTGTTGGAAGCAGCAAAGCTTCAAACTTAACATATGAATTTATGGCTGATCCTTCAAACTCTACTAATAGAACAGATGTTTACTTAATAGAGCCTGGAACTGCATCAACTATAGTAAATACAACCGCTGTGAACTTAATCGAAGGTAGAGATGTAAACTCTAACTATAATACATTTGTAACTACCCTTGCAGGTATTGCAAGTACAAGTGGAGGTACATTAGGAGTAAGCAATGTTTACTCAACATCTACCACAAATTATACCACAACTTTGTATAGTGATTCAAACCAGAATGTATGGGTTGATTATTGGGGAACTCAGGTAACAAAGAACGCAGACAGTTCGTCATCGCCATTTGCAACAATTACATATCCTCTAAACCAGGTATATGAGCAGTTGTACATTGGTAGTCTAGGTTCAAGTGTTACATCAGGTTCTTCATCAACATCAGGAGCTTTGCAGTTAGGACAAGTACTTGTAAAAGATTCACAAGTTTCCTCTGTAATGAACGACAACTTAATTGTTGTTGGAGGTAGCTGTATTAATTCAGCTGCTGCTACATTAGTAGGAGGAGCTTACTGTGGAAGTGCTTGGACACAAGCAACCGGTGTAGGATCAGGACAATTCTTGATTCAAACATACAACAACTCTGTATTAAATGCGCCACAATATGTCGCATTGCTAGTTGCCGGATACGATGCCCCAGATACACAAAATGCTGCAACTTACTTGACTACTCAGAAGCCAGATATGACTATGGGTAACAAGTACATTGGAACAACTTCAACAAGTGCTCAATTGCAGGTAGCAAGTCACTAAGACTGAAAAATTTTAATTTTATTTTTTTCTTTTTCTTTTTTTTTTGAGGGTTGGCTAGTGCCGTCGATAATTAGCGTGCAAGAATATGCCTAAACCAATAATATTATAAATAAAAAATATTAGATAGTGTTATGCGAAAGATTATTTCAAAGTATGAAAAAGATAAAAAAAAGAAGAGAAATCAGTTTTTAATAAGCATAATTCTAATAGGAGTCATGCTAATAAGTGTCCTAGGCTATGCATTTCAGAATTACCTTACCGGAAATAATAATGTATCAAACATTAATTCGACACAATCTATAAGTTATAACGGAATCAATTTTTTAAACCAAAACGGTTTTTGGTATTCAAATTACAATGGTAATACCTTAGTTTTTACTTACAATCCTTCACAGATCTCCTCTCAGGACTTAACAAATATAACAAAAACCTTAGGTGATTTTTCGAATAAAATTTTGTATATTTATTCTGACGATTCGAATGCAGAGTCTGAGGTCAGATCAAACCTATATTCTTTTAACACTTCAATAATAGATGCCTGCCCTGCCGGGATGCAGTGTAACCAAACAATTGCTCAGAATATAAACTGTAGTAACAATTTTATAATAATTAACAGCGGACAGCAGAGCGTGATGCAAGTACAAAACTGTATTTATATTTACGGACAAGGACAAGATTTAATAAAGACTGTTGACAATGTTTTATTTAAAATATTTGGAATTAGACAATGAAAACCAACAAGAAAACAAAGAGTAATAAGAAAGAAAAAGAAATTGAAGCTATTGAAGAAAGTATAGAAGATAATATCGAAAAAGCAGAAGAAGTTGAAGATAAAAAGGAACATCCTAGTCAAAAACAGATTGCTTCTGAAAGTAAGATACTTCTAATAACTTTGGTAATAATAGGATTACTCGTTGGAGTATTCATCTTCATTCTTTTGCTATCAAATACTTCAAAAAGTTTTACTGTTGATGGGGTGAGATATATTGTGGATACTACAATTGAGCAGGGGCAAACTCTTTATGATACAAAGATACCTATGACTTTGTCTAACGGATCTAATGCAGAATATAATATCTATCTTAATTATGATCCAAGAATGTTGGATAAAGAAGTCCCTTTCAATGGAAGTCTGTATGTAAGACAAAATTTAGTAATAAATTCAAGCAGTAATTTAAGTGAGCTTAATTGTAATGGTGATGGTATACTTGGAGTTGCAAACCTTGTTAATTTATATCAAAATGCTTTGGGGATAAATGTAACGAAGAGTTCTAATATGACTTGTGATCCTCAGATAAGGTATGTATACTTAAATATAGTGCCTTCAAATGAGACAAATATTCAAGAAATAGCTCCTGGATGTTATAATATTAATGTAAACAATTGTCAAATTCTGGCAGCAACCGAAAGATATATGACTGAAACTTTCTCAACTCTGAATCAGGCTTTTAATGTTTCTTAATCATTTAATTTTTCTATTTTTTCTTCTCTTCATAAATATGATATAACTTGAAATTATTAAAGCACATATTAATATGATAACTGCTGTCAATAATGTAAGGTGTTGTGCAATCCAAGATACATTTCTATCTGCAAGCCATCCCGCATAGATCAAGATCAAACTCCAAAAGCCAGCACCAATTAAAGTAAACAAGCTAAATTTATACAAATTCATCTTTGAAAATCCTGCTGGGATTGAGATAAGATGTCTTACCCCTGGCAAAAGTCTACCTACAAATGTGGTAATATCTCCGTGTTTGTAAAAATAGTGATCTATTCCATCTAGTTCTTCTCTGCTTATAAAAAATACTTTTCCATATTTAGAAACAAAATGTTCAATTGCCTTTCTCCCAAGAGATAGAGATAAAAAGTAATTTATTAAAGCTCCAAAAAGACTGCCAAATATTGCAAAGATGAAAACTAAAATAAACTCCATTTTACCTTGAGAAATCAAAGCCCCTGCAGGGATTAACATTAGTTCACTTGGCAGAGGGAAAAAAGAACTCTCTATAGTCATCCCTACAAAAATTCCTACATACCCCCAATTCTCAATTATCCCTAAGATAAAAGATACAATATTTGAAATAATAGCGATCATTTTTTAATAAATTTTATTAAAGATTTTATATCCGAATATACTGGGATGTCTTTAACTTTAAAAATTTTAATTTCTAAAAACCAGATCAATAATACAAATAGTGTACTTAATCCATACCAAAATAATTGATGGATAAGATTAAATGAAGAATTTGATGACATATAGATTAGGATAAGTATAACTATTCTTATAATATTAACAATTAGAAAAAGAAGAAATGAAAATAAAATCATTTTTACTCTTTCCTTTGTCTCAATTTTTGGTATTGATATATTAAGAACTAGCAGAAGGTAATAAGCAGAACCTGCAATACATGCATTTATCATATCTATTGGAATGTGCCCGTTAATCAGGATTACATTACTTGATAAAGATACATTAAAAAAAATCTTTGTTATTAAGTAGACGGGATAAATAGTTAGAGGAGTAAATATTGTATAAAAAATCCAAAGATTTGGAATTGCAACTAATACCAAGAAAGAATATCTAATAATAAAATCATATAAATTAAATTTTAATTTTCTCTTTTTCATTTGTTTTAGTCTAGAGAAATCTATTTAAATAGTTTTTTTCTACTGAAGAAGTGTATAACAAAAAAAGGCTTGTTGTTGTTTTATTGATAATTGCTGTCGCAATAGTATTAAGTCTTTTCTTTGATAATACAATTATCAAATTTATCTCATCTCTTAGGAGTTACTATCTAAATCAATTATTTCTAGTAATAAATTTTCTAAATAGTGAAATATTTATTGTCATATTTTTGACTTTATTACTAATTTGGAGTATAAAAAAGAGGAAAGCAATATTACCTTTATGGTTTAGTATCGGAGTTACTGCTGTGGTAAGTGTTGTGCTAAAAGTTATAGTCCAAAGGCAGAGACCTTTTGTCACAAACATGGTTTCATTGTTGCCAGGAATTACAAACAATATAATTTATCATACATGGGATTTTTCTTTTCCTTCTTTTGATTCTGCTTTTATATTCTGTACTATCCCCTTTGTGTCAAAGTTTTATCCTAAATTCAAATATATTTGGATAATTTTTGCTGGATTAGTTGCTTTATCTAGATTATATTTGGGACTACATTATTTTAGCGATATTTTAATTGGAGCTTTGATTGGTTATTCTATAGGATTTATGTTTCTGAAGTTAGAAGATAAATACAAATTTTCTAAAAAGATTTATGATAAAATATCAAAATAAAACTATTTCTTTTTTCCTACTTTTACCAGAATAATAATTATTGATAGTATAAGAATAACATTAAGCAGCCCTATTCCCCATAAATACCAATTATCTCCTGAGATAGCACCACCCGTTATTGATGCTAAACTGAATTGAGGAGTTATTGAGATTGAAAGAGGCTGTTTTGTTATTAGATATCCATTTGAGTAAGCATCAAGATAGAATGATTTGTCACCACTCGCATCACTATTCACACTAAGATTTGCGGTAATATCCTGTGATTGACCCGGGGTAAGAGTTATATTAAGAGGAGAGATGTCCGAGACTGAGGCCCAAGATGAATACTCTTCCAATCCAAAATTATAACTTACCGTTGTGTTTCCTGTGTTAGTTATTGTTGATTTTATAACTAATGGACTACCCGCCTTACCTCCAGACTCAAGTTGTGCAGTAATTTGCGTTGTAGCTGCAGTTGCGTAAACACAATTTCCTTGAACACTTAGTAACGTATTAAATGTATTCTGAGAAACATATTGATAATCTCCGAAGTAGGGTTCACTATACTGACTATTATATCCGTAATATGTCCTGAAATATACATTGTATGTAGTTTGGCCTGCATTTATGGGGACATCAAATGTAAAAGGTGCTTGTACACTGCTTCCCGAATTTAAGTCTCCGTATAATGTTTGATTCTCATTAATCCCTAACTGAGGGATTGACATTGTTACAAAAACCTGACCTTTGGAATAAGAATTTTCGTTATAGCCCAAGTTATAGATATTTGGTGTAAGAGTAACTTGTTGTCCACATGATACTTGCGTCGATAGAGGTAATGAACCTATATCAACAACAACAGCTTGGTTATAGTCTGGGGATTGTATGCCAATATTTGTATAATATATTGATCCCCCATAACTGCTTAAACTAGTAGAGTGATCTACGCAAAATTGGTTTCCGTATGCTTCTACCATTAAAATATAACTAGTCTGCCCGTTATTATTAGACAATATTGATGGATCAACCTTAAATGTAAATGTATACTGACCATTTGAATTGCTACTTATTCCCCCAATTTGTACAGAATTACTACCTCCACTTTGCCAATTCATTTCATTTATTATGTTATTATTTGTACCTTGTTGAAATAAACCGATGTTGAATACTACATTGTTCAAATTGAAGTTAGAATTATAATTATAAAGTTGAACCTGAACCTGAATTGTATCAAGAGGATTCCAATTTGTAGAACTAGAAGACGTTCCGCTTCCGGTATTTGTTACATAAACATTCATTTGAATATTTGAATCATTCAAATCCCCACTCTGGCAAAAAGATTTTACATAAGTTAAATTTACGGGTATGCTGCTCTGTATAGAAGAATTCGAAGAGTTGATTGCATTAAATTGTGCGGTTTCAGAATATGTATTACCATATACGAAACTGCCACTACTAATACTTGGATTTAAACTTATATTATAACTTGCTTGTCCGGATGAAGAAACATTATTAACAGAGCCTGTAGGATTTATTAAAAAGTCATAATTATTGCCGTTTGAATCAGTCAAATGGCTTGCAATACTAAAATTTGTATTAAAATTTACATCTTGCTGTGAATTATACACGGATAAGTTCTGTGAAACTCCAGGATTTGTAAATGCTGAAAGTGAATTTGTAGATACTGTTAAAGCGCTTGCTGAAGAGACTAGTAGTATAAACGAGACTAAACTTAATGCCAAAATACTAAAATATTTGTATTTCATTCGTAATTATAGAGGAGTTACTTGTCTTAAAAAGATTTCTATAGTTCAGTAGTATATAACAATGCGCAAATTACAGCTCTCTAAGTAAACTATTTAGAAAATTTACATGGAAGAAAGATCTTGATCAAACTTGTTGGACATTTTCTTATCATCAACAACAACTTCTGCTTCACGGTCTACTCTGGCAAAAGAAGGTGTGGCAATTACTATATTCTCTCTGAATCCAACAATACTTCCCTCAAGGGCGTCTGTCGTTTTCTTTATCTTCGAAATAGCCCTCTTCAATTCGATAGGATCTTTTTGTCTTAAAATCTTAGTTTCAATGATTGCAATAGTATAACCGTCTCTCAAAGATGCAAGAATTTTATTGACATCATCATAATGTTTCAATACAAAGAGCTTGACCATTACTTTATGATCTCCTTTCGTTCCTTGGTTCAAATCTATCTCAAGATAATCCTCATCAGAACCTGCAGATCCTCTTGAAAGATTTTTCCTCAATTTATCGAACACCATAGTATTTTGAAAAGGCTGATGTTTATAAAGATTTCGCAACTATTTTGCAAGATTTGAAAATTTATCCCTTAATTCATCTAATCTTTTGCTTAGAGACTCTTCTTGTTTTTCAATTGACTTTATTCTCATTGATAATATCTTTTCCTTGGTTAAAAGTTCCTCTTTTACTTTCTCTTTATCTTTTTTTATCATCAACTCCCCAATCAATTTGAAAACTTCATTTGATTTGTCTATCTCTTTTGAAGCTTCTCTCGTCTCAGATAATTCCATCTCAAAAGCCTGTCTTTGTAAAAGAATATTTTGCAAATTCTGATCTAATATCTGCATCTCTTGAATTTCTTCATTTTTATTTTCCATTTAGAATTATATTGCCTTTATTTTTTTTATAACTGTTCTAGGCTTGTAAAAAATCTTGCTTCCACATTTCGAGCAAACAAATCTCTTATCTAATTCTGTATTCTTTACAACTTTTCCACATTTGAAACATTTGTATGTTGACATATTATAATTGATTATTTTGAATTTATAAGCTTAACTTGAAAGGTAAAAAACATCTGACGCAAATTTCTTCTCACATTTTGGACATTTCCAAATTCCCTTGGAAACTCTTTTAACTCCAAGTTTATTGCAATAAGGACATTTTTGTTTTACTCTTTGCTTTGATTCTACACTTGCAAGTTTAGATCTAACTCTCTTTCCATATCTTGCGCCAAATCTCCCTGCAGCCTTTACTTTTTTTGTCTTTGTACTCATTTTATTATAGCATAAATTTGGTTTTTAAAACTTCTTATAAAATGGGGCTGCCCGGATTTGAACCGGGGTCGTCAGGTCCCAAACCTGAAAGGCTACCAGGCTACCCCACAGCCCCATGATAATGATAATGATTTGAGAAATTTAAAAGGCTTTACTTTTTAGCAGGCGTTTTTACCGCCGTAGGCTTAGCTGCTACTGTTGGAGTCTTTGCTGGAGTAGCAGTAGCTGCTGCTGCAGAGGCAGCTGTTGCGGCAGCTGTTGCAGCTTCTTCCTGCTTCTTCAATTTCTCTTGAGCTGCTTTTAGTTCTGCAAAGAATTTCTCTAATTTCGATTTTTTTGATTCCGAAGTCTCTGTCCTTTCTTCAGAAATCTCTTTGTCATATTTCTTCTCATCAATCTCTTTCTCAACTTCAACAGGAGATTTATTTTCAATTAATATTCCAAGACTGACACATGTGCCAACAACTTCTTTGACTGCTGCTTTCATGTTTTTTGCTAACAAGTTAGGATATTTTGTTTTTGCAACCGAAATTACTTGCTCTATTGAAATATTCCCTACCTTTACTTTTGAAGTCATTCCCGAACCTTTCTCAATTCCAACTTCCTTTTTCAATAATCCTGATGTAGGAGGCGAAAATACTACTACTTCTATGTTTTTTGTCTGAACATCTATATCTAATTCAACAGGTACTTTTATTCCTGCAAATTTCTTGGTTGCATCGTTAACTTTTTGTATTACTTGATTTACATTTACCCCTGTTGGACCAAGCTTCTGGCTAAGGGCCGGACCTGGCTTCATTCCCCCTGCGTCTACTAAAAGTTTAATCTGCATTTTGTTCTGCTTCCTCCCTTTCTTCCCTGCTTATTGCTCTAACATTATCAATTTTAATTGTTACTGGGAGCTGAACAAGAGCTCCAAGCAAACTTACGACAACATCTCCCTTCTGTTCATCAACTCTTAAAACTTTCGCTTTTTCCTTTTTGAAAGGTTCTGAAATTATTTCAACTATATCTCCTTCCTTAATTGAAACAGGAGCAGTTGAGGTTTCAATCATATTCTTTATTTCTTCATATGTCAAAGTTTTTCCTATAATTCCTTTAACATAAGGAAGATTGAAAACAGCTTCTTCTGCACTTTCTCTATCTTCAGCTTCTAGAAGAATATATCCCCTTAATCCATGAGGCTTTAAAACAGAATATACATTAAGATTCTTTTTTCCAATTCTATCAGCTATTAAATCTACAGCACTTTCTTCTTTATTAGTTGTTACTTTTATTACAAATATCATTTTCTAGCTCCATCTAAGATATAACATCTTAGAAAGATGTATTAAGTTAAAAATCTAGGTTTATAAAATATTTGGTCTAATTGCAAGCTTAATTTTTCTCTAGTAATTCAATAATTTCAGTTAACATGTCAATATGTTTGTCTTCATCAAGCTTAATTTGGGAGACAGTCTTAACTATTTGAGGATTTTTGAATGTTATTGCATCCTCTTTGTAATTCTCTCTAGCTATGATTTCAACAGTCTTTACATCCCTTAATTTTTCTATAAGTTGGGACCTAGTAGTTATTATCTCCATTTTTTATGACCATTTCTATTAAAGTTTCAAATAAATGACTATGGCGCTTTGAATCCGATGCAATTTTTGTCAATCTATCTCTAACTATAGTTTCTTCTTCATGTTTTAAATCAGAAATCTCTTTTAGTGATAAAAGGAAGACATTAATTAGGTCATAAACTAAATCATCCTCGTATTCTCTCTCTTTCTTCAATCTTGCCAAACTATCTACCTCATTTACCATTGTATCAACCATCTTGCTAAATAAGAAATCCTTATATATTTTTCTAGTAAACTAGGTCATATCGACGTTACAATCAAAGAAATAATAAATCCAATAATTCCGAGAGCGATAATACTAATTGCAGATATTTTCGCAGTTGCCTTAAATTCCTCTTTTGTTGGTTTAGTCAATACTTGCCAAACACGTTTACATTTTATAAAAAATGACTTAGCACTTATAGGAAGATCTTTTATTGCCATAATAAAGAGACTAATTATTGGTTTTTAAGTTTGTTGGAAAATAAACAAGTTTTACTCAATGAATTCAATTCCCAATTCATCTTCGATTTCTTTATGTCTTGCAGCTTCATCTGCACCTTCATGACCCACAATTTGAGAACTCTTAACCCCTGTAACAATAAGCAAAACTCTAATAGATTTATCCATATCTTCAGATATCTGAGCTCCCCAAATTAATTTTGCATCAGGACTTAATTTTTCCCCAACTGTTGCAATTATTGTTTTACATTCATCAAGGCTCATATTTGGTCCGCCAATAATGTTTACTAAGGCTCCTGTTGCATCAGAAATATCAACATCTAATAAAGGGTTATTAATTGCTTTTTCAACAGATTCAACAGCCCTTCTTCCCGCAGAGTCTGATTCTCCCATTCCGATAAGAGAAACCCCTCCATCAACCATTACTGCTTTTATATCTGCAAAATCAAGATTTACCAATCCTGTTGTTGTTACAAGTTCTGTTACACCCTTCACCGCATTTGTAAGTATCTCGTCCGCAATTTTAAAAGCTGTATGAAGTGGCAAGTCCGGAGCCAATTCTAAAAGTTTATCATTCGGAATTATTATCAGAGTATCAACAACAGATTGCATCTTCTCTAACCCCTCCATTGCATTCTCAATTCTTTTCTTTCCTTCAATAGTAAATGGTAAAGTAACAACACCTATTGTTAATGCTCCCTGTTTTTTTGCAAGCGAAGCAATAACTGGAGCAGCCCCTGTTCCTGTTCCTCCCCCCATACCACAAGTTATGAAAACCATATCACTTCCCGCAATTTTCTTTTTTATCTCAGATTCAGACTCCTTTGCAGATTCTTCTCCTATCCTTGGATTACTCCCCGCTCCAAGACCTTGAGTAAGCTCCTTACCAATAAGGATCTTTTGATCTGCATTTGTATATAATAAATCCTGAGCGTCCGTATTTACTGCTATAAGTTCTCCTCCCCTAATTCCAATTTCTTTCATTCTATTAAGAGAATTATTACCTCCACCACCTACACCAATAACTTTTATTTTCGCTGTTTGGGCCTTAAGTAACTCTTCAAGTTCCTTATCTATTTCCTTTACATTAGAAGAACTTTCGTAAATATCATCCATGCCATAAATAAGTCGGTTCTATTTATAAGAATTATTGTTCTATTATTTGCTTATTTCTGATGATTTTTCCTCTTTTCTTGTAGTTTCATTAACTTCCAGCTCCAAATCAAGCATTTCCTTGAATTTGTCCTTAAACAATTTTACAAATTCAACTAAAGGTTTTTCAACTTCAATAATAATTTTTTTATCTTTTATTTCAAATTTAACATCCTCTCTGAAAAGGAATTTAATAAGGGCCCTTGACTTTTCATTTAGATTGTCTACTTTTCTCAAAATTTTAATTTTGTATATAACATCTTTTCCGGCAATAGGATTGTTAAAATCAACAATTACCCTTCCCCCAGAGGATGCTAGAACTCTGCCAATCCTACCATCAAAATTAAATGCAAAACCAGGAATAGGATTAAGTTTTTGTTCCTTGAATACCTTAAGGGGAATTCTCTGTACTAACTGTGGATTTCTTTTTCCAAACGCCTTCTCTGGAGGAAGTTCCACTTCATAATTCCCTATTTCTTTTCCAATGAGAAAATCTTCAACTCCTTTTAGAAACATTCCTTCACCTAAACAGAAGATAAATGGTTCTGCTTCTATTGAATGGTCATGACCTTCATGAAGTTTTTCCAAATCTTCTTTTATGTTTGAATCAAAAGTTTCTCCTCCTTTTACTTTTGCTGTAAATTCAACTTCAATGAAATCTTTTTTTTGCAATGTCATAAAAGGAGATAAATGAAGGGATTTTTAAGGTTTTGGTTACTATACATAATTAGAACTACTGTAATTAATAAAATTATAAAAATTTATCAAAAACGTTTATAAACGTATTTTTTCTGGATTGTTTATGGTTTCCAAAATAATTAATGCTACAGAAGCAAAGGTGGGTACAAATATTATTCTCGATGGAGATCCTTATACTGTTAAAAGTATGGATGTGAGTAAGACTGGAAAGCATGGGGCTCACAAGTGCAGAATTGAAGCTGTTGGAATCCTTAGCGAGAAAAAAAAGGTTTTTGTTGTTCCTGGAACGGATAGATTTGAAGTTCCTATGATAGATAAAAGAAAAGGTCAAGTATTGTCAATAGGAAATAAAGTTAGTGTGATGGATCTGGATAATTTTGAAACAATAGAGATTGAATGCCCTGATGAGATAAAATCTCAACTTGAAGTTAATTCTAATGTAGAATATTGGGATATTGAAGGCGAAAAAATAATCAAGAGAAAGGTTTAATGAAATATGGCAAAAATAGCAGAAGCGATGAACAGGGAATTCAAGAATGTTTTTGTTTGTAAAAACTGCAAGAGCAAGATGAGAGCAGACCCTCAAAAGATTTTGAAGGGAGAGGTAAAGTGCAGGAAATGCAAAAAAAGAGCATTCAGACCTCTTAAGAGGAAATAAAACCAATGAGTTTTTTAGTATACGATTTGACTTTTTTAGGATTATTTGTAATTTTATTAGGAATTTTTTTATATAGAAAGAGAAAAAATGTTAAGAGAGAGGGTTTATTGCTACTTTATAAAACAAATTGGGGGGTTAAGTTAATTCATAGGATTGGGGAAAAGTATCAGAAGACACTAAAAGTTTTAAGTTATATCTCAGTTGGTCTCGGTTATATTCTAATGGTAAGTGTCCTATATCTTATAGGAAAAGTAGTTTGGATTTATACAACGCAGGGAGCTTTCGTTAAAGCAGTTAAAATTCCACCTATAATGCCTCTTATCCCTTATCTACCTCAAATCTTCAAATTAAGTTTCTTACCTCCTTTTTATTTTACATATTGGATAATTATAATTGCAGTTATTGCAATAACCCACGAGTTTGCACATGGTATTTTTGCTACAAGAAAAAAAGTTAAGATAAAAAGTACCGGATTTGGATTCTTTCCTTTCTTCTTTCCAATATTCTTAGCCGCATTTGTAGAATTAGATGAAAAAGAGATGGGGAAGAAAAAGAAATTTGATCAGTTAGCAGTACTTTCGGCCGGAACTTTTGTAAATACTTTGACAGCAATATTCTTTTTTGTAATACTCTTGGGATTTTTTGCAGTTGCGTTCGCTCCTTCAGGAGTTGTTTTTGATACTTATCCCTACACTCAGATAAATATTTCTTCTGTAACCGCAATTAACAATATAACCGTAAACGATCCTTCGTACTCTAGTGTGCTTAGTTTGATAAATGGAAATAGTAGCTTAAATGAAGTTCAGACTAATTTAGGAAATTATCTTTTAACGAAGAATTTTCTGGAACAACAAAATGGATCCGAAGGCTCATTAATCGTGTACTATGATGCTCCCGCTATAAGAGCAAATCTAGATAGTACGATTCTAAGTATTAATGGTGAAAAAATAACAAATGTAATTCAATTGGCTAGTGTGATACACCAATATTCCCCAGATACTAGTATTATTGTTACAGTCTTAAACCAAAACAATTCTGCAGAAAATAAGACAATTACTCTTGGACAAGATCCTAATAATAAAAGTTTGTCTTGGCTTGGAATTGGGTTCTTACAGACCCAAAATCAAGGGATTTTGAATCAGTTTTATTCAACGTTATCCTCATTTGATAGGAACCATGTATATTATGCATCTCTTATGGGGGATAGTGGAATATTTATCTATGATTTACTATGGTGGCTTATTATGATAAGCATAAGTGTTGCCCTTATCAATATGCTTCCGGTAGGGATATTTGATGGAGGTAGATTCTTTTATCTTACAATTTTAGCAATGACAAAGAAAGAAAAAGTTGCAAAAAGAGTCTTCCAAATTGTAACCTATTTCTTCTTACTTTTATTATTAGTAGTTATGCTGTTTTGGATTTTTTATATTAAGTAAGATTACAAATCGATAACCCCTTCTTTTGTTAGGGCAGCAAACCTTATTCCTACAGGAAAGTTAATTAATGCAGATATCAAAGCCATGTGCTGCTTTCCATCTCCGCTAGCAATAGATAGTGCAACTTCGGTTCCATCAATTTTTCCTTTTAATTTTTGCAATAGCTCATCTCTCAAATCGATTATTTTTTTGTTTAAATCAATTTTAATAAATTCAAATTCCTTTTCTATTGTAAATTTCTTTGCAAGATCATCTCCTAAAATTATTATTTTATCCCATTCCCCATACTTGATCAGACCTGAAACTTGCGCCCATGTTCCTTCCCCTGATGAAAGCAATGCAACTAATTCCATTTAACAAAATAACCGAAATGATTTATAAGAATTGTTGTAGTTACTATTAAAGATTAGATTTATAAATACATTTTATCTGAGATTTTTACCATATACTACATCATTAAGGCTCAAGACATTTTCTGAGCATTTAGTGCATTATGTAGGAGGTATTCAAGACATGATTGAAATGGAACAGGAGCTTAAAAAAGCCCTTACAGAACTAAGAAAGAAAGAACAAAGAAAATTCAACCAAACATTGGACCTAGTTATAAATTTGCAAAAATTCGATGTAAAAAAAGATTCTGTAAACTTGTTTGTCCAACTTCCACACAAGATAAAAAGCAAAAAAATTTGCGCTTTTTTAACTTCAAAACATAAAGATTTAGACACAGTAACTGAAGCTGATTTTAAAAAATATTCTGATAAAAAGGAACTAAAAAAGTTAGAAAGCAGCTATGATTTTTTTATCTCTCAGGCAATATTAATGCCAAAAGTTGCTACTGTTTTTGGAAGAGTTTTGGGACCTTCAGGAAAAATGCCTTCGCCACAATTGGGAATCGTCCAAAGTGCTGAAGACAAATCAATTGAAGAACTTAAAGAAAAAATAGATCATATTGTAAGAATAAAATCCAAGGAACCAAGCATAAAATTGGCAATCGGAAAACAAAACATGAAGGATGAGGAACTTGTAGAGAATATAATGTCCATCTATAATTCTTTATTGAAAGCCCTGCCTAAGAGCAATGATAACATAAAGAATGTGGAAATAAAATTCACTATGACTAAACCTCAGAAAATATACTTAAAATGAAAACTCAAGCCCATGTATCTAAAAAGAAAATTCAGTCAGTAAAAGAACTTTCTGAATTAATGAAAGAAAACAAAACTTTGCTAATAGCTTCCATAAAGAATATTCCTGCTTCTCAGTTTCAGGAAATTTCAAAAAAGCTCAGAGGAAAAGCAATTATAAAAGTCCCAAAAAAGAATTTGACAATCAGAGTCCTCAATAGTTCAAATGAAGAGGAACTAAAGAAGTTGAGTGAAAAAGTTGATGATAGTATAGCAGTAATATTTTCAAATTTAGATCCCTTTGATCTTTCACTAGAATTAATCCAAAATAGAAGTTCTATAAGGGCAAAATCTGGGCAAGTAGCTGAAGAGGACATTGAAGTTCCCGCAGGTCCAACCGATTTGGTTCCGGGCCCCGCAATAAGCGAGCTTGGAGCAGTAGGGATAGCAATAATGATAGATAAGGGTAAGATAAGCATTAAGGAAGCAAAGATTATTGCAAAGAAAGGAGAAAAAATTTCTAAAGGTGCAGCTGAAGTAATGACCAAATTAGGAATAAAGCCCTTCAAAGTCGGATTTACTCCTTTAGCTGCATTCGATATAGCGAATAAAAAATTATATTTAGAAATTAAAATAAGTATAGAAGAAACTTTAGTTGAATTGAAAGAAAAGTTTGGAAAAGCGTTGGCATTTGCAGTTTCTATAGGATATTCATCAAAAGATACAATCAAATTTTTGATGAACAAAGCATTTGCATACGAATCTGCAATAAGAAGATTAATTAAAGAAGAAAATATTCCCGAAATTAAATCTGGAGAAACACAATAATGGAGTATTTATATGCGGCTCTTTTATTGCACAAACTTGGCAAAGAAGTAAGCGAAGAACATGTAAAAAAGGTTGTTGAATCAACAGGAGCACATGTTGACGAATCACAAGTTAAGTCTTTGGTTGCAAGCCTTAAAGGCATAAACATTGACAAAGAACTTGAGAGCGCAAGCTTAGTTGCAAGTACACCTGCACCAAGCGGTGCTGAACACGGTGCAAAAGAAAAGAAAGAAGAGCCAAAGGAAGAGAAACATGAAAGCGCAGCAGAGGGTCTGTCTGCATTATTCGGTTAAATTTTTTTAATATTCTAAAAGACAGGCCTTATTTCCTAGTTAGAACTTTTTCTAAAAAATTTTAAACACCAGCTATCTGTAGATAGTATATATCTGCCTCAGTAGCTCAGCTGGTAGAGTGCTGCTTTCGTAAAGCAGAGGTCGGGGGTTCAAGACCCTCCTGAGGCTTTGGAATCCAAAAGATTATAACCCTTTTATAATTTTTAATAAACTATGTCATGGAGTTTATATGAAGATTCAAAATTTCTAGAACCCTTAAAATTTTCAAATGGGAAAAACCAAGAAGAAGTTGTAAATGAAGTTATTGAATTGGTAAAAAAGGGTACAAAAGTAATTTTTATAAGAGGTATGTGTGGTACTGGAAAGAGTGCAATAGCATTGAATATTGCAAGACATTTGGGTAAAACTTCAATTATCGTTCCAGGAAAGAGTCTTCAAAATCAATACAAAAAGGATTATGAAAATAAAAAATATATCCTTAAAGAAAATAATGAAGATAAATTAAAGATAAGTGTTATAACTGGAAGGAATAACCATGAATGTGCTTTTATAAGAACAAATGAATCTGCAATCCCCAAGATAAGAAGAGAGATTAATTCAAAATTAAATGATATTTTTGAATTTAAAAAAGAAGAAATTGAAGAGAGGAAAAAAAGAGATAGGTCCGCAGATAATTGGGAAATTCCTTGCAAGATCGAGATAAAAGAAAAGAATTTCAAGAAAATAATAGAATATCTTAAACAGAACAAGCATATCAATACTTCAAATATTATTAATATTCAAGATGTTAAGAGACTTCCATTAGCAAGTGTATGTCCTTATTGGAGCCCCGTTCTTCCGGATGTTTATGATTTAAAAAATTTAGATTATACCAACAAAAGAAGTTATATGGGATTAAATAATACGACATTTATTATATATCAAAGAAAGCCTGGATGTGGATTTTATGAACAATTCAATTCTTATATTGATTCAGATATAATAGTATTTAATTCTTTAAAATACAAACTAGAATCTGCACTTAGCAGGAAGCCTTTGACTGAAGTAGAAATTATAGACGAATGTGATGAGTTTCTGGATAGCTTTACAAATGAGAGGCATATAAACTTAGACAGAATGCAAAATTCTCTAGCGCAATTTCTTGGAATGAAAGAGAATCACCATGAAATTGTTGAGGAATTAAATAAAATTATTAGTTATATAAAAATGAACAAAGAAGCCAATGATTCAGTTTTATCAAGAAATGTGATTCCTTTAAAAAAAACAGGGATATATGATCTGTTCAAAGTTATTAATGATTCAAAAGAATTTTCCGAAGAAATAGATGAAGAAAGTTATTTATTTGAAATTAAGGAAACGGTTAAAATGTTTGAAGATTTCTTTGATGAATCATATATAATTTTTTCAAGAAAAGAAAATAACCTTATTGCAACTATTGTGACTACAAATCTATCCAAAAAATTTCACGAGATGATTAACAAAAATAAAGTCCTAGTATTAATGTCTGGAACTTTGCACTCTGAAACTATTCTAAAAGATATTTTTGGTCTTGAAAATTTTAAGATTGTTGATGCTGAGACAAAACAACCCGGAACAATTGATGTTACGAGAACAGGTTTAGAATTTGATTGTAAATATGAAAATTTTATGACTAAAAGATATACAAGAGAAAATTACCTTGAGGCGCTGAATAAATGCGTAAAAATTGCAAAGAAACCAATATTAGTTCATGTCAGCGCATTTTATGATTTACCAAATGATTATGAAATTGAACATCTAAAATTAGATTCTTTAATCAGTAGAGATGAACTAAAAGAGAAGCAGAAGGAAGACAAAGAAGGAATTATAATTGAAAAATTTAAGGAAGGGGCTATTAATATTTTATTTACTACAAAATGCGCAAGAGGAGTTGATTTTCCGGGTGAACAATGTAATAGCATAGTTTTCACGAAATATCCAAATCCTAGTCCGGATGAACCATTTTGGAAAATATTAAAATTGACAAACCCAAATCAATACTGGGAATTTTACAGAGATAAATCAAAGAGAGAACTATTACAAAAAGTCTATAGAGGTCTAAGATACAAGGAGGACCATATTTTTCTACTTAGTCCAGATATTAGAGTACTAAGAGAATTTGAATGAAATGATATTACTAGGGAAGTCTATCTTTGAATTGTTTAAATAAAAGGACGCCGACACCAGGAATCGAACCTGGATACCATAAAGGTCCTGGGCTCAAACCAGGTGGAATACCATTCTCCGCATGTCGGCAATACTTCTTAAAATAAAGTCCCGTTAAAAAAGTTTTGGAATTATTTTAATCTTAAAATTCTTCTCCAGAAAGGTCTTTTGCTTAACTTTACAGGCCTATTATTCTCATCATATATCTTGTAAGTTATCTTTGGCTTTTCTTTCTCCAGTCTTTCTTTTTCCTCTTCTGCAAGTTCTTTTTTTGCTTGCTCCATTGCCTTATTAATAATAACATCTGCATATCCCTGATTTATCAGAGCCCACCTGAGAGAATCCTCTTTATATCCTTTAGATAAAGTTCTCTTTAAGTGGTCTATAAAACTTCTTCTATATCCTTCTCCCATGCTGTTTACAAGACAATAAAAGTTTAAAAATTTAAGTAAGATTTAATCTTATATAATCCACTATTATTATTCCTACCTTACAATTAATCCTGAGAACTTTTTGTTCCTATAGATTTCCAAAAATATTGCAAAATAAGCAATTATAAGTGGTCCAAGAAGAAGCCCCAAAACTCCAAATAGCAGTAGTCCTCCAATTGTCCCAAGCAAGGCAAGCAAGGAATTTATCATTAATCTTTTTGAGATTAATAAAGGTCTAAGTAAATTTTCAACAATTATGGATGCAATTCCAAATATAGTAACACCGAGAGTAGCAACAGTGTTTCCAGTTACAAGCAGGTAAATAACCATTGGAACCCAAATAATTGGTGCACCTATAACAGGTAAGACTCCTGCGATTATAACAAGTATCATAAAAAATAGGGCATTTGGAATCCCAAACAAGAAGAATCCTACTCCTGCTATTGCGCCTGTAATCAAACCAACCACGATTTGTCCATATAAAACTGATACAGTAACATCTCCTGTTGCTTTAAGCAACTTCTCTTGAACTTCTTTTGAGAATGGAAGAATAGACTTTAAGTATAATATAATCTCTTCTTTGTCTCTCATAACAAAAAAGAAAGTGAATAATACTACCGTAAGTTGTAATAAAATTATTGGCAAGTCAACCAAAAAGTTAGAAACAGAGTCAATCATTCCTGTTGTGAGCTTAGTTATAAAAGAATGTAAAATTGAATCAACTTCGGCAGATAAGGCTCCTGACTGAGACATTGTTGGAAGTAATTTTTCAATGGGAGTTACAAAATCTATATTCTCAGCAAAGGTGTATATTTTAATTACCTCATTGACCACTGCAGGAATTAAAAAAATTAGAGGGACTACTATCACAATTAACAACAGAAGAGTTATTATTGAGGCTGACAAATTTTTTGATTTAATTTTCTTATGAATTAAATTATAGAGGGGAGCACAAATAAAAACTAGAACAAATCCAAATATTATAGACATCAATACTGGTTGCAATATAAAAAAAGATAAGACTGCTAACACTGCTAACACAACAAGTATAACTATCTTATTATCTTCCATCTTTCTTCCGTTATAAAGCTGTTCTAAATTTATAAAGGTTTTTAGGTAAAATTTAAAAGACAAATTAAACAATAGTCTCTATGAATTTCATAGAAAAGATTTTTTTGAAGGAAACAGATAACTTAGTTCACTTGCAATTTCAAAAATTTAGCAGAGGAACTTTTGGAAACCGAGCTTTGATCAATGCAAAAAAATCAGGGAATAAATACTCTATCACAACAAGTGCAGAGTTTGCAAATGAACTTGTAAGAGAAGTAGCTCAAAAATTGGGAGATAAGAAGACAGTTTTTACTGGAGCTGTTATCTCAACATTTGATTTAACTGGAAAACTTGATTTTAATAGTAAAAAACAATTTCAGGGGGTCAAGAGTTATATAATTAATAAGGAAATGACCGGAAATGAAATAATAAAATTAATTGATGAGTTTCCAAAAGCATTTTTTGGACTAAGTTTCAAAATTGAAGATACTGAATTAAAAGTAAAACCAAAAGCACCAAAGTCAGGAAAACCAAAGAGTAAAGATGATGAAAAACCTAAGGGCGATTTTTGTAAAATTGTTACAACAGATGAAAAAATAGGAAGAGGTTTCGTATTTGAGAAATCTGATTTCAAAAGAGCTGATATATCACATACATTTGTAATTGATAGTATTGAAGTACCTGAAAACTTGAAAAAATCAAGCGACTTCCTGTTAGTTAGGGAGGAATCAAAGAGAAAGGGAAAGATAATTAGAGAAGCTGAAATTGATGGAGAAAAGATAAAGAAAGAGATAGAATTTGAGGCATAAATATTTATTGGTAACAAGTAACTATTAATCTCATGAAAAAGAAGAATTTATTCTATTTAATGATTGGAATTTTCATTGTTGTTTTTTCAATTTTCTTAATTCTCAAAGCTACTGAACCAAAAGAAGAGGGTATAAGTTGTATTCGATATACTCTGAGTTGCAATTCTAATAAAAGTGCAGTAGTTCATTGTGCTGCAAACGGAACAGGATATGATTATTCTCCCCTCATATGCTCAAATGGAACAGTATGCGGCCCTGATCCAGACGGAGATGGAACTTTCAAATGTTTATTTCCAAATCAATTTAATTTGACTCCAGAGTTATTATGGGAAAGGATAGTAAATTTCTTCAAGGGAATCTAAATTAATCAAAAACCTTTAAAAAGGATGATTTCTCATAGAATATATTCCAGGGTAAGTTAAAATGTTCTTCGCTAACATATTGATAAATGCCACCACCAAGAACGCCAAGGAGCGGAAGTTTGCAGATTTGGCCAAGAAAAAGGGCCAGTAAGTTTTTACCTAGTGTAAACTGGAGTGCAATAAAAAAGGATTCTACCAAAGGCTTGAAAGGGTTCATTGTTTACAAGGCAGGCATGTCTTCTGGTTTTGCTCTTGATAATACCCCTGATTCTATGACTAAAGGAAAAAAGATAGTTGTTCCTTTGACTATTTTAGAATGCCCAAAAAATAAGATATTATCTGTAAGATTCTATAAAAATGGGAAAGTTATGAAAGAAATACTCTCAAAAAACTTAGATAAGGATCTTAAAAGAAAATTAAGACTTCCAAAGAAAGAACACGAATCTATTGAGAATGTTAAAGATTATGATGATGTTAGAGTTATAATTTATTCACTTGTAAGACCCACAGGAATAAAGAAAACACCTGATTTAAGTGAAGTTTCACTTGTCGGAAGCCTCGAGGATAAGATAAATTTCATAAAGACAAATCTCAACAAAGAAATTTCTGCTACCGAAATCTTTGAAAGAGGAAAATTGATTGATGTAAGAGGGCTAACAAAGGGAAAGGGTTTGCAGGGTCCAGTAAAGAGATTTGGAATTACATTAAAGTCCCATAAATCTGAAAAAGGACAAAGAAGACCCGGAAGTCTTGGTCCATGGCATCCTGCAAGAGTTACTTATAGAACCCCTATGGCAGGGCAGCTTGGAATGTTTACAAGAGTAATATACAACAATAAGATAGTTGATATTGGAAGTGTGGAAAAGAATCCAAATCTTAAGAATATAAAAAATTTCGGTGATGTAACTTCAGATTATATTTTAGTTAGAGGATCTGTTCCTGGACCTGCTAAAAGACAACTATTAATCACACCTTCATTCAGAGAAACTAAAAAACAAGCTAAGAAAGATTTCCAGCTTTTGGAGTTAAGATAAAATGAAAGCACAGGTGCTTGGTAATGATGGAAAGAAAATAAAAGAAATTGATTTGCCCAATTTCTTCTCTGCAAGAATAAGAGATGACTTAATTTCAAAAATATTAGAAGCAAAAAAGAAAAGACAACCTTATGAACCCTCACCTGTTGCAGGACAGCAGCATGCAGCAAAAGGAAAAATGGTCCATAGAAGACATGTATGGAGAAGCGGTTATGGAAAAGGAATGTCTAGGGTCCCAAGAAAGATATTTTCGAGAAGAGGAGAACAGTTTAATTGGGAAGCTGCAGAAGTGCCATTTGCAAGAGGTGGTATGAGAGCACATCCTCCAAAAGTACTATCAATGATTGAACTTCCAAAGATAAATAAGAAAGAAATGAAAACTGCATTTATTTCTGCATTGAGTTCCACTGCAAAAGTAGAAGAATTAAAAAAGAAATATAGAACTCTTGAAGATAAAAAAATAGAAAATCATTTCCCTTTAATCGTTTCTGAATTAAACTTCAAAAAAACAAAAGATTTAATTTCAAGTTTGAAAAATATTCTTGGAGAAACATTATTTGAAATTGGATTGCAGAAAAAGAGAATAAGAAGCGGAAAAGGAAAATTAAGAGGAAGAAAATACAAAAAATCTGCGGGATTATTAATTGTAACTGGAAATTCTGAGAAGTTAAATTCAAACAGTTTTGAAATAAAGAACGCTAAAGAATTGAATATTACTGATTTATGCAATGGTGGATTAGGAAGATTAACACTTTATACTGAGAAGGCAATTAAAGAATTAGAAGAAAGGGTAAATGGAAAATAAAGAAAAAGCAAAACTTAAAGGGAAAATAAAGAGAGAACTAGTTAAACCAGTCAGTAAGAAAAGTAAAACAACTCAGAATAAAGAAAAAATAGGATATGAGGATATTTTGGATACAAAAGCAGTAATTACTGAGAAAGCGGTTATGTTAATCGAATCACAAAATGTTCTAACATTCAAATTCGGGATGAATGCTTCGAAGAAGCAAATAAAGAAGGAAATTGAAGGATTATTTGATGTGAAAGTCGACAAAATAAGAGTTCTAAATAGAAACAGCAAAAAGTATGCTTACGTTAAATTAAACTCAAAGAATCCTGCGATAGATGTTGCAACGAAACTAGGAATGATATAATGGGAAAGAGAATTATTCAACAGGCAAGAGGGCATGGAAGTCTTAGGTATAGAGTAAAGAAGCAGTCATTCAAATACAAGTTAGCATATCCAAGTAAGTTGGAAGGAGAAGGAATGGTATTAAAATTGATGAACTCTCTCGCTCATAGTGCACCTTTAGCAAAAATAAAATATAAAGATGGAACTTTTTACATTTCTGCATTCAAAGGAATGGTTGAAGGACAAAATATTAGATTTGAAAAATCCGAGAAAGATAAATATGGAGATATACTTCTCCTTAAAGATATCCCTCTAAAAACACAGGTTTATAATATAGAATCTCGCCCAGGAGATGGAGGAGTATTCATAAAGACAGCCGGATCCTCTGGAACGGTAAGCAAAATTATCGGAGATAACATTTATGTTTTAATGCCTTCAAAGAAAGAGAAGGCATTCAATAAAAATTGCAGGGCTATTGTGGGGGTTATTGCTGGGACTGGAAGATTCGACAAGCCAATAGTGAAAGCAGGAAAACAACATTATATTAAAAGATCAAAAGGCGGAAGAGTTTGGCCAAGAACATCTGCCTTGAAAGTAAATGCAGTAGACCACTACTTTGGTTCTGGAAGAGGTAAAAATCCGAAGAGCAAGATCGCGAAGAGAAATGCTCCTCCAGGAAGAAAAGTAGGTCTATTAAGACCAAGGAGAACGGGATACAAGAGATAAAATGGAAGTAAAGAAAAAAGATTTTACATTTAGAGGAAAAACTCTTGAAGAGTTAAATTTGCTAGATGTAAGAGAGTTTGCAAAATACCTTAAGTCAAGAGGAAGAAGAGCTACTTTGAGGCAGTTTAACGAGATTGAAAAGTTTATAGCAAGAGCAAATAAAAAAATCTCTAAGAATAAACTCATAAAGACCCACAGTAGAGACTTGGTTGTAGTTCCCAAAATGGTCGGAATGAAGATTCACATTCACACAGGTAAAACTTTCGAGCCAATTGAAATTACTGGAAATATGCTTGGACATAGACTAGGAGAATTCGCATTAACAAGACAGAGAATAAAGCATGGAAGCGCAGGTGTTGGTGCAACTAAAGGAAGTAAATTCAAATCTAAGAAATAAAAATGGAAAATAAAGAAATAAAAATGGAAGAGAAAAAAGACAACAAAGAATTAGCTGAGGCTCCCAAAAAGAATGAGGAAAAGAAGGAAGCCAAAAAAGAAACAAAGAAACCAAAAACAGAAGCTTTTGTTAGTTCATATAATTCCCATTTATCAACAAAAACAAGTGGGGCAGTTTGTAGATTTATTAAGAATAAAACAATAAACCAAGCAATTAGCGATTTAGAAGAAGTTATCTTAAAGAAGAAAGCTGTCCCAATGAGAGGAGAAATTCCACATAGAAAGGGTAAAATTATGTCTGGAAGATTTCCAAAAAATGCCTCTGAACATTTTATAAAATTGTTAAAAACATTATCTGCAAATTCAAACGTAAATGGATTGGAAAATCCAGTAATTGTTGAAGCAATTTCCAACATTGGTCAAAGACCTTTTGGTCAATTCGGCAAAATTAGAAGAAAAAGGACACATATTAAGATAATTGTAAAAAATAAACAAACAAAGAATAAGAAAAAATAAAATGGAAGAAAAAAATGTTGTAAAGTTCAAGAAAGAGGAATTCGCAATGAAAGAATTCATAAAAAGTTCACTTGGAAGAGGAAAAATTAGCAGAGTTAAGATAGAATATACTCCTGTTGGAGAAAAGATAATTATCTCAACCCACAAAGCAGGATTAATAATTGGAAGAAGTGGGGAGAGAATAGAAGAATTAACAAGGACATTGAAAATTAGATTCAAACTTGAAAATCCCCATGTAGAAATAGATGAAATAAGAAATCCAGAATTTGATGCTCAGATTACTGCAGATGAAATCGCTTTGGGAATAGAAAAATTCGGTCCTTTAAGGTTCAAAGTAATTGCATATAGAACACTTCAGAAAATAATTGATGCAAAGGCTCTAGGATCCGAAATAAGATTAAGTGGAAAACTACCAGGAGCAAGAGCAAAATCTTGGAGATTTGCCCAAGGTTATTTGAAAAAGATTGGAGAAGGTGCAAAAGTAGTTGACAGGGCTCAAGCTAGAGCAGAAACAAAACCAGGGACTGTTGGGATAAAAGTTGCAATCCTCTCACCAACTGCAGAACTGAAAGATAAGATAATAATCAATGATGAATTAATTACAAAGTTAAAATCAAATTCAATACAAGCTAGGGACGTTCCAAAAATAACTAAATCAAAGAAGAATAAAAAATGAAGACAAAAGAACATATCAATTTGAATAAGGAAGAAAAGGAAAAAAGAATCAAAGAATTAAAACTTGAGCTAATAAAATCAAAGATCAATGTTTCAAAGCAGGGAACGTCTAAGATAAAAAACATTAAAAAGACAATAGCTCAGATACTCACACTCAACAAATAAAATGAATATATGTCCAAAATGCGGGTTGCCCTTAGAGGCATGCGTTTGTGAACACATTGGTAAAGCGAGTCAGAGAATACAAGTGAAGACTGACAAGAAAAGGTACGGAAAGGTCGTCACATTGATCTCCGGCTTTGACAAGGGAGTCGACGTTAGAAAGATCGCAAAGGATCTCAAAAACGAGCTTGCTTGTGGAGGAACCTTTGAAGGAAGCACAATAGAACTTCAAGGAGATCACATGAAGAAGATAAAGCCAATCTTGGAAGAGATGGGCTTTAACATTGAATAAACAAACGAAAAAATAAAATGGAAAAGAAAAACAAAGAAATTGAAAGAAAGAAAACTCCTGAAATAGTTAGCACTAGCTGTAATGATATTGATTGCCCATTTCACGGGTCTCTTAAACTTAGAGGAAGAACATTTAATGGAAAAGTTATAAAAAAGTTCCAGAAAAGAATTACAATCGAGTTTGATAGAACCGAGTATATCAGAAAGTATGAGAGATACATCAAACTTAAAACGAAAATTCATGCAAGACTCCCCGTATGTATTGAAAAAAACATTAATGTTGGAGATTATGTGAAAATAGTGGAATGCAGACCTCTAAGCAAGATCATACATTTTGTAGTCACAGATAAAGTCAAAGGAGGAGAAAAATTATGAAAGCAATAGGGGCAAGAGGAACAAGAGGGCTTAATCTTGGAGCTAAGGTAATTGCAGCAGATAATAGTGGAGCAAGAGTTGTAAGAATTGTATCTGTAAAGAGATGGAAGGCGAAAAAAGGAAGACAAGCTACTGCCAAAATTGCAGATTGGGTAAAAGTTAGTGTAAGAAAAGGTATCCCTGATATGAGAGGGAAAGTATTTGATGCTATCGTAATAAGACAGAAAAAATCTTACAGAAGATTTAATGGTGAGAGAATTGCATTTGAAGATAATGCAGTTGCTCTTCTCAAGGATGAAAAAGGAAACCCTAAAGGAACACAAATAAAAGGACCAGTTGCAAGAGAAGTCATGGAAAGATGGCCTCAAGTTGCTAAAATTGCGTCGGTAGTATACTAAAATGAAACAAAAATTTAACAAAGATTGGAAAGGAAGCAAAAAGCCTAGAAAGCAGAGAAAGTACTTAGCAAATGCGCCATTGCATTTAAAAGCTAAATCTGTGAGCTCAAATTTATCAGAAGATTTAAGAAAAAAATACAAAAAAAGAAGTCTTACTCTGAGGAAAGGAGATAAAATTAAAGTAATGAGAGGAAAGTTCAAAGGAAAGGAAGGTAAAATAACACAAGTAATGATAAAAGTTTCAAAGGTAATTATTGATGGAATTCAAATTAAAAAGAAAGATGGCTCAAAAGCAAATTTAAAAATGGAGCCCTCAAATTTACAATTAGTTGAATTAAATCTAGAAGACAAAAAAAGATTAAAGAGACTAACGGAGAAAAAATAAAATGCACTTAAAAAGGGAAGCAAGCCCAAAAAATTGGCCAATAGAAAGGAAAGGAACCGCTCTCTTGGTTAGACCAAGATATAGCATAGAAAAAGGAGTTCCAATATTAATAATAATCAGAGATATGCTGAAATTGGCACAGAATAGAAGAGAAGCAAAAAAAGCATTGAATGCAAAGCAGGTTTTGTTAAATAACAGAATTGTATTTGATGATAGGGAAAATGCTCTATTGTTTGATGTTATAACAATAATCCCTGCAAAGGGAAGTAATTTTCCAGAGAAGTATTACCAGATTGGAATAGGAAAAAGTAAGAAGTTCATCTTGAATGAAATAAACTCTAAGGAATCTATTTACAAAATAGCAAAGATCATAAACAAAAAATCTTTGAAAGGAAATAAGACACAGTTGAATCTTAGTGATGGAAGAAATTTCATCTCTAATATGAAGTGCAAGGTAAATGATTCTCTATTATTGAATTTGAAGGATAAGAAAATAGAAGAATGTATCACACTGCAAAAAGAAGCAAAGGCTATTGTTTTTGCAGGAAAACACATGGGAGAAATGGGAATAATTAAAGAGATTCACGGAAACGACTCTGTTCAATTGGAAAGAAATGGAGAAATAATTAATATTTTAATTAAACAACTTATGGTGCTAAAATGACTGACATGAGATCAATAAAAATTGAAAAAATTGTATTTGGTGTAGGTGGAACTGAAGATAAATTAGAAAAAAGTGCCAAATTACTTGAGATACTTACAGGAAGAAAAGCAGCAAAAATGAAGACAAATAAAAGAATTCCTTCTTTAAGTGTAAGACCAAAATTAAATGTTGGTGCGATTATAACAATAAGAAGAGATTTTGAACCTTTACTTAAAAGAGTTCTTGTTGCTATAGATAATAAGATAAGAAAAAAGCAAATTAGCGAAAACACTTTCTCTTTTGGACTAAAAGAATATATAGAAATTCCAGGGATGGAATTCCAAAGAGATATAGGAATTACCGGATTTGATGTTACAATAACATTTAAGAGAGCAGGTAAAAGAATTCAATTAAGAAGAATAAAGAATAGCAGGCTTCCAAAAAAACAAAGGATAAGCAAGGAAGAAATAATCAAATTTATGGAGGACAATTTTCAAACAAAATTTGTATAATAAAATGACAGCAAGTGATTGGAAAAAAGAATTAAAACAGCTCAAGGGAAAGCCAGCGGTAATGGAGAAATTCATAAGGCATAATAAACCAAAAGCAAGGAAGACTGGAATAGCTTCCAGAAAATGCGAAAGATGCGGGAGATTTGGAGCACATATAGACTCATATGGATTAAATTTATGTAGACAATGTTTTAGGGAGGTTGCGGTCGAAATCGGCTTCAGAAAATATTCATAAAATGGCACAAGATACAGTTTCAGATGCATTGAACATGATTAAAAACGCTAAGAAAGCTGGAAGAGAAAGTGTTGTAATAAACAGGTTCTCGGATTTACTAATCGAAATTCTAAAGATAATGAAGCAAAAAGAAGTCATAAAGAGATATAAAATAAATGTAAAGGAAAGAAGTGTAGAAGTTGTGTTTGGAGATTTTGTTGAATGCAGAGCAATCAAACCAAGATTTAGTGTTGATAAAAGTCAAATTGAAAAATATAGAAGAAGATATTTGCCTGCAAGAAACTTGGGAACAATGATTATTTCTACAAACCAAGGGCTAGTTACACACGAAGAAGCAATAGAAAAAGGAGTAGGGGGCTCTTTGATAGCTTATTTTTACTAAAATGAAAAGAGAAATTTTTCAGACAATTGAAATTCCTGAAGGTATTGAGATAAAATTAAATGGAAATATAATAAATGTAAAAGGTCCAGAAGGAGAAGATAATAAAAAATTGAACTTGGGAGATCTCGAGATAAAACTTGACGGAAATCTTTTAATTATTGGTTGTAAAAAGGCTACCAAGAAAGAAAAAAAGACAATAAATACAATGAGAGCCCACATAAAAAATATTCTTGAAGGTGTTTCAAAAAAGTTTGAATACAAACTTAAGATTTGCTACTCACATTTTCCAATCACTGCAGAAGTAAAAGGCAATGAGATCATTATAAAAAACTTCTTGGGAGAAAAATCAAACAGAAAATCAAAGATTATAGACGGTGCAGATGTTAAAATTGACAAAGAAATGGTAACAATTACTTCAATAAATAGGGAAATAGCAGGTCAAACTGCTGCTAATATAGAAACTGCAACAAAAGTAAGAAAGAGAGATAGAAGAGTTTTCCAGGACGGAATTTTCATGATAACTAAGGCAGGTAAAGAAATATGACAAAGAAATTTTTGAGAAGGACGTGGAGTAGATATTCAAAATTAGGATTAAGAAGGAAGAGTAAACAGGTTTGGAGAAGACCTACAGGAAGAGATAATAAGATGAGAGAGAAAAGAGGAGGTTACCCTGCAGTTGTAAGCATAGGCTATAGGAAAGAAAAAGAACTGAGGGGAAAAATAAATGACAAGGAAGTCATAATGGTAAATAACCTCAAAGATTTGCAAAAAATCAAAAATAAAGAAATGGCAATTATAGGAAAAATCGGGAAGAAAAAAAGACTGGAAATTGCAAAAAAAGCAAAAGAAGGCAATATTTTGATACATAACTTGAATGTAAATAAATTTCTTAAAAATAATAAAAAATGAAACTCAATAAAAAAAAGGCTCTTGCAGCCAAAGTTTTAGGCGTTGGAAAAAACAGAATAATTTTTGTGGAACCTCGACTAGATGAGATAAAGGAGGCAATCACAAAGAATGATATAAGGAACTTAAGGGCGGATGGGGCAATAATTCTCAGAGAAATAAAAGCTAAAAGATCAAAACCAAAGAATAAGACAAAAAGAAGTCCAGGAAACATAAAGAAGAACGCAAAAGACACAAAAAGAGAATATATGACGATTACCAGAAAACTTAGGAAACACGTCTTATTGTTGAAAAACAAAAGTCTTATAACAAAGGAACAAGCTCTGGATTTAAGGAAAAAGATAAGAAATAGATATTTCAAAAGTAAATCTCAATTAAAAGAATACTTGAATGATTCGAAAAAATGAAAAATATATTCCATAGAAGAAAGAAAGGAATAACAGATTATTCCAAAAGGAAAAAGTTACTTATAAGCGGGATACCAAGAATTGTGTTCAGAAGAACTAACAGATATATAATTGCACAATATGTTACAACGAAGGAAGCTAAAGATAGCATCGAAATAGGAGTGACTTCAAAAAATTTAGAAAAATATGGATGGGACAAGGAATTTGAGGGAAGTCTAAAGTCAATTCCAGCAGCATATCTTACTGGATTATTAATTGGAAAAAAGATAATCAAAGAAAAAAAGAAATTACCAATATTTGACATTGGAATGATTTCTTCTGCTGCAAAGACTAAACCATACGCTTTTTTGAAGGGATTAGTTGATTCTGGGTTAAAAATAAGTTACGGCAGTAAAGATTTATTCCCTGAAGAAGATAGAATAAAAGGCAAAAGTTTAAAGAAAGACTTTTCAAAGATGTATGAAAAAATTAAACTTAATATAGAAAAAGAATAATGGCAGAAAAGGAAAGAAGATTGCAAAAATTCAAGAAAGATGATTATGAAGCTCCAGTAGCAGAAGCCGCAGAAAAAATAATTGAAAAGGATGTTAATGCTGATGAAAAAGTTTTGGAAAAAGAAATTGAAAAGGAACTTGAAGGAAAGCGTTATGTAGAAAAAGAGGAAAAATCAGAAAAGGTATTTTTATCTTGGTCTCCTAAAACAAAGTTAGGAAAAGAAGTCAAGGAAGGAAAAGTAAAAAATATTGATGAAATACTTGATAATAATAAGAAAATTCTGGAGGACAAAATAGTAGATTCCTTAATTAGTTTAAAGTCAGATTTAATTTCAATTGGTCAATCAAAAGGTAAATTTGGGGGAGGAAAAAGAAGAGCTTGGAAACAGACTCAAAAGAAGACAATGGAAGGTAATGTTGCAAGCTTTTCAGCCTTTGCTGTTGTTGGGGATGAAAACGGACACGTGGGAATTGGAGATGGAAAAGCAAAAGAAACTCTTCCTGCAAGAGATAAAGCAATAAGAAAAGCAAAATTAAATCTTATGAAGATAAGAAGATCATGTGGTAGTTTTGATTGCTCTTGTAATGAATTACATTCAATCCCCTTCAAAATAACTGGAAAGGCCGGTAGTGTAAGAATTACTTTAATTCCGGCACCACAAGGTACCGGTCTTGTTGTTGCAGATGAACTTAAAAAAGTTCTTCAACTTGCTGGAGTAAAGGATGTGTATAGTCAGACATTTGGTAAAAGAAAAACGACATTCAATTTAGTAAAAGCATGTATTGATGCATTGAGGAAAACTAACACAAAATGATTTGCCTAATAAGGATAAGAGGAGAAGTTGGAGTAAGAAGAGAAATAGAAGAGACTCTAAATAGATTAAGACTTAAGAAAAAATATTCTTGCATTGTAATTGCTAATCCAAAAGAAGAACAGTTAGGAATGATTAAGAAAGTCAAAGACTTCGTTGCATTTGGAGAAATAAACTCTTCAATGTTCGAAAAATTATTGGAAAAAAGAGGCCAACCTGTAGATAAGACAAAAAAAATTAACTCAAAAGAAGCTGCAAAGGATATTGAAAAAGGTAAAAAATACGAGGAATTGAACTTAAAGCCATTTTTTAGGCTACATCCTCCAAGAGGGGGAATAAAGAGTAAAGAAAGTTTCCCAAAAGGAGTTCTAGGAAATCACAAAGATAAAATAAATGAACTTTTAGAGAGGATGTTGTAAAATGATAAAGACACATAAAAAAAGAAAGACAGGAAAATACAGAGGAAAGAGAATGGGAACCTATGGAAGAGGAGCCAGAAAGAAAGCAAAGGGTTCAGGACATAGAGGTGGAAAAGGAATGTCTGGAACTGGTAAAAGAGCAGATCAAAAAAAGACATTGGTATTAAAGTTGTATGGAAATAGTTATTTTGGAAAACAAGGAGTAACCAGTAGAAAAACTCAAAGAGACAAATCAGATAGAGTTAATATACAAGATATTGAAATGAATCTGGAGAATTATATTAGTAAAGGAATTGCAAAGAAAACCCAAAAGGGTTTTGAGATTGATTTAAAGTCTTATAAAATACTTGGGGAAGGCGAAACAAAAAATAAGTTTTTCATAAAAGCAAAAAGTGCATCGAAATCTGCCGAAGAAAAGATTAAAAGGAATGGTGGCGAAATTATTCTAGGGACAAAAACATCCAAAAAAGAGGCTTAAATATGGATTTTAGAGGGATTCTGAAATTTATTCCGGAGATTAAATCTCCAGAAGAAAAGAAACTAAGTTTTAGAGAAAAGGCTAAGTGGACCATTATAGTATTGCTTTCTTTCTTTGTATTATCTAATATCCCTCTATTTGGTTTGTCAAAAAATGCGCTGGCACAATTTCAGTATCTTGCAATAATTCTTGGAACAAATTTTGGAAGTATAATTTCTCTTGGAATTGGTCCAATCGTCATGTCCTCTGTTATTCTGCAACTGCTTGCGGGATCGGGAATATTAAATATTGATACAACGACCGCAGAGGGGAGAAAATTCTTTCAAGGACTTCAGAAGTTATTGACTTTCTTCTTCATAATATTTGAAGCCATAATTTATGTATTAATGCAAGGTCTTCAGGCTGTTCCAGGATTAGCATGGCTTGTAATTCTACAACTTATATTGGGTGGAATTGCAATCTATTATATGGATGAACTTATAGGAAAATGGGGAATAGGACAGGGAATAAGCTTATTCATAGCCGCTGGAGTTTCATGGAGACTTATTACAAGTTCTTTGCAGTTCATAGACCAACAAGGTAGAAACTGCCTTCTTAATTTCTCGACAATTCCTTGTTCTGGAAAGATATTAGTCTTAATTCAATCAATAATAACCAGACAAAATGTGGAATTAGTCTCCGCATTTGCCGCAATTGCGGTAACAATGGGTATATTTTTGCTAGTAGTCTGGGCTCAGAGCCTAAAAGTTGAAATTCCACTCTCTTTCGGAAAAATAAGAGGATATACTGTAAAGCAGCCATTGTTATTCTTTTATGCTTCTGTTATTCCAGTAATTTTAACTGCAGCTCTGGTTGCAAATGTTCAGTTATTTGGAGGAATTTTCCAAAATGCTGCAACCGTTTGTTCATCGGGGGGATCCTGTAGTGGATTAGCTAAATTAGCTTCTCACTTTACTTTCTTGGGACAATTTGTCCAAGGCCAAGCAGTCTCGGGTTTATCTTTCTGGATTGGGTCAACTAATATTTTGGATTTGTTAATAAGAGGAGGATTCCTTCCCGAATATATCTTGCAAGGAATTGTACACATATTATTTTTCATGACTTTCTCAACAATATTTGCAATATTCTGGGTTAAAACTTCTCAGATGGATGCAAAATCAGTGGCTAAGAAAATCTCCTCATCAGGACTTCAGGTAGCTGGATTTAGACAAGATGAAAGAGTTCTCGAAACAATTCTTGACAGATATATTATGCCTCTAACAGTTATGGGAGGGCTAGCAATTGGATTATTGGCAGCTCTAACTGATTTGATGGGAGCTCTAGTTTCAGGAACTTCAATATTACTTGTAATTATGATTACAAACCAGTTTTACCAAAACATTGCACAGCAACATCCAGAAGTAATAAATCCTTCATTAGGCAAGTTTGTAAACAAATAAACTAAATTTAAATACCAATTTTTATTTACAATAAAATGAATATAACGAGTATAGTTGTTTCTTATCCCACAGAAAGTATACTATTAATCTCATTTTTAGTAGTATTGGTTACTACTATAATTACCAAGTATTTCACAGACCAGAAAAGAATGAAGGAGCTTAGAGAAATTCAAAAGGCATGTCAAATAAAATTAAGAGACAATAAAGGCAATCTTGAAGAGATGAACAAAATTAACAAAGAAGTTATGGACTGCTCAATGGAATTAATGAAACATTCATTCAAGCCCATGCTTATAACATTTATCCCTCTTGTCCTGTTAGCCGGATGGATGAATAGTGTATTTATAAAAATTTTGCCAAGTTGGATTTGGTGGTATATACTATCAGGATTAGTCTTTAGCATAATATTGAGAAAAATACTCAAAGTCGTATAAAATTAAAAAGTTTTAAAAATAGATCAAATTCTAAATTTCATGGAAGACCAAGAAGCTGTATTCAAATTAGGAATGATGGAGCAACAATTAAATCAACTCCAGCAACAGTTACAATCGGTAGTAAGAGGTATCTCAGAACTTGAGTCTCTCAATTTAGGTCTAGATGAAATTAATCAGGCAAAAGATAAAGAAATTTTTGCACAAATTGGGAAAGGGATCTATATAAAATCCAAGTTGATTTCCGAAGATTTAATTATTAATGTTGGAGACAATAACTTTGTGAATAGAACCGTTCCAGAAGTTAAAGAACTTATAATATCACAAATAAAGAGATTAAAGGAAGTAGAATTAGAATTAAGCGGTAATATAAACTCAATAAATAACGAATTTTTATCGATGATCCAAGAATATCAGAAGCATGAAAAAGAAGAAAAATTGTAAGAATATTTAAAAAATAGAATTCTTTACAAGATGTATGCTTGAATCTATTATAAATCCTAAAAAGGCTGAAAGAAAGCCTTGGGAAATGTTTTTTATCGGTTTAATATATGCCTCTTTATCATTACTTTTAGTTCATTGGTTTTTTTCAAGTGATCCAGTTTTGTCAAAATATTCTGGAGTTATGGTCGTAACTTTTTGTGTTATGTTTTCTCTACCTTTCATGTATTTTATAATTAGAAGAGAAGAAAAACAAGATGAAAAGGTAGATGGATTCTTTGGAGTCTTAAAAATTCATAAGAATGCAATTTATGCATTTATGTGGTTATTCTTTGGATTCCTAATAGCTTTTTCGTTTTGGTATATAGTTCTTCAAGATGGTAATTTGCTTAATGCTCAAATTGGAACTTATTGTGCGATAAATAGTCCCTCTGATGTCAATGGTTGTATGTCTCAGTACATATCTGGAGGTCAGGTAGCAACAGGAGCAGTAAGCTCTTCAAGTACACCAGAATTTTTTTCTGTGTTGGAAAATAATCTTCTTGTTATGGTCTTTACCCTTGTATTCTCCCTTCTATTCGGTGCGGGAGCAATATTTATTCTTGCATGGAATGCAAGTGTTATAGCTGCAAGCATAGGAATCTTTACTAAATATAGTTGGGTGGAGATTCCATTAGGATTAGCTAGATATATGATTCATGGTTTCCCCGAAATTGCGGCATACTTTGTTGCGGCTTTAGCTGGAGGAATCTTTGGAATTGGAGTTGCAAGACATGGAATAAAAAGTAAAATGTTTTTGAAAATTGCAATACATACTTTAATATTGATATTTATATCAATATTACTATTGGTGATAGCAGGTTTAATGGAAATATATTTAACTCCAATTCTTTTCAGCTGATAATATTTGAAAGATTTGATTATATCTTGCATAAAGCTTAAAAGTGAAAAAATATTCCTGACACGATGGTAAATCCTTGGCTTTTGGGGACAGTCTTAGTAAGTTTTTTTGTTACTTTAATTGTTATGCCCTTCTGGATAAGAAAAGCAAAGGAAATCGGCTTGGTTTGGGAAGATATGAACAAGCCAAAAAGAGAAAAAAATGTTGCAGGTTCGGGGGGAATTGTTGCTGTACTTGCAACACTTATTGGTATTTTTTTATACATTGCAATACAAACATTTTATTTTAAATCATCAGAAGATACAATTCAGATATTTGCAATAATAAGTTCACTTTTCTTGGTAGCTGGAATTGGTTTAGTTGATGACTTATTTGGATGGCAAAAGGGCGGGATGTCCATTCGATCTAGATTAATTTTAGTGTTATTCTCCGCAATTCCTTTAATGGTAATAAATGCAGGAAACTCTGTTGTTATGGGAATCAGCTTAGGCATATTATATCCTCTAATAATAATTCCGATTGGAGTTGTCGGAGCAACCACAACATATAATTTTTTGGCTGGTTATAATAGTCTTGAAGCAAGGCAAGGAATATTAATTCTTTCCGCACTTGCGCTGGCAACATATCTAAGTGGAAATACTTGGCTTAGTCTGATTTCTTTGATAATGGTAGCATCACTAGTTGCATTCTATATTTATAATAAAAATCCGGCAAAAGTCTTTCCAGGAGATGTGATGACTTACTCTATTGGTATGATGATTGCTGCAATTGCTATATTGGGAAATCTGGAAGTTATTACTATATTATTCTTTATACCATACATAATTGAAACAATCTTGAAAGCAAGAGGAAAACTAAAGAAATATAGTTTCGGAAAGCCAAATCCCGACGGAAGTTTAGATCTTGCATATGACAAAATTTATGGATTAGAACATTTATCTATAAAAATTTTGAAAAAAATAAAGCCGAGCCATAAAGTTTATGAAAATGATGTTGTAAATTTGATAAATTGCTTCCAGTTGTTAATAATAATCATTGTACTGGTTTTTACTTATCTTTTATAAAAATAATATGGAAAACAAAATAACATTCATATTAGGCACTAAAGCAGAACTGATTAAATGTATGCCTTTAATGCTCGAATTACAAAAACAGAAGAGAGAATATTGGTTTATTCATACAGGTCAGCATCCTCTCGGAGAAGCATGTAGTATATTTGGAATAAAACGACCAGATTTTACTCTTAGTATAGAACCAGAAAAAAGTACAAAATTTTGGTCAAAAGTTAACAGTAGCTCTTTATTTTGGTTTATCAAAACTATTTTTAGAATTAGGAGAAAAATAAGAGAACTAAAGCCAAGTTATGTTATTTATCATGGAGATACTATGAGCACTGCAGCAGCTTCAATAGCTTCCAGCAGATTATTAAATCATAATAAATCTTGGAAAAGTGTTCACTTGGAAGCTGGATTAAGAAGTGGTAGCATATGGGAACCATTTCCCGAAGAAATTTCCCGAAAAATATGTGATAGAAACTCGGATATACTACTAGCAGTTTCAGATTTTTCTGCAAACAATCTAATAAAAGAAAGAAAGAAAGGGCAAATAGTAAATGTTGGAAATACCATTATAGAATCTGCACAGATTACATATAATAAAGCTAAAAAAAAGTATAAAAAACTTGATGAAGATTATGTTCTTATAAATATTCATAGACATGAGAACTTAGTAAATAAGAAAAGGATGATTAGTATTGTCGAAGTCATAAAGAATGTAAAAATAAAAGGAATATGGCCTCTTCATGATAATACCAGACAATATTTGGAGAAATATGGCTTGATGAAAGAAATCGAAGAGATGAAAAATATCAAAATTACTCCACTCATTGATTATTTTGAGTTTATTTTCTTATTAGCCAATAGCAAGTATTTAATTACGGATGGGGGAAGCATTCAAGAAGAAAGTTTAGTATTTAGAAAACCTTGCTTAATTCTTAGAGAAAGAACTGAAAGACAAGAAGGCATTGAAAGCGGAATAAATTTTCTCATAAAATTTGATATAGACTATGCTAAGAAAATTATTGAAGATATAGAAAATAACAAAGTTGAAATTAAAAATTTTAAAAACCCATACGGAGAAAGTGGAGTAAGCAAGAAAATTTTAGAAATATTAAAATAGTGTGTTTAAGATACATAAGACTTAAAAATAACTAGTCTTTCCAAATTCCATGGATTGGAAAGACAAAAAAGTTTTGGTTAATGGAGCAAGTGGATTTATAGGATCAAACATTACAAAAGAGTTACTTTCGAGAGGAGCTATTGTCTATTCAATTGATAATTTTTCTTACACAGATTATGAGAAATTTAAAGACAAGTTGGATTTTTTAAAAAAAATAAATATAATCGAGGGAGATGTATCCAAACATGAATCATGGGCTAAAGTTCCAAAAGATATAGACTATATTTTCCATTTTGCTGCACCATCATCCATAACACTATTCAAAAAAACTCCAGAAAAATGCTTAAGCGAAACTATCTTTGGTTTGTATGAAGCACTGGAATTTGCAAAACAAAACAAAACAAAGAAATTGGTATATCCTACTTCCGGAAGCAATTATGCAGGAAATGAGATGCCTCACAGAGAAAATATTTATATTAAACCACGAAATTTATATGCTGCAGGCAAAATGGCTTGTGAAGGCCTTGCAAGTTCTTATTCTGATTTTGTGAAATCGGTTGGTCTAAGAATTTTTGCTGGATATGGGCCTGGTGAAGAAAGAAAGAAAGATTTTGGAAGTGTACTTTACTTATTCATAAAAGATTATATGAATGGAAAGGCCCCAGAAATATGGGGGGATGGAAATCAAACCCGTGATTTTGTTTATATAGAAGATGTAGTTAAAATGATTGTAAGATCTGCAGAGGTTGAGTATACAGGTATAATCAATGTTGGAACTGGAAAATCTAAATCATTCAGACAATTGTTAAAAACTATAAAAGATGATTTCAATACTAATTTAGAACCAATTTTTATTCCAAAGGAAGCCAATTATGTTGAAAATCTTGAAGCAGATACGAAGCTAATGAGGGAAATATTGGGAATAGAACCAATGAGCCCCGAAGAAGGGATTAAAAAATTTATTAATTACCTAAGAGCTTCATCATAAATTTTTCTTAATTTTTTGTTCCTTTCTTTTATCGAAAATTTCCCAGATTCAACGATATCAAAACTATTTTTTCCCATTTTTTCTCTTAATTTTGGATTTTCTATAAGCAGGGAAATTTTTTCAACTAATTCTTGAACAGTCTCTGGATGTTCCTCTTCTGCTTTTTTTGTATATTCTTTCCATTCCCCTTTTATACCATAAGGATACCAATGAACAGGACTTTTCACCAAAAACCCATTATGGCCGTCTTCTACTAATTCTGGCAGAGTAAAATCATCTGTACAAACTATGGGTAGTCCTGTTGACATTGCTTCTAATATAGTAACACCAAAGCTATCCACAGTGGTTGGTTGTACATAAATATCGCAATCTCCAAATATTTCTTTATAAAATTCTAAAGGATCATCTATTTTTGGCAAATAAATCACATTGTTCATATCCAATTTGTGGTCTTCTGGAACATTACATTTGACTTTTAATTGAAGCTTACCAGGATATTTCTTATCTAATATCTTAAACGCCTCTTGCACATCATTACCTCCTTTTTCGAAGAATCCTCTTCCGATAAAAGATAATCTAACTTTATCTGATTTTTTTCTTTCTAGTTTAGTTGTATGATAAGCCAAATAAACTGTCTCTATTTTATCTTCAAAACCAAAACAGTCAACATTTTCAAGCAGAGTTTTCCTAGCCGCTTCGCTTTGGGGCATTATTTTTTTACAATAAGGAGAGGAAAGATATTTTCTTATCAGTCTTCTCATTCTGGGTTTCTTTAATGTTGTCCATTCCAAACCGGAAAAGGCAGCACCAGATTCTAAGTCAATAACCCATGGTTTCTTATTTCTTATTAGAATTCCTCTCGTGGAATGGATAAGATCAAATTTATCCTCATTCTCTATTTTTGCCATCCTAGGAACTTGGAGATATCTCTGTACAAAAGAAATAACTTCTCTCTTTCTCCTAGTTAATTCATTATTGTGATCTCCAACTATAGGATCATAAACATATTCTACATCTTCTGGTGGAAAATCAATTATCTCTCTAAACTGAGGGTGGATCCCTGGATTGATAAATACTTTTAGATGTTTCATCTTCTGGTTGATAGGTTGCGTCCATTATTTAAAAAGATTATGAAGAACAATTCTTCAAAGTATAGACATACAGAAATCATTAAAAAGGGAAAATTCCCAATAAAATTGGCTTGCAGTTAAATTTACGAGCAAATAATAGATGGAAAAGACTTTAGAAATAAAGGAATGTAGATCGTGTGGTTCTGTAGAGTTAACTCCCATAATATCCTTAGGTAATCAATATGTTACAAATTTTGTCAGCTCTGAGGAAGAACAAAGAGATATCCCCCTCGTTCCATTAGAATTAGTTTTATGTGAAAATTGCAAGTTATTACAATTAAAACACAATGCTCCTGCTAGTTCTATGTGGGGAGACCAGTATTGGTATAAATCTGGAATAAACAGAATGATTAGAGAGGATCTAAAGGATATAGTTGAGAAAGCTCAGAAGATAGTCCAATTAAGGAAGGGAGATACTGTTATAGATATAGGGTGCAATGATGGAACACTGTTAGATTCTTATGATAAAAGCAAAGGAATCAATATTATTGGATTTGAACCTTCAAAAAATGTAGCTAAAGAGGCAAGCAGCAAAGGATATAAAATAATAAATAATTTTTTTAATGCAGATGATTTTTCAAAATCTGAAAATAGCAAAGCAAAAATAATAACTGCTATTTCAATGTTTTATGATCTTGATAATCCAAATAAATTTTTAAAAGATATTGTTTCAGTTTTAGATAAAAATGGGATTTTTATAATTCAGCAAAATTATTTAATTGCTATGCTTGAAAATAATGCAGTAGATAATATCTGCCATGAGCACAGAGAGTACTATTCACTTTTATCTCTTAGAAACCTCTTAGATAAATATAACCTAGAAATTTTTAAGATAGAACAAAATGAAGTAAATGGAGGAAGCATAAGAACTTATATTAAATTTAAAGACAATGAGACAATTAATTCTTCAGAATCGGACAAAGATTACTTGAAGGAGATAAATGAAAAAGAAAAGATAATAGGACTTAACACTAAAAAGCCTTACTTAGATTTCGCATCTAGGATTGATTCTATAAAAGAAGAATTATTGACTTTTTTAAAAAATGAGAAAAAGTCCGGTAAAATAATATGTGGATTAGGAGCGTCTACTAGGGGAAATACAACTCTCCAATATTTTAATCTTGGCCCAGACTTAATTGATTGTATCTTTGACAGAAACCCAGATAAAGAGGGAAAATTAACTGTAGGTTCATTAATTCCCATCACTTCCCCAGATAATATAAAAAAATACAACCCTGACTATCAATTAGTTTTAATTTGGCATATATTCAAAGGCATTGGCGATGATGAGAAAGAATACTTGAATAATGGAGGGAAATTTATATTACCTTTCCCTAGATTGAGAGTAATAGATATTAACTCTAATTAATAATTTCTTTTTTTATTTCACTTAATGAAAGATCTAGGGGAGTAGTGTGTATATCCAAGGAATTAATTTTAGACGTATCTAATGTTGAATTTTTAGGAGATTTAATGGCCCAATTAGAACTATCTACAATCTTAACCTTTTTCTCTGCTTTTTCTAATTTAGACAATTTCATTATAAAGTCTAGTAATGAAATCTTGTCCGGGCCAGCTAAATGGAAAATTCCCTTTTGTCTTTTATTTATTAGTTCATTTATTATCTTTGGAATATCATTAACGAAAAGCGGGTTTCTTACTTGCTTTGGATATCCTACTTCAATAATTTCTTTATTAAATCCCCCTGTCCCAAATCTAATCTTTTTTTGATCTAGTCCGTACATCATTTCAACCCTTATGATCAAAAATCTAGATAATTTTGATACTTCCTTTTCAGCCATAATCTTAGTGATTGCATATTGATTTGTAGGTAAAACTGGATCATCTTCTTTGTAACTTCCCTTATTACCATCAAAAACATACGAAGATGAAATAAAGACCATTTCAGAATTATTTTTCTTACAAGAATCTGCGATATTCTTTGCAGAAATATAATTTAGTTTTTTACAAAGCTTTGGATCTTTTTCGCATGCCACTGAACTTGATAAGGCAACAGTATCTATGACTACTTCTGGATTGTATTTAGAAATAAAATCTTCAACAGCTTTCTTATCAGAGGCATCTAAGGGTATTATATCCCCTATTCCATTAATTCCTGCAGATATAACCTCATTGTTTTTAGAAAAGTATTCTTTCAACTTTTTACCTAAAAAACCATTTGCTCCTATTATTGCTATTTTCATAATAATGATTTATAAATTTCCTTATATTTTCTTGAAATAGGAGTTAATCCATTTTCCTTCAAAAATTTTTCACATCCTTTTATCATTTTTTTATAATTTTCTGGTTTCATTGATTCTTTAATTATTTCAGCAAAATCATTATCTGTATCTGCAATTTTTATACAATCATAGTCTTTTGCAATCTCTTTAAAATAAGGGACATTACTAGAAATTACTGGTTTTTGTGCTGCCATTGCGTCCGCAAAAATCCCACTACCTATTCCCCCTCTATAAGGTAACAAAATTAAATCTGCTGCGGAAAAATATTCCCACCATTTTTCATAAGAAATTTGTCCGAGATCAAACCGTACAAAATTCTCAAAATGATTTTGTGAAACAATATCTTGATTTAGTTTTAAAAATTCTTTTATTTTTTCCTCGTTTCTGTAGTTAATCGCGAGGGGGTTGGTAGCAACTAAAATAGTTTTACCAATTTTGTCAGCTTGCCTTAAGATTATATCATGCCCATGGTCTCGTATCATAGTCCCAATAAGTAAATAGACATTACCTTCTAATTTCAAGTCTTTCTTCGCCTTATTTTTATTTGTGATTTTTATATCTTCAATTATTGCATGAGTAAGAACATTTATTTTTTCTTCTGAAACATGATACTCTTCTGATAAAATTCTTTTAAACGCTTCCGAATGAACTATTATTTTATTAGAATTAACATTTATCAGTCTATTTTGTAATTTATAAAGAACTTTTCTCAAAAAAGTTTTGATTTTTCCACTTTGAAATTCACCTTTTAAAGATGGAACTGTATGCATTGTTGTTATAATTCTTTTTTTCTTAAAAAGACCTAATATTCCAAATAATGCAAAGTAAGGTATTCCATAACCTCCTAGGAGATTATACTCATGCTGAATGTGTATTACGTCGTATTTTAAGATTTTAGGTATTTGTTTAAATAAAGTAGAAGACTTTCCTTGGGTGAATGTAATTTCGTCTATGTCTACATCTTGCTTTCTTATGTTACTAATTAAATCTTGAGAATATTTTGAAATTCCTTTTTCCGATAACGAACTTGGGTAAATCATTACAATTTTCATAAACATTAATCAAATTATCAATTTATAAGGGTTGTTAAATAACACATAATAAAACTTTTAAAGCAATTAAAATAGAGTAAGGAATGGATAATATTACTGCATCAGAAATAAGAAAATACTCAAAAATCTTTGAGCCTATTACTTTTATTGAAAATGAAGGGTCTCCGTTTGACGAGAACAGTTTTAGTCCAGGATTAATCTCAGATAAAGATTATTATTCTGCAAGATCCTACCTTGTGCGTGGAAGTGTTGATGGTCTTATCGCATGTTTAAATGAAAAAAATGAAAGAGGCATATTGTTAATTACCCGAAAGGGTCATCCTGCAAAAGATCTTTTATGGCCAATAGGGGGAGGTATACCTAGAGGCACTATTGGATTAAGAAATGCTTTAAGTGCTAATGCAAAAAGAGAAGCCAATCTAAATCTTTCGGACTTTGTTTATTTCGGAGGAGCGGACTGTGGATGGACCACAATTTCTAAGAATATCAATAAAGGAGGGAAAGGAGTTAGAGATTATATGGGTATTTATTATGCACAAGGTGAAGGGGAATTGAAATTTTGAGAATTAGATAATAATCCAATTATTGTAACCCCAAATATGTTGAATAAAAAGGAAAATAAGCTATCAAATTTACATCCGTATGTTTCAAAAAATTTAGACCTTGCAATGACAATCTTAGTTGATAAATTTTACAGATGAATTTAAGTTCTAGAAGAGTTATATTAAAGGTTTGTAATTCAGAAAGTTTTTAAATCATTTCTCATATGGTTTCTAATGGATAAATCTGAAGGTCAAAACAAAAAAGCTATAATTACAGGCATTACTGGACAAGACGGAACCTATCTTGCTGAATTCTTACTTTCAAAAGGATATGAAGTATTTGGAATGCATAGACGTACCAGTACAGATGTATTCGAGAGAATAGGGGAGATAAAATATAAGATTCATTTAGTTGAAGGTGATTTAACAGATACAGGCTCTATAATAAGGTTATTGAAGGAAATTGAACCTACAGAGTTTTATAATCTTGGTTCACAATCTTTTGTTCCTTCTTCCTGGACGCAACCAGAATCTACCGCAGAGATTACTGGATTGAGCGTTCTAAGAATATTGGAAGCCATTAGGCTCATTAATCCCAAGATCAAATTTTATCAGGCCTCTAGTAGTGAAATGTTTGGAAAAGTTCAGCAAGTTCCGCAAACAGAAAAGACTCCTTTTTATCCAAGAAGTCCTTATGGCGTATCAAAATTATTCGGTCATTGGATTACAGTAAATTATAGAGAAAGTTACGGGTTATTTGCATGTAGTGGAATTTTGTTTAATCACGAATCACCAATAAGAGGTAAACAATTTGTCACAAGAAAAATTTCGCACTCCGTAGCTAAGATAAAATTAGGATATCAAGATTTTCCTATTTCTCTTGGTAATCTTGACGCCAAAAGAGATTGGGGATTCGCAGGAGATTACGTGGAAGCAATGTGGCTTATGCTTCAGCAAGAGAAGCCTGAAGATTATGTTATATCTATGGGAGAAAATCATACTGTAAGAGATTTTGTTGAAGAAGCATTCAAAATTGTGGACATGCCCATTATCTGGGAAGGAAAAGGAATTAATGAAGTAGGAAAATACCATGAAAGAGTGGTTGTAAAAGTAGATCAAAAATTTTTTAGACCAGCAGAAGTAGATTTGCTTTTAGGGGATCCTTCTAAAGCTAAAAGAGAATTAAAATGGAAATCGAAAACCAGCTTTAAAGAATTAGTAAATATGATGGTTCAAAATGATCTAAGAATTTTAAAAGAGAAAGGAATATCTTCTGTAGATAAATAAAATAAGAAAACAGATAACTTTATTATTTAATTTTATATTTTTCTCTTAGTCTTTTATTAAGTTCTAATCCATATTTATATAATTCAACATCTAAAGAATTATCTTTATAGATCCTTTCTCTAAGCTGATTATCTATTTTAACAACTTTTTTACTTACGCCATTATCTTTATATTTTACATCTTTTAACCCGATAGAATTAAAAATAAATTTAAAATCTTTTTTACTCCCTTCAGTAGTTCCGACAAACCAACACAGATCCAACAACTTTTTTGCATTCTCCAATTTTTTCAAATCGTTCTTTTTATTGAGATTAAACAAATTGAATAAAATTGTTTGAAAAAAGTAGACTGTTTTATAGCTAACCCTCTTTATTAAGGGCAAAATAAACCTGGGAACACGCATTCTGCTAGATTCACTTCCCCTAAATTTTAAGTCTAGAAAATTAACCATCTCGTTTTTTATCTGATTTTTATACCACTTATCAAATGGTATCTTCTTCTCTTCATCTTGCATCTTAGCATTATAGTGTGAAACAAGCCTTTCTGCAGGATCCCTTAGAATGACAAAATATCTTGGAACTCTTTGAGGGACCAATTTATCTATCCCGTAATAAGTAGCATGTCCCAATATAAATCTGACCTTATTCTTATCAAATTTCTCTGTATCTATCCCATATCTTGCTAGAGAGGTCATATATATTTCCTCTCTTGGAAAGTGTTTAAGTATCGTCTCAACAATGGTGTTACCTCCAGTTCTAGGAGGATGCAAATGAATCCAAAGTATATTATCATCCATTGTAATTACCATGATATTTTATTTTTAAAAGTTACTTAAAAGTATGTCTAAATTTCATAAGCTTTAAAAGGAAATAACCAAGTTTAGGAATATGATAAATGGCACAAAAATCATATGCACTATAGGTCCTTCATCTAATAATCCAGAAACTCTTGGGAAGTTAAAAAATAGCGGAGTTGATTTTTTTAGGATAAATCTCTCTCATACTGAGGAAAACGAAATTGATGAAAAAATAAGGGATATTATAGATTATGGAGTACCTATAATACTAGATACCGAAGGGTCACAAATAAGATCCGGCAACACCGAAGAGATTAGATTTAATGATGGGGACTTGATTAAATTATTTGGAGATCCTATTAAATGCGATGCTAATAATCTTTTTTTAAATCCAAGCGGGATTATAAAAAAATTAGATGTAGGGGATTTAATCTCTATAGATTTTAATTCGGTTCTGCTTAGAGTTTTTGATACTTCAAAAATAGTTGAAGGATATATATTGTGCGAAGTTATAATTGGCGGACTAGTAGGAGGAAAGAAAGCAGTTTTAGTGGATAGTCCTACCTTTAATTTACCTCCTTTTAGTAAAAAAGATCACACTGCTATTGAACTTGCAAAAAAGCATAATATAAACCACTTCACGCTATCTTTTATGGAAGATCCTGAAAGTGTATCAAAATTTAGAAAGATATATCCAGAAGCAATAGTATACTCAAAGATAGAATCAAAAAAAGGTCTAGAAAATTTTATTGAAATTGCAAAAGTTTCTGATGGAATACTTATTGACCGAGGAGATTTAAGTTCACAAATTCCTCTTGAAAAGATTCCTTTTATTCAAAAGTTAATAATAAAGAATGTTAGAGATCTTGGAAAAGAAATTTTTGTTGCAACAAATACCTTGGAACAAATGTCTATGGCATTAAAACCAAATAAGGCAGAGGTTAATGATATAATAAATACACTTTTAGATGGGGTTAGTGGTATTGCATTAACAAAAGAAACTGCTGTCGGAAAATACCCTGTTGAGACAGTTAATATGCTATCTGTACTGATGAAGCAAGTTAATTTTTTGAATAGTCAAAAAGGAGAAGATTTAGTTACTAAGATAATTAATTCTAACTATATAAAATCAGATAAAGTTCCAGAAATATTGGTAAAACCTCATGGAGGTAAACTTGTAAATAGATTCTTTCCAAATTATAATGGAATAATTCCAAATAAAAAAATTGAGATTGATGAAGAAACTTTAATGGATGTGGAACAAATTGCAATGGGTTCATTTAGTCCTATTGAAGGTTTTATGAAAAAGAATGAAGCAGAATCTGTTGCAGATAACATGCGATTACCCAACAATGCAATTTGGCCTTTACCAATTTTATTAAAAATAGATGAAAAAATATCCAATAACTTTGAAGAAAATGAAGATGTATCGTTATCTAAAGATAATGAAGTCTACGCCATACTTCATATAGAAGAGATATATAATTTGAACAAAAGTGACCTCGCCTTAAAAGTTTACGGAACTTTGGATGAAAATCATCCGGGAGTAAAAAAGTTTTTGGATGGAGGAAATACTTTTTTGGGTGGAAAAATTAGCTTAATAAAAAAAAGAATTTCCCAGAACAGTCATGAATTAACACCTAAACAGACAAGAAAAATATTTTCGGAAAGAGGGTGGAGCAAAGTAGTTGGATTTCATACAAGAAATGTTATACATAGATCTCATGAATTTGTACAATTGGAAGGACTAAAAAGAGGACTTTGTGATGGTTTATTTGTTCATCCGGTTATAGGAAAGAAAAAAATTGGAGATTTTGAGTCAGATATAATAATCAAAACTTATGAGAAGATGATTAAAGACATTTATCCTAAATCAAAAGTTGTTTTTGGAACTCTGGGAACATATTCTAGATATGGTGGACCAAGAGAAGCAGTCTTTACAGCACTAGTAAGAAAGAACTTCGGATGTTCTCACTTTATTGTTGGAAGAGATCATACAGGAGTTGGAAATTTTTATGATCCGCAAGCTTCTCACAAAATCTTTAACAAATTTACAAAAGAAGAACTTGGTATGGAAATAATAAAATTTGATACTGTTTTTTATTCTGATTTAGACAACAAGTACATACATGAACCCGATTTTATTGACTATCCTGAAGAAAATAAGATGCATATTTCTGGAACTCAGGCAAGAGAAATGCTAAATAAGGGTATAAGACCTCCAGAATGGTTTATGAGACCAGAAATATCTGATATAATCATTGAAAGTATAAAGAAGGGAGATAAAGTTTTTGTAGAATGACTCAAGTTCTATGGTTTACTGGATTATCTGGAAGTGGTAAAAGTACCATCACAGACCTTCTCAGAAAAAAATTTGATAATCTTGGCAAAAGCTATGAAATCTTTGATGGTGATGATGTTAGAGAAAGATTGCACAAGCATTTAGGATTTACCCCTGAAGATATAAAAGAAAATAATAGATTAATAGTTGAGTTGTGCAAAGACTCTATGGGTATAGTGGATTACATATTAGTTCCAATAATCTCGCCTTTCAAAGAATCCCGTGAAATGGCACGGAGAGTTTTAGGAGATAATTTTATTGAAATATATGTAAAATGCTCATATGAGGAATGCAAGAAAAGAGATGTTAAGGGATTATATGCAAAAGCAGAAATTGGGGAAATTAAAAACTTTATTGGATTACACGTTCCTTACGAACCTCCAGAATCTCCGGAAGTAGAGATTAATTCTACAAAAGAAAATGTCGAAGAGTCTGTTAAAAAGATTTTAGATTTTTTACATCAGAATTAACATCCATAAGGAATAAAAACCTTTATATATAATTTCAAATAGACATAAAATATGGGAGATTTTTATTAAGATGATTCCGGTATCTGAACCACTGCTTGGAAACGAAGAATTAGAATATGTAATAGACGCGGTGAAAAGCAGTTGGATCTCGTCCAAAGGAGAATATATTCACAAATTTGAGAAAGAATTTGCGGAATTTTGCGAAGTAAAATATGGAATTGGCTGCTGTAATGGAACTGCGGCATTACATCTTGCTTTACTCGCATTAGGTATAAAAGATGGTGACGAGGTCATAGTTCCAGTGTCTACTTATATTGCAACTGCAAATGCAGTAAAATATGTTAATGCTACTCCTGTTTTTGTAGATTCTGAAAGAGATACCTGGACAATTGATCCTAATGAAATTGAAAAGAAAATCACCAAAAAAACAAAAGCAATAATTCCAGTACATTTATATGGAATACCTTGCGATATGGGAAAGATTATGGAAATTGCAAATAAGCATAATCTTTATGTTATAGAAGATTGCGCAGAAGCTCATGGGGCTGAATATAATGGTAAAAAAGTAGGTAGTTTTGGAGATATCGGATGTTTTAGTTTCTTTGGTAATAAAGTTATTACGACAGGTGAGGGAGGAATGTGTGTTACAAATAATGAAGAATTGAAAGAAAAAATGGAATTATTTAGGAATCAGGGAATGAGTAAAGAAAGAAGATATTGGCATTCTGTTATTGGATTCAACTATAGAATGACTAACATAGAAGCTGCAATAGGTTTGGCACAATTAGAAAAGATAAAGTCTTTCTTAAAAATAAGGGAAGAAAATTCAGATTTATATGTTCAATTGTTAAAAGGTATCAAAAGTATGGGATTTATCCCGAAAAAAGACGACAGAAAAAATGTGTATTGGATGAATATAATCCTGACTAATAAAAAAGAAGAGGTTATTGAAAGATTGGAAAAAGAGGGGATAGAGACGAGACCTTTCTTTATACCCTTGAATCAAATGCCCCCTTATTTTACTAAAGAACATTTTCCTGTAGCAGAAGAATTGGAAAAGAGAGGACTCAACTTACCTTCTTCTTCTAAGTTAAAAAAAGAAGAAATTGAGAAGATTTGTAAAATTATAAAAGAAGTACTAGTAAAATGAAGCTTAATTTGGGATGTGGTCAAGTAAAGCTAGATGGATATTTGAATTGTGACATTTCGTCCACAGTAAATCCAGATATGGTTATTAATTTAGAAAAAAAGCTCCCCTTTAAGGACGATTCAGTAGACGAGATAATAGCATATCATGTTATAGAACATGTTTGGAATATAATCCCGTTGATAAATGAAATGCATCGAGTTGTGAAAAAAGGAGGAAGAATTGATATAAGGGTTCCATATTATTCTTCAAGTGCAGCTGCTTCGGATTTAACTCATCTACATCCTTTTAGCTTTACCAGTTTTGATTATGTTGAATTCGAACCTAAGGGAAAAAATCATATTGGCAAAATTCAATCTCATGAGTATGGAGATATAAGATTTAAATTTTTTAAAAAAGAAATTGTTTTCTGCAGAACCTATACTTTTTTTGGTCTTTATTTCTTTGCAAATAAATTTCCAAATATTTATGAGGCCTTTTTTGCAAATCTATTCCCTGCAAATGAAGTTCATTTTATATTAGAAGTAGTAAAGTGAGGGTAGTCTTTCCAAGAATGGAAACTTTCCATTTTCATAATGCATTTGATGGGGGATCAAAATATGTTCACTACCTTTCTGAAGAGTTAGTAAAAAAAGGTATAAATGTCACTGTTGTTACAACCAAACTTAAGGACAATCCTAAACTCAAAGAAACCGTGTATAATGGTGTTAGTTATATTTTCCTGCCTCCTGTTTATACAGGGGTTAGAAGGATATTTCCTAACATACCATACAAATTTGTATTTAGTTATAATCTTATGAAATATCTCCAAAAAACTAATTTTGATATATTACATAGTACTGAATCGTTTGCTTGGTGGTATTTACATAAGAAAGAAAGGAAACCAGTAATCTATCAAACATGGGGTATGGAGGCATGGTATGGGAAGGAAACTTTGAGACAAAAGGGCATAAGCAAATTATATATTAAGTTGTTTTTAAGAAAACCTTGGCAGTATGTCTTGGAGAAATCAGATTCTATAGCTGCAGATGGAGAGTTCCAAGTTCCAAGAATAACTAAGCTAGGAGTTTCAGAAGATAAAATCTTTCTTTTACCAAATGGAGTTAATTTTTATCAGATTCAAAATATGAAAAAGAGTTATGAAGATAAAAGAAAGGAACTCGGAATCAAGAAAGATGATTTATTGATTTTAAGTACCGGACAGATAGCACCAGATAAAGGAATCGATGATATCATAAAAGGATTTGCTCTTTTAAAGAAAGATATTCCAAATGCCAAACTTTTGATGGTTGGTCGAGGGATCTTGGAAGAAGATATGTATAAATGGGTAAAAGAAGAAGGGTTAGAATTGGAGAAAGATGTTTTTCATAGGAAAAATGTTCCAGAAAAAGTCTTATATGATTATTACTTTTCATCAGATCTTTTTGTTGCTGCAACCCTCTCAGAAGAATTTATGATTACAATACAAGAGGCAATGGCCTGCGGGCTACCTATTGTTAGTTCAGCTCAACCCTATTTAGTTGATAATGGTAAAAATGGTTTTGTTGTTGGATTCAAAAATCCTCTGGGAATAAGGGATGCTTTATTAAAAATATATAATAGCGGCAAATCAAAAATGAAAAAAATGGGGGAGGTTTCCAAAAAAATGGCAGAAAAATATGATTATAGTTTTCTCGCAGATACTTGCATAAAAGAATATAATAAGTTACTAAGTTTGAAAAAAGTTTAATAAATTATTAAAATTTTTCAGGTCTTCAATTTTCTCTTATAAACTGCTAATGCTATTGTATAAAACCATCTGCTTATAATCGTTGCTGCTGCTGCTCCATATGCAGCCCAAAGAGGGCTATATCTTACAAGCCAGCTAATCAAAATTATATTAAGGGCAATATTAATTACTGTAGACCAAGCAAGCGTCCTGGTATTAATTTCTGGCTTTCCTATTGAAGCAAAATAAGCATAATAAATTCCAGTTATTGGGAATGTGACTAATACTATTGAAAATATCCTGAGTATATTGGCAGACATTGAATATGCAGATCCATAAATAAGACTAATTATAATATTTGCGAATGCAAATAGAAATATTGAAATTAGTACAGATAAGATTAAAGTTATCCTGAATGATCTCTTAAATAATATTTCAAGATCTTCTTTGTTTAGTTTGTTAAAAATAGGATATACTGCAACGTAGAGGGTTATTAGTGGGGCTATCGCAGCTATAAGATTAAATGCTGCTCTATAATATCCAATATATTGGGGCTGGACAAAAAGTCCAAGAATTACGGTATCAATATATCCAAAGAATACACCCGAAAAGACAGTAGCAGACATAAGAAGAATGAACTTATTTACTTGTTTCTTTTCAGGCGAAGAAAGTTGCTCTTTCTGTTTAAGTATGGAAAATATATTTACTTCTTTGTAAGATAAAAAGGTAAATCCTGAAAGAAAATATGTTACCGCTAACATTGCAATATTCCAAAATAAAATCAGTTCACTACTAAAATTATTTTTCAAAAGATAAATAGTAATTAAGGGGATTAATATAATTCTTATAACTTGAAAGACTGTTTCTCTATAAAATATTGGTTTAAAATGACTATTCGCATTTAAAACATTTATAAAAAATGCAACAAATCCCACAAAGAAAATATAGATAGATCCGGCCATAAGAGCCAAATATATAGGTTCATTAGGATAAATGTTTGAGATAACTTTTGCTAAAATAAGAATAAGTAGAGATATAGAAAATATAAATACAAATTTTATTTTGATAAAATATTTAGTGTAAGTTTTTGCCTTTTGGGGATTATTCTCTCCAATTTTTTTTGATACAAACCGGATCATCGTATCTCCAATACCTAAGTCTGAAAAAGAAACAAAAATTAAGACCACTGAAAGAGCAAGGCTGTACTCCCCAAACAAAGTAGGCATCATTACTCTTGCTAAAATTACAGTAAATATTAGTGCACCTAACTTTGTGGACACATTTGTAAGGAACTGATATAGACTATTTTGTATTGCAAGTCCTGAATTTCCAGAAAAATCACGATTCTTTAGTCTATGCCATAACTTTTTTATATCCCCTGCACCGGAAGAAATATTTTCTTTAATACTAGATTTCATGATTGAAAATAGATTTTTGATTTTTTATTTCTATTCTTTTTCAATCTTGTTAACAATATCCACAAAGGCAGGTCTTGTAATTAAAATACCCACAGTAATACCTATAATTGTCGTAAATGCAAATCCTTTAAAGAATCCAGCTGCAGCCCAACCTAAAGGAATTAAAGAAACAAATGCAGTGAAATATGATCCTAAAATAATTGAGAATGCTCTCTTTAATCTCTGTCTTAAATTTAATATTTTTGTCTTAGCTTCATCAAGGATTATTATTTGACTATCAATACCTGTTCCAATTGTGGCTAGAATTCCAGCAATACTTGGAAGATCAAGATTCCAACTTATGAATGCTGCAATACCTAAGATAATTATTATTTCAGATAGGCAGGTGAAGATTACAGCAAGAGGGATTCTAACTTTCTTGTACCTTATGAATATAATTATAGATACTGCAAGCAATGAAACAAGACCCGCCAACATTATTGTGTTAGTAAAGTTCCCTAATAATGGAGAGATTGTATTTAGCTGAACGATTTCTAACTGGAATGGCAAACTTCCTGTTTGTAATACGGTCTGAAGTTTTTTCATCTGAGCTTGTGCATCATTAATCGCATCTGTTTGTGTTACTCCCGAACCATAACCTTGAATAGATACTTGAGTCGTTACTCTTCCTTGCAAGTCAGCACTTATCTGTAAACTACCTCCCTGAAGAAGTTGTCCATCAAGATACAAATCAATAGTTTTTGATAAATAATCTCCACTGGAAGTATGATTTATTGTGAGATTCTGTGTAAGATCTGCAAATCTCTGTGCAGCTGTCTGACTTAAGTAAACCGCGAAACTAAATTGGCAAACATAAGAACCATCTGACTGTTGAGTGCATTGTTGCAACCCAGACTGTTGCCCAGATGTTGCAACGTTTGCTATATCCTGTTTTTCCCCCTGGAAAACTGTGACATTACCTATTTTAGCTTCAAACTTTCCTTGTTGAGAAATCAAATCTTCCAAATCTGCAGGAGTTTTGCCTCCAATTTCAATACTTACATAATTATTTCCCGACAAATCACTTATAGGTGAAACTTTAATATCTTCCAACCCATAAACATTCAATCTATTATCAATCATTTGTGCAACTTCGCTTGCCTGAGAAGCAGTCATAGATTGATTTGCGGCTTGTACTAGAGCACTTGCTCCTCCAGAAAGATCCAAACCAGTTTGAAGTCTTGTTGGAGAAATATCTGAGACGGTGATATCTGGAGAAGAATTTGAATAATAAATTATTGATCCTTGGTTTGTATTAAATGTAACTTTAACTGTGTTATTTGAAACAAATATATTCTGAATTATATTTGCATAATCTGTTGTGTTTGTAACAGGTTGGCCATTAATTGAATTTATCACCGAACTTGAATTAAATCCTTGAATAGCTGCGGTTGAATTTGTGGTTACACTTGATATCACAACTCCTTTTTGGAATAAGTAAGGAGTTGCAAATATAGATAGGAGAGACAGTACAAGGATTATAATTAATAACCAAATTTTCCAAGTGAATTTAAGATTTATTTTCATTCTTTCTTGTTGCGTACCATTTAATTATTGAAGCGTTAGTGACCCAAGTATTGTATATATCAAAACAAAGACCAATTGCTAGAATTGTAAATATTTGAGAAAGTGTGCTTGAGAAAGAGCCTGTAATTATAAGTGCTGTAAGAACGGAAGCCAAAGCGGTAATTGACATTGTAATTCCTGTTTTGAATGCTCCAAAAATTTTGCTATTTATTGAACCTACATCTCTCTTTAGTACTCTATTTGTAAGTAGTATATCCGTATCTACTGAATATCCAATCAGCATTAAGAAAGCTATGATCCCTGCAGAGGATAATCTCATACCGATAAGATCAACCACAACAAGAGTCATTAAAATATCGGCAAATGCAGATAAAACAACAGCTCCTGATGGGACAAATGTTCTAAACAAAATAAATACAACAATAGACATGAACACAAAAGCGGCCAATATTGCAATCAAGAGTTGCTGATAAAATCCTGCTCCCAAAGTTGGACTAGTAAATTCAAAACTACTATTCTGGCTTGTTAAGTTATATCCTAAATAATTATCCAGTATCTGTTTAGAATTATCTGCATTCTCCGATGTCTGAATTGTTACTGCTTTCTGCTCTTGAGTAATAATATCTTTTATAGAATTGACTTGTACATTTCCTAAATAGCTCGGAAGATCTTGTTGCAATTTTGCAACACTAAGATTGTTACTATTAATTGTAATTAAAGTTCCTCCCGACAAGGATATATCTTTATAGATAAAATCATGATTTTGGATGTGGAAAAAAAAGATGAAAGCGATTGATGAAAGTATTAGAATTGCTGTAAGTACAAATAATAGTTTGTATCTTTTATTATAAAAGTCTTTAAACGAACTGACAAACTTCTTTGTTTCTTTTGGTTCTTCCATTTTTTAAGTGCGTAGGCCGGGGGTCGAACCCGGACCATCTGCTTGGAAGGCAGATATACTAGCCGCTATACTACCCACGCTTAAAAATATGTATTAAAATAGAGTTTTAAAGATTACTATATGACAATTATGCGCCCGATAGGATTTGAACCTACGACCCTCTCCTTAGGACGGAGATGCTCTAATCCAGGCTGAGCTACGGACGCATTCTACTGAGATTAAATACTTTTTTAAATAAGTTTGCTTACCTTAAAAGTGTGGCAAAAAAAGAGAGAAATGTCCCAGGAATTATCCTTTCTATACTCGGAGGAGTTACTCTAATATTAGCTATATCTTTCGTGTACTTCTCTTTAAATGGACAAAACTATAGTTACAAATATTCGGGAGTTAATGCCCCTGGTATTTTTGCTCAATCAAATGAGGCAGGATCAGGATATGAGACAATTAATATTCCAGGCTCAGGAGGGAAAACAATTCTGATAAAAACAGATGTTACAAACTATTCTCTTTCAGATATAGAAAAAGATTTGATTAACTATACTTCTGTTGTATTAAAAATATACAATTTGCATAATATTCCATTCACTTCTATAACTCCAAAAATTCAGGTAAAAATAGATGATATCGCTTATTCTCTTGAGGTGTCTAGTGGAAATATTATAATAAGTGACGGGTACATAAATAATCCAGATTTAATGATCACTACCACTTCTCAAGACTTACTTAACTTGCAAGAAAATAATATTTCAGTAAAAGATTCTATATCTTCCGGAAAAATAAGGATTGATCAGGTTGCAGATAAATTTACTTTATTCGCAAAAGGGTATCTTAGCTTATTTAACCAACTATCTTCTTAAAGTGCAGGGAAGAGGATTCGAACCTCCGAACTCACTAAGAGACGAGATTTTGAGTCTCGCGCGTTTGACCACTTCGCTATCCCTGCATAAAACATAGCAAATTATCTTAATATAAAGTAGATAAATGTAACTTTTTAAAAATATAGAATTAAATCTTTTTTGAAACTATTTCCAAGTCTTTTTCAAGTGCTTCAATAGCTCTCTTGAAAATTTCATTAACTTCAAGCTGCCCGAAAGATTCTATTGTTATTATCAATTCCTCTTTTGGAATCATTTCCAATTTCTTTCCTTTTTCTTTGCATATTTCTTCGCAAATATCAGAAACTTCTCTCTTCAAATTGTCCAAAACAACAATGCTTTTTCCTTCTTTCTTTATTTCATTATTAGGAATAGCTTCTTTGACTTCATCATACAAGTCAGAATCCATCTTCAATTCAACAACATGTCTATAATACATTAATCCGGGAGAAAACTTTGAGTGATCACTTCCCTTTCCAGTTCTCGCAAATGCAACGATCTGCAATTCGTTTTCTTCACCAAGAGAAGTTATTGGCATTTTTTCATAAACAACACCCAATGCTCCTTTTAAGTCTCCAGAATAAACCATTCCTTCTCTTTTCACGGCCAACTTCATTTCCATCTCTGTCTTTTCGTTGACAGACTTATCCATTTTAAGAGGAATTAATCCGATTCTGTGAGCTACAGTTTCATCATATAATGGAGAATCGTTTTTGTAAATTTCAACTTCATCAACTGCAAGAACAGGTATTTGGTTGAGATAACGTCTTACTGAATTTGCTAAGCTATCACTTATTTCTGCTTTGAATGTTATTTGGTTTTCTTTCTTATCTATTACTTCCATTTTAATGAAAAATTTTAGGGACTTTTAAACTCTTCTACCTCTTCTTCCTCCCTTTACTTTAGGGCCACCTCTAGGGATTCTGGTAATATCCAATATATTCAATATTTTAAATCCTGATCTTGAAAGACTCTTTATTATTGCATGAGCTCCTGGACCTGGAGTTGCATTTCCAGTCTTAGCTCTTATTCTAACATAAAGCGATTTAATTCCTAAAGGCATTATCTCTTCAGAAACTCTTTTTGCAATAAACATTGCAATTGTTGGATTTGCCTTAAGTCTAGAATGTTTTGTAACCATTCCGCCCGTAACTTTTGATAATGTTCTTCCGGACATATCTGTAACGTGAACAATTGTGTTATTGAAAGAAGTATAAATATGAATTATTGCTTCAATTTCTTTCTTCTTTTTTTCAGGATGTTTTTCATCTTCAATTTCCAGCTCTGGCTGAGCTTCTACAACTTCACTCTCCTGTTTCATTTCCATTTACTATGAGTTCCTCCTTGTTTAATTGTACTTCTGGTTTGACCATTCTTGTTTTATGTTTTAAGGATATCTTATTTTCCAATTCTACCGGAACAATATAAGCAGGACTATTTACTAATCCTCCATTTACAGATATTTTTTTATGAGTTATAAACTGTCTTGCAGATTTAATTGTTGGGGCAAGCTTTTTTTTGAAGACAACAGTTTGCAATCTTCTATCCATGTAATCTTCTTTTGTAAGTGAAAGAACGTCTGCAATGCTGTCAACACTTAATCCTATTTTTCTCAATCTCTTAAAGAAAGCTTCTTTATCCTCTCCGGAAGCAGTGATAAGATTCTTTGCCTTTTCTCTTATTGCATCAACTTTAGCCTGAACTTTCCATATTTCTCTCTTGTTCTTTAGTCCGAATCTCTCAACTATTATTGCTTCTTCTTCAAATCTTTTCTTATCATAAGGTTTCTTAGGCCTTGAATAAAGTTTATGCTTTCTTTTCATTTGGTAGTTGTTTTATTTTTCTTTTTAATTCCTACTCCTCTACTTCTGTTTCTTCTGAAGTTACCTTTTGTTCTCTGACCTCTCAAAGGTAATCCAAGAGTATGCCTTATTCCTTTGTAACTCTTAATCTGTTTCAATCTCTTTATATCAAATTCTTTTGATAATTCTAAATCAACTCCTATAACATGTCTATCTTCCCCTGTCTCTCTGTCTTTCCTTCGGTTAACAATATAACTTGGCAAAGTTGGTTTTTTAACAAAATCTGAAATTACTTTTATTTCTTCCTCAGAAAGATCCCCAATCTTTTTTGTTCTGTCTAATTTCAAAGAATGGCAGATAGCATTTGAGAAAGCCCAGGATATTCCTTTAATTGTAGCCAAGCCAGAATAAAGAGTCATATTTCCTTCTATATCTTTTGACAAAATTCTGACAATTCTCTCGTTGTTTTGTTGCTTTGCTTCCATTTTATTGTACGAATAGATTATATCTTTCCCTATCTACAAGTTCTTTAAAAATTCTTCTCTCCACTGCTTTTTCGGGGTCAGGAAGATTTGGAATTCTACTTCTAATATCCTCAAAAGATTCGAAGGGTTTTTCTTCCCTTTGTTTGAGAATATCACGCATATGCTTTTTTCCTAATCCAGGCAAAAACTCAAGTTGATGCATTCTCTTGTTTATTGCTCCAGACTTGTTAAAAAATTCCACGAATTCTTTCTCTCTTTCCTTAACAACCTTATTTATAAATTCTTCCAGTTGTGCTTTCGCGGATTCAGTTAATTTTTCACGTGGAAGTCTTCCAGAAATGTAATATACCTTGTCTCTCTTTCCTTCTCCAATATAAACTCTCTCGCCTATCTCAAAACTTACTTCTCTTCTTGGAATCAGTTCCAAGAGAGTTAGGTTCTTTTCACCTATAGCTTGCACTATAGGAATCATTTTCTTCTCTAGAGGATATCCGTTGGGCAAATAATCTAGTACTACTGCATATTCTTCTTTTTCCATTTTCTCTATTTGATAAATTCTTTAACTGTGTCAAGGATCTTTTGAGTTTCATTTTCGTCTAAGCTAATATCAACAAAAATTTTATTTAGGTCTTCTGAATTTTCAGGAAGAACATCTATAATCTTTGAGGTGTAATCTGACTTAACTTTCATGAGGTTTAATTCCTCGATTTTTTTCTTAAGCTCTTTTGCTTTCTTAAGATCAAGCTTTACAAATTTCTTTATGAACTTGCCAAGTTCTGCAGCATTCTCATCATCTTTGATGTATTGCTCTGATTCTACCATGCTAAGTGATTGTCTATCTTTTATCATTTTATTGCTTTATTTTCTTTAAGTGAACAGGCTCTATTATGAACTCCTTTTTCTTATTTAATGTTGCGATTTCAACTATGTAAGAATTTCCCCTTTCGCCGATTACTACTCCGGTTAGTCCCTGAAGCCTAAAAGGAAACCTCGAATCTATTGAGGGTTCTCTTACGACTGCGACAGGATCCCCTTCCTTAAATTTTTGGAATATTCTGCTTAGTCCAGGCCTACCATTAGTCTGAATTCTTTTTGATTTACCCATAAATTAAACAGAAATAAATCATTTAAAAAGCTATGCAATTATTGCCTTAATGGAACTTGTTACCGTTATTATCTAGCAAATCTGGTCTCATAATTTCCAAGTCGCCTTTGTCTCTTGTTTCATCTGTTGTCTTCTTTATGGCATCAAACATCTTCTTTCCCCATACCCTCTCTCCGCATCTATCACAAATTTCCATAGATCTGTTGTCATGGAGGTCAGAACCGCAATAAACACATTTCCTCATTTTTTCACCTTTGATTATTGGGGAAACTAAAATTAGTTTTTAAAGATTTGTATGTTCACAAGGTTTATAAGTCATCAAAATCCCAGGCTTTTATGAACAACAAAGAAGATAGAAGACTAGAGAAAATTGTAAGAAAGTTCGCTAGAACTAACCCTGAAGACATAGAAAAGAGTGGGAAAAACAGAGACATATACACTATCAGAGTTGGAGAAATTAGGTTAAGATTAAACTGTGATTATTTCGAACGTTTAGACAAAAGAAGTTATACTTTGAATGTATTATGTCCTAACGGACAGGTTAAAGAACATTTTTCCAGTTCAAAGGAACAGTACGATCCGATTTTAGAAAATATGTTTCTAGAGGTTCATAAAAAATGTTCCGAACATCTTAAGAAAGAAGAAGATGCTACAAGAGAAATTAAAGGTAGAGAAGACGAGAAGATGCTAAAGAAACTTTATAGGTCTTTAAGTTATCCCATAGTAATGTTTAAAAAGTAATTTTCAAGAATAAATATATGATAATTCCAATAAGATGCTTTTCGTGTGGTAAACCTGTAGGTCACTTATGGGAAGAGTATAAAAGAAGAGTGGCAAATGGTGAAAAGTCTGGCAAAGTTTTGGATGAACTTGGAATAGAAAGATACTGCTGCAGAGCTGTATTCCTTGGACAAACAGATTTGATTGAATTGGTTGGTAAGTTCAAGAAAGCTTAATTTTCCATCTGCTTATATTATCACAATTTTCACATCTGACTGATTTTATGCTTCTTTTGATTCGTATTTTGGGATTTCTATAAGGAGTAAGGCATTTCTTGCAAAAAGTCTTCTTAAATTGCCCAAGCTTGATATTGTAGCTCATAGCCATCTTCACAATTTTTTTGACTTCTTCAGGAGTCTTGTTTTTAATGTCTTGAAAGAAATTCTTAATCTCTTCTTCTGTCTCTTTTTTTGAGAGTTTTTTCATAAATTGTTAATATAAAACATTTTTATAAAATTATAGAAGACAGCTTAATGACTTAGCTTCTTTTCGAAACTACCACCATTAACATAAAAGGCTTAACTTCTGGGTTCGGAATGAGACCAGGTGTTTCCCTTCTACTATGGCCGTCTTCAAAACCTTCTATGTTTGGCTATTTATAAAACTTTTTATAGGGTTATCTTATGATATTTAAATGCGGGAGTGCCGGAGTGGTCAAACGGGCAAGATTAAGGCTCTTGTAGTTTAGTACTTGCGCAGGTTCGAATCCTGTCTCCCGCATTTGATATACTAAAATCTTTTAAACTTAGAAAAAAAGAGGTAATTATGTTTAACTCGGTTTATGAGAAAATGAACAATTCATTCAAGCAAATTTGGAAAGAAATTAGAAAGGCAAAGAGAGTTCTAATGACACTCCATGCAAGACCTGATGGAGATTCGCTAGGATCGTGTACTGCAATGAAGTATGTCCTTGAAAGCAAAGGCATTAGTGTTAAATTGGTCAGCAAGGATAATATGAGCGAGAACCTAGATGCATTTGATTTCAGCAAAGAAGTGGAATATGGAGTAAGTATAGAGACACTAAATTTGGAAGAATTTGATTACATTATCTTTTTGGATCATGGATCATTAGATGATTATTCGGACGAATTTAAAGAGAAATTAAAAGGCCGTAAAATAATAGATATAGATCATCATTTTACAAATTCCTGTTATGGAAATTTAAACTATGTTGATCCCAATGCCCCTTCTTCTTGCTCAATTCTTTATGACTTCTTTGAAAAAATAGGAGTCAAATTCAATAAAGATATAGCATTAAGATTAATGTTAGGAATTTGCACGGATACTGCTTTTTTTATATATGGCAATTCACTAGAGTCTCTAAGAAAGGCTGCTGTTCTTATTGACAAAGGAAATTTAGACTACAAGAAAGACTTGGTCTCAAAGATAACAAGTAATGCCTGGGCTCTAAAAAAGTTGCATGGGATTTTACTTAGTAATATGAAAAAAGAAGAGATTAATGGAAAGACTGTTGCTTACAGTTGGGCAACAAAAAAAGAATATCAGAAATTTGGTCTAAACTCCTCTGATATGAGATTAGGGATTATGTGCATGCAAAATATAAAAGGGTTGGACCTGATATTTGCTCTGATAGAAATGGATGGGGCAATTAAGGGTTCATTTGCCAGCAATAATTTAGATACAACAGTTTATTCAACTGGCTTCGGGGGTGGCGGTCATAAATTACGTTCAGGATTTATGCTAAAAACAAAAGACATGAAAAAAGCTATTGAAACTGTTTTGAAAGCCATAAAAGAAAAAGGATTCGTTAATGTAGAAAATGTTAATGACAGAACTGAGCCTTAATTAGTCATATTTGGTCCTTGAACTATATTTCCACTAGAGTCAACAACTATTGCAAAGTCATCACCTAGATTATAATCATCATTATCTGCAACATTGTCATCTCCCATTGATCTTTCAATGAAGTACAGATTTTGTCCAGGTTGTATTGTGTAGGTCTGATTGTAATAATTTTGTTTTACTGCAGTCAAAACATAGGTAGTACTTCCATCACTGTTCAAAGTAGAATTCAACTGAAATCCTGCAAGTGCTTGTTGAGCTTCCGAACTTAAAGTCTCTCCTGAAATCAAATAAGCATAATTAGCATAGGTGCTACTTGACAATGGTGTTCCTATAGATTTTGATACTGCAGATATAGCTTTACCTGTTGAAGTTGGAGAATGAGGGGTGAAGATAACAAATCCTGCAATAGCGACTATAATGACTGCAACGAAGATTGCAACAATTCCTAAGGGTTTAAGTCCTCTCTTTTCCATTTGGGAAGTTAACAATAGTTTATTTATAAATTTAATGGATTAATTATCCAAAGTTTAATACAAACCTTTAAATATGATATTTAGAGAGTATATTTACCTGCGAGTCTCAAACTCGGCGTTAGCAGGAGTTACACTTCTGCTATAAATAAAATGAAATCAAAAACAAAAGTAAATTCGCAATCAAGAAGAAAAAGAAGCCCTGAATTGTTAGATACAATCATGGATGCAAAGAAAAATGAGAAATGGTATAGAGTGTCGGAAGTCCTAGCTTCTCCAAGAAAAAACAAGATTGAAAAAAACTTGGATAATATCAGCAAAGATTCAAAGGATGGAGAGGTAGTTGTTGTTCCAGGAAAAGTTCTTTCTATGGGCGAGTTGAACAAGAAAGTAAGAATAGTTGCGCTAGACTTTTCTGAAAGTGCAAAAGAGAAGATATTAAAATCCGGAAACAAGTTCTCAACAATATTGGAAGAAATTAAAACAAATCCAGAAGCAAAAGGAGTTAAAATTTTAGAATGAAAGTAATAGATGCGACAGGATCAACATTAGGAAGATTGGCTACTTACTCTGCAAAGAATGCTCTTAAAGGAGAAGAAATCAGAGTATTGAATTGTGATAAAATAATAATTACTGGGAATAAAAAGGACCTTGTTGAAAAATACAAGCAAAAGAGAAGATTAGTCGGAAGTACACAGAAAGGTCCAAAATACTCAAGAGATATTGAAAGCGTTGTAAAGACAACAATAAGAGGTATGCTTCCAAATTATAGAAGAGGAAGAGGAAGAGTTGCATACAAAAAGATAAAATGCTATATTGGAGTTCCAAGCGAATTCGAAAATGCAAAGATAGAAATATTTGGTCAGAGGCAAGTAAAGAAAGCTCAAGTGCTTGGAGATGTTGTTAAATGAGTGAAAGTAAAATGATTACCTCAGGGAAGAGAAAAGAAGCAATTGCAAGAGCTGTTATTAAAGAAGGTTCCGGAGATATTAGAATAAATAACAAAGATTACAAGACTTTGCAATTTTTTGACAAATTAAGAATTGAAGAACCATTAAGAATAACAAAAGAAGTTCTAGGAAAGGTTAATTTTGATGTTACAATTGAAACAAAAGGTGGTGGAGAGAAAGGCCAGATAGAAGCTGCAAGACTCGCTTTGGCAAGAGCAATTTCAGAGTTCGAGAACTCAAAAGAATTAACAGAAACTTTGGAAAGTTATGACAGAAATCTTCTCATAGCAGATGTAAGAAGAAAGGAAGCAAGAAAGCCAGGGGATAGTAAAGCAAGAGCAAAGAGACAAGCTTCTAAGAGATAGTTACTTTTCTTCTTTCAACAGTTTCTTCAATAGATAATTTTTTAGAAGGATCAATTATCATAGGGCAAATTCTACCTTGAAAATTTATTTCATAAATTGGCTTTTTAGAGTTATTTAAAAATTCTGCTTCACTAAAAACACCTGCCCCAAATTTTCCATCCTCGAGAGATAAAAAGATTCCCGCGTCCATATTTGGTAAAACTTTCTCATAATAATAAGGCATCCCTTGTCCAGTTTTCTCTTTCAGTTCTTGGTACGACTTAATGTGATTTTGTTGATTTGGATTTTCTATGATAAACCCCGGAAATTCTTTTTTTATAATCTCAATTAATTCCAACTCTTTTTGTGTGTTAAAAAAATTTATAGGATGACCAAAATATATTATCTTCATACTTTATCTCTAAATTTTCATTATATAAGAATATATGGCTAAGAAGAAGTTATATTTTCAATATATCAAAAGGCACATAATGATCATCTCTCGCAATTTCTAACATAGATGTGCTAAATAAATGATTTGCAAGAAGGTGGGACAAATAAATTAATTCTGGACCAACGTGCACTTTGTTTCTCTTGATGTAATTAGAGATGCTTACAGAGATATCCCTTCCTTCAAAATATTTTATCAAACTAGTCTTGTCTTCTCTATGCAGTTGACCATCAAGCCCAATTTTTATTTCCGGTATCCATTTTTGAGAAATTAAATGCTCTACGAAAAATGGTGCTACAAGAGGCAAATTAGAATACTTATGTTTTGCAACTTCATGTGGAAGTATTGTGTAAATATAATCTACAAGGCGTTTTTCTAAGCACTCTTCAACTCTAGAATAATCCCTACTATCTGGAGATTTCTTTTCATTCCAAAGAAGTTTATTGTGAGAATATGAAGCTACAATTATCTCACCAACCCTTGACTTGGTCTCACCGTGGTTAGAATCGTCCATACCAATATAAAGTATTTCTCTGGACATAATAGACTAGAGGATTGTTAAATTATAAAGAGTTGGTCAATACAATATATACTTATTTTAGTTTTAATCTTTCTAATTTGTTCTGAACATGATTAAAAAGTGTTGAAGATACTAACGGAGTGTGTGACCCTTCGTAAACTTGGTTGTTGAATTTTATCTTTCCTATATAAGTAAAATTTCTCAGAATTTTCTTTAAACCATTTACTGAAAGATTATGTTTTTTTGCAAGCTGATTCAAACTGATATCATCTTTTAAGAATTCTTCAAAGATTTCTTCAACTTCTTCATGATTTATATTTGGAACCAATTTATCGTCTTCAATTTTATAGCCAAAAGGTATTCTAGACATGAACTTTCCCTGAGAGGCCTTTTGAATCATTCCTTTTTTCTGTCTCTGCCCAATTCCGCTATATTTTCTGAAAGTATTTAATATTTTTCCATCAATCTTTTCATCAACATATTCTTTGAAATCTTCTTCTTTATGGGGAGAAAAATAATAACAGATATCACAGAGATAAACATCGAATTTCTTTTTCTGGGAAGGACTTCCGCATTTAATACAATTTTCTTCCATACTAAGCTACAACTCCTAATTTTTTCAATTCTCCAATTAAATGCTTTTTATTTTTGTATAGTATTGAAGTAATTCCTAATTTTCTTGGTGCGGTCAAATTCCAGGTTTGATTATCTGTAAAAATTGTATCCTTTGGATTAACTCTTAGTTTTTTCAGAGAAACTTTGAAGATTTTGGGACTTGTCTTTCTAGATCCAACATCACAAGATGCAGTGATACTATCAAATTTTTTATAATATTTATTCTCCAATAAAGCTTCTTTTGCAATCTCCCAAATGTCTGAGATTATACCAATTTTGTATCCCTCTTTCTTTAGCTTTAAGGCAAATCTGTAAATCTTCCTATCTATTTTAAAATTCACTTTGTAAGCCTTGAAATAAATTTTCTTAAGCTTTTCCGGAAAAATATTAAGATTTTTAGCCATCCCTTTGAGTGCTTTGATTCCAGATATTCTGCCTGAAATTGCATCTCCATAAATCGTGTCTATAGAATCGATATATTGATCAAAAGATAATCCTAACCTTTTTGATACAAATTCGTGAACACCCACAGCAAATTCTTCTTTCTCGCCTATTGATAAAACTCCACCTAAATCAAAAATAATTGCTTTGAATCTCTTCATACTCTTATTTAACTGAAATTGTTTAAATAGATTACTTTATTTTTTCTTTCTCATCAATTGTCTTTCGTTGATTATTACTAAGATGACTGCAATTATAAGAAAAATCCAGTTGACAACGAACGTCAAAACAATGCAAACTATAGCTAGCAGAGACAATATAACAACCAAAGAATTTTTCACTTTCATAAGCTATCTATAGGTGACTGAATCTTTTTTAATTCTTCTCTTGATATATGTGTATAGATTTGAGTTGTAGACAAGTCTGCATGACCTAAAAGCTCTTGAATCTTTCTTATGTCAACTCCATTTTCTAACAAATGAGTTGCAAAACTATGCCTTAATGTATGCGGATGAACTTCCTTGTTTATCCCTGCTTTTCTTACAGCAAGCTTTACTATCTTCTGTATGCTTCTTTCTGTAAGTTTTCCATGCTGTCCTGAGAACAAATATTCTTTATTCAACTCTTTCTGATTCTTTGTTTGCTTGATTAAATCTTTGAGCAAAAATTTTGGAATATTGAAAACTCTGTCTTTCTTTCCCTTTGCCTGCCTAACATTCCCCGACATTTCCTCAAAGTTTAGATCTGAAACTTTTAGATTTGTTAATTCAGAAACTCTAAGCCCGCATGCATAAGCCAGAGAAATCATAAGCTTGCTTTTCTTGTTTTCAATAGAATGAATTAAATTCTTGACTTCTTCTTTTGTCAAAACTGCAGGAATTCTTTTTTCTCTTTTTGGCCTTCTGATTCCTAAAGTTATATCTTTCTTGAGAATGTTTGAATAAGCATATCTTAATGCAGACAAGAATACAATAACCGAAGAGGAAGCGCTGTCAGAAAAATTATCTGCCATGAATGATTTCACATCATCTTCGTTAACTTCATCGGGATTCTTGTGCGAATGATTTAAGAGTTCGTTGTTTGCGTTTAAATAATTTCGAATTGTGTAGTTTGAGTTCTTAGAGATTTTAAGTTCTGTTTCAAGCTTTTTTAGAAATTCTTGTTTATCCATCTTGCTTCCTTTTGCACCCATTTTTCAGCTTTTTCATATATTGGATTGTGCGAACTTGTATTTAAGAGTTGTGAAGAGGAATATTTTTAAGATTGGTTTGTTTTAGTTATGAATGGGAAAGGAATTTGATAGAATAAAATCTTATGAGAAAAGATATTATGCAAGAGCAGAAGCGAGAGAAGCGGTAAAAAGAAAGAGAGCAACTGACAAAGGGAGTAGGGGGGTTATGATTCTAATGATTTTTATTGGTATTTTTATTCTTGTATTAAGTCCTACTATTATTGAAAAAATAGTGGGGGGTGTTATAGCTTTATTGGGTTTAATGTTTATAGTTTGGAGTATAAGATATTATAGAAATCGTTAACTCAATTCCTTATTTTAACGGGAATGATTTTTTTAGATGCCCAGACGATAATTATTAACAAAAATGTGCCTAAAATTAAGAAAAAGAGTATATCTACAATTGGACCAGAATCAAAATATTTTGTTAAATTAAAATAAGCACCAACAAAAAATGCAGTAATTAATGATGTTGGTATAGTTGCTATAAAGTTTGACCAAAAAATATTTTTTTCTTTTATTGTAGGTATATTTTCATTTTCTACCATGGGATTAGATTAAAATCCTGAGAGTATTTATTAAATTATCTTTGATAATTCTTTCTGGGAAAAGAGAAGTTCGCACAATATAGGTTGTACGAAGTATTTACGCATAAACTAGATTTATATAAGAAATTAGCAAATTATAACTTTTTTGTTGAAAGACTAGGTGATCTATACTCGCTCTTTTCTGTATACTTAGGTGACGTTAGTGAATACGAATAATCAGAGAATACTTCTTGACATATACTAGCTAACTGTTTTCCAAAAGCCTTGGCTAAACCATAAGTAATTGATTCTGGAGACTCTTGAACATTTTCAATTGCTTTAATTAATTTAGACTTTTTAACTCCTCCGAATTCATATTCATATATACATGCATATTGATTAAAATCATTCTTAAAAGATTTAAATTTCCCAACAAAACGAGAGCTTTTTCCAAAGAATAGAGGCATTGAAGAAGAATGAGTATCTTCTTCAGTTAAAATAAAATCTCTCCCTTCTCTTCTTAGAATATAACCCAATTTTTTACGTTCCATTGATTCAATAGATATACTCTCTCCTTTCAAGAGTTTCTTTTTCCAATTTATCCATTATATAAGCAAAAGATTTTGATTTTTAAATATAATTATGATAAGTTATCTAAGGTTACCTTAGTTAAAACCAGATAAAGATCATACTTGCCTGAAGGCCATATAAAATAAAAAATTAAAAGAAAAAGGTTGTGAAGAAAGAAGATTTATCTCTTTTTCTTCATACTATAGTTCCTTGCTAACTTGCTTATACCCAAAACAAGTACAAGAAGTGCTAGAACCCATTGGACCCACATTGTAGACCAATCAAACCCTAATCCTAATAGGCCAAGGATCATGACTACCCCTATAAGTGTGAAAATCCAAGCTGATAATTTTGCCATGTTATTACCTCCTTTTACTAGTAAGTTAGGAGAGAGTTAATTATAAACTTTTCTTAATTTAGATATCTTTATACAAAAATTTGTTTTTTCATTAATTTCTTTTTTAAGGGAAAGTTGTGCACTAAGGTGATGTTAGTGCATATTATTTTATTTAAAATATGTTTTTTCTCTTATCGACGACAAAATCAGGTGTTTAAATTTTAAACAGCTGTTTAGAGGTGTTTAAACAGCCTGTTTGCCATAAAATTTTGCAGAAAAAAACAGAAATCACCCTGTTTCTTCTTATCTTTAATAGAGCTAATTTTAAGGGTATTTTTACTAATAGAAATATAAAATACGACGAAAGATTTTTAAATTAGATTCTATAATTATATTCATGTTTTGGTTTTTTAAGAAAAAAGATGTTGATGGTTTGAAAAAAGACACTAAATCTGGTTTTGATTCTGTTAAAAAAGATATAACTTCTATTAATGGTTGGATAAAATATTTGGATTCTGAAAAAGAAATCACAAAAAAAGGTTTGGAAGAATTAAAAGATGATTTATCGTCGATGAAAGAAGAAATTTCTGGCATAAAAAATATAATTTCTTTCATGGGTGAAATTAAAATTAGCTCTCCATCTAAAACATCTAAACAGCTGTTTAATAAACAAACAGCTGTTTATGCTGTTCAAACAGGTGTTCAAACAGGTGTTCAAACACCTAAATTAGACCAATTTTCAGTAACAGAAAGAGCAATCTTATGGGTGCTTTTAAATTCTGATATGAGATTAAGTTATGATGATCTAGCAGCTATGTTAGGTAAGGAAAGATCGACAATCAGAGGGCAGATAAACACTATAAAACAGAAAAGTGAGGGTTTAATTGAAGAAGTAATTGAGAAAAATGGTAAAAAGAGGGTGTTTGTACCTGAAGAAATGAAGGAAAAGATGCTCAAAAGAGTAAAAGTGAGAGTTAGCAAAGGAGAAAAAAACAAAAAAGAGAAGAAAGATGAATAAAAATTAAAGTAAAAAAGAATAAAGTGAGAGATAATAGGGGAAAAATAAATATACAAAAAACTAAAATGTAAAAAAAGGATTTAAACTAAGAAAAGTAAGAGTTAAGAAATTTAAAAGATATTCGGTGAAGAGAATAATTGCAATTTAACAGGTTATAGTTCTCTTAACCTTAAAATTGCATCTAGAGAGGCTATTTTTTTAAGATCTGAGGAAATTGAGAGTTTAATATTCTTGTTGTTTATTTTTATTTTCTCGACGGGAATCTGTTTTTTTATTAATTTTCCGATATAATCTCTTATTGAACTTTCGCTTAAGTTTAGTGCTTTGGATAGTGTTTTATAGTCGGTATTACCAATTTCTTCGTCAAATTCATAAAGTGTAGAAAAAACAAGAAATTCCTGCTCTGTGAGATCTTTAAATTTTAATCTTACCTCTTTCCTAACATTATCTAATGAATTGAGGATTTTAAGAGCATCACCTAGTGAATTATCTCTATTAATATCATCTTTTCTTATCTGTTGGTTTGTTTGTTGGTTTGTTGGTTTGTTTGTTGGAACCCCATCATTTCCAGTGGAAATATCCTTATTTTGGTCCTTTTGAGGCTTATAAGGGTAACTTTCTGTTGGAAGTTGCTTGATATCTGCTTCTTTTTTGGATATATCTGTTGGATTCTTATCTTCAGGTAACTGTTCAGATCTCACAGAAAGAAGCTCATTTAAGCTTAATTTTATCTCTGTTAGTTCATTATTTAGAGATAGCATTTGTATTCTAAGAGATTCCATATCTTCCTTTACTTTACTAAATGCATCTTTGATAGGATCCATAGAAAAAGAGGACATCTAATCTATAAAAAGTTAATTATGGTCTAGAGGTGCTTCTTGTAAGCATCATAGGCTTGGTCTGTTAGTTTCCACCTTATTCTTCTCTTATAAGACATTCCCTCTTGGTTTTTAGTAACTTGAATAACGAGACCTTTATTCTTTAAATCTAAAAGGAGATCTTTGATGAATTCCTCGTCCCGAGCTACTTCTTTGGCTAGATCATATGTAAAGAAAAGCTTTGGAGAGTTAAAAAAAAGATAAGATAAGACTTGTTCTGAAATTTTCTCTCTTTTTTCTTGTGATATCTTCATACAGTAAGATAGGATTATTCTTTTAAAAGTCTATTCTTGTTTCTTCTCTTGACCTTTCTGTATTTGGGTCAAAGGGAGGTGTAATGGAAGATTCAATTCGTCTTCTAACTGGAGAGCTTTTAGGTCTGATTTTCTTAGAATTATATTAAATACAAATATCCTGAATTCTTCAGACATCTTCTTATCTTTCCATTCTTTGATTATTTCCTTAGCCATTTTAGGCTCAATTTCGAGTATAAGATCCCCTGAAAATTCTATTTTTACGTAATCGGGGTCATATTTTACAGAATAAACAAACTTTATCCCAATAAGATCGTTATTCGTCTTCAAAAAATCTACAGATTTTAAAAGAGTTATTTCTGAGATATCTATGTTTGCATTTACTTTGAGACCTTCAATCTTGTTTGACAATCTCTCTATGCTTATTTTGCTAAAGCTAAAACCTATAACTTTCATGATAATTGATACTTTTGGGGTTTTTTAAAGCTTTTTATACTTCAATTAGTAGAATTAAACTAAATCTTCTTCAGAAACAATAACAAAGTCGCCTATAGCAATAATTGAATTGTATGGGATTAATAAGTCATTACCGCTAGTTCTTTCCAAGTTCAAGTTTCTTGTGTAAGGGGTAGAATCTTTTACAACAACATTGATCAATTCTCCAGACTTAGTTTCAAAAGTTATATCTTTGACAAAGCCTAATCTCTTACCTTCTTTTGTTACAATCATCTTCCCTACAATGACACTAAAAGGGTTTTTTTCTTGCATTATGAAATTAAAGGGAAACGATATATAAACTTTTCTGTGAAAGAATATAATATACATTAATTTATTCTATTATTTTTCTTAAACACTCTCACCCCCCTGTTTCTTGTAGAAATATTTAAAAAGAAATTTTAGGTTTTTTATTTATATTATTTATTTAAAAAAATATATATTATATAGTATATATATTTCTTATAATTTTATAATTTAATAATAGATTTTCCATAAGAAATTAAGGTGTTTTTCTTTTTGAGTAGTTATAATCCTTTATATAATAATTTTATTTCTCTACGAATATAAAATTAAATAAAATTGATTTTCCATGGGAAACAACAGTGTGAGAGAGTTATGAGCTTAGAATTGGATAAGATATTTGAATCTTTTGATAAGAATACTATTTTCAAAGATAAAACTTACTTACAAACAAATTATCAACCTGATGAAATTCCTCATAGAGATGAACAGATAAAACAAATTGCATCTATCTTGGCTCCAATTTTAAGAGGTGAAAAAGGAAGTAATCTTTTTCTTTATGGTAAAACCGGAACAGGTAAAACTCTCTCTATTCAGTATGTTAGAGATGAGTTACTTAAAAGAGCTTTAAGGAATACTAATTTTAAGTTAAGAATAGAATATCTTAATTGTAAGTTAAGAAAGGTTTCAGATACAGAATATAGGATTCTTGCAGAATTAATTAAGAAATTAGGGGGGGAGGTTCCAGATACAGGTCTTCCTACAGAAGCAGTTTACAATAAGTTCATTAAAATGATAGATTCTGAGAAACAACTTATAGTTCTGGTTTTGGATGAAATTGATCAGGCAGTTAAGAAAATTTCAAGTGATTTCTTATATAATCTCACTAGATTAAATTCAGAGCTTTCTAAAGCTCAAATTTGTATAGTTGGTATTAGCAATAATCTTACTTTTTTAGATGAATTAGATCCTAGAGTTAGGAGTTCTCTTTCTGAAGAAGAGATCATTTTTCCCCCATATAATGCTTTACAACTACAAGACATTTTAAAGAAACGAGCTGATTTTGCATTCAAAGAGAATGTTCTTCAAGAAGGAGTAATTGCAAAATGTGCTGCCTTTGCTGCCAGAGAGCATGGTGATGCAAGAAGAGCTTTAGATCTCTTAAGAGTCTCGGGGGAATTGGCTGAAAGAGGAAATTCAAATAAAATCTTACTAAAACATATAGATGAAGCAAATAATAAGATTGAGAAAGATAAAATCGTAGATGTAATATCTTCTGAACCTAAGCAGTTTCAATATGTTTTACATTCAATTATCCAATTATCTGAACAGAGAAGTAGAGATTCTGCAAGAAAAAACAAGTCTCCCGAACCTTTTTTTACAGGAGATATTTACAATTACTATAAAGAGTGCGTAAGAAATAAATTAGAAGTCTTAACCCAAAGAAGAGTTAGCGATATTATCCAAGAGTTTGATATGCTTGGAATAATAAATGTTAGAGTTATTTCTAAGGGAAGGGGGGGTAGAATGAGGGAAATTAAGCTAGCAGTTACAAATGATATTATAGAAAAAGCCAAAGAAATTATTAAAGAATCTCTTCAGTTTTCATAATTTTAAAATGGACCAAAAAGAAATCCTGAACTTTTGCTTTCAAAAAGGGATATTGCTAGATAAAGATGTCTTAACTTTATTTAGTGAATCAACTGATTTAGAATCTATCAAGTTAATGATAGAAAATATTTTGGGAAGTACTCATAAGAAGATTATAACTAAAAGTGTTTTTGCAGAGAGCATAGGGCAATTATCCACTCCTAGTCTTTCTGAGACTGGTCAGAAAAGTCTTGAAAAGTTAAAGATAAGGTTAGGTTTAGAGTTAGAGATATCTAAAGAAATTTCTAGTTCTCCAGAACCAATATTAAAAGAAATAAACATCAAAGATGATTATAATATTAAGATTTCTTCATTTAGCACAAATTCTAATAAGAAAATAGAGGTTGACGATTTTGTAAATTATTTTAGAAATAGACTCTTCAAGATGAAGTCTATTTTGCAGTCACATTCAAATTTAAAGAGTTTGGTTTCAATAAATAAAATTTCAGGTGATAGACAGGGATTTTCTATTATCGGCATTGTTTCAGACAAAAAAGTAACTAAAAATGGAAACCTCCTTTTGGACGTTGAAGATTTGACAGGAACTTTGAGAGTTCTTATTAATCAGAATAAACCTTCTCTTTATGCTAAGGCAGAAGAAGTATGTTTAGACTCAGTAATAGGTGTTTCTGGTTCAGGAAATAAGGAGATAATTTTTGCCAATGAACTAATCTTTCCAGATTCTACTTTGTCTGAAAAGAAAAAGTCTCCTGTTGAGGAGTATGCAATTTTTATTGGAGATGTTCATTATGGTAGTAAATTATTTTTTCATGATAATTTTAATAAATTTATTAATTACTTGAATGGAAATATACCAAATACCCCTGAAGTTGAAAAAATAAAATATTTATTTATTGTTGGAGATCTTGTGGCTGGAGTTGGTGTTTATCCAGAACAAGAGCGTGACTTAGAAGTTGCTGATTTAGAAGGTCAATTTAAGGGGATATCTGGGCTATTGTCAAAGATAAGAAAAGACATTGCAATAATTATCTCTCCCGGAAATCACGATGGTGTGAGGTTGATGGAGCCGCAACCAATACTTGATAAGAAATATGCCGAGCCGTTATATCATCTTGAAAATGTTTTCTTAGTTACCAATCCTTGTTGGGTTAAGATTGGAGAACAAAAAGGATTTTCTGGAATTGATATACTTCTGTATCATGGTTTCTCTTACTTTTATTATGCAGATAATATTCCCTCTTTGATTAAATCAGATTCAGTAAATTCTCCAGATAAAATAATGGCTTATTTATTGATGAATAGACATTTAGCACCGACTCATTCATCTACCCAGTATTATCCTCTTGAAGAAGATCCTTTGGTTATTGATAAAGTCCCTGATATTTTCCTCTCTGGTCATATACATAAATGTGCTATCTCTTTTTACAATAACACTCTTCTTATTTCTGGTGCAGCTTGGGAAGCAAAAACAACATTTCAAGAGAAAGTAGGAAATGAACCTGATTTTTGTAAAGTACCTATTTATAATCTTAAAACAGGAGGAATCAAAATTCTTGATTTTGAATAAAGAAGATGCAAACTAGTGACTATTTCAAAATCTTTGATAAAAGCATAAAAGAGAATTATGTAGTAGCAGAAATTGCTAGAGAAAAAGGTTTAGATCCTGTTAGCAAAGTAGAATCCCCTTTAGCAAAAAGTTTGGCAGAAAAAGCAGTGGGTTTAATTGCTTCAGTTTATCCACAAATTTCTAATAAAAATATTATAGATAGAATTCTTGAACTTGAAAAAGAATATGGAAAATTAGATACTGCTGTTGCTTTTAAGATCTCAGAAGAGGTTGCAAAGCAGAAGTTTTGCCAATTTTCAAGCATTCTAGAAGCGATAGAAGCAGGAATAAGAGTTGGTTTTGCATATATCACTTTAGGTGTTGTATCTTCTCCAATAGAAGGGTTTACTGGATTGAAGATACTAAAAACTAAAGATGGAAAAGATTACTTTTCAGCATATTTCTCCGGACCAATAAGAAGCGCAGGAACTACAGCTTCATGTATGGTTTTGATTTTAATAGATTATCTTAGGGAGCTTTTTGGATATGCTAAGTATGATCCAGATGAAGATGAGATTAAAAGATATGTTACTGAGAATCATGATTATCATGAAAGAGTCTCAAATTTGCAATATATGCCTACAGACGAAGAGATAGAATTCCTTGCAAAGAATATTCCTATCCAAATTGCAGGAGAACCTACAGAAAAGAAAGAAGTTTCAAGTTATAAAAATCTTCCAAGAGTGGATACTAATTGTATTCGAGGGGGTATGTGTTTAATTTTTTCTGAGGGCTTGGCTCAGAAAGCTGCTAAAGGTTTTAGGCTCTTAAAAGGAGTCAAAAGTAAAGAAGGATTTACTTCAACTGGTTTTGATTTTTTGAAAGAGTATATTGAACTTCATGAAAAAAGGAATTCAATAATTGAAGTTAAAACCGAAGATGATAGTAGACCAACTTATATCAAAGACTTAGTTGCAGGAAGACCCGTTTTTGGTCACCCTTCTAGAAGTGGTGGTTTTAGGTTTAGGTATGGTCGAGGAAGGGTAAGTGGTTTTTCAGCAGCCTCAATTCATCCAGCAACTATGGCTATAACTGATAATTTTATCGCTACTGGAACTCAATTAAAAATAGAAAAACCAACAAAGGGAATGGTAGCTACAGTGTGTGACAAAATTGATGGGCCAATTGTTAAGTTATTTGATGGAAGCGTAAAGAAAATATATTCAACAAGTGAAGCTAAACGAATCTATAAAGATGTCGAAGAGATAATTTACCTTGGAGATCTATTATTTCCCTTTAGTGATTTGGCAAATAGAAATGCAAATCTTATAAAACCAGGTTATGTAGAAGAATGGTGGAAGTTGGATTTAAGGGAGAAGAATCCTGAACTTGAGAAAAAAATTGATCCTTTCGAAATTACTTTCGATCAAGCAATACAAATAAGTCTGGAAAATAATATCCCTCTTAATCCGAAGTTTATCCTATTCTGGACTCAGATTTCAAAAGAACAATTTTTTGGGTTAATAGATTGGTTAAAATATTCTAGGATAAGCAAGAAAATAATTTTACCATATACTAGAGCAGACAAAGAAAGATTTGCTTTGGGCAAGAGAGCATTAGAATTATTGGGAGTAGAACATGAAGTTAGTTTAGAAAATGTTGTATTAGATAGAGAAAAAAGTAGAATATTGTTTTTAAATCTTGGATTTGATTTAGAATTATTAGATAAGGAAGAATTTTTGTTTAATGAAATTATTAATTTTGAGGAACTGAAAGACAAGCTAGAAAATTCTGACAATGTTATTACTTTTATTAATTCTCTTTCTAAATTTGAAGTAAAAGATAAGGCAGGGGATTTCATAGGGACTAGAATGGGTAGACCTGAGAAAGCAAAATTAAGAAAGCTTACTGGTAGCCCAAATATATTGTTTCCTGTAGGTAAAGAAGGGGGAAGACTAAGAAGTGTCTATGAAGCAGTTAATGTAGGGGGAGTTAAATCTGATTTTCCTATTAATTTTTGTGATGAATGTAAAAAGGAAAGTATTTATCGAATTTGTGAGAATTGTGGAAGTAAAACTAGAAAGATGTATTATTGCAGAGAATGTGACTTAAAGAAATTTTCTCCATGTGAGGAACATAAAAATTCTGTTACCTATTTTTCTTCTTTTTTAGATATTAAAACTTATTTTAAGAAGGCTCAAGATAATGTTGGTCTGAAAACTGATGAATTGCCCGCCTTAATAAAAGGTGTTAGAGGATTATCTTCTTCTGGAAAGCAAATTGAAAATTTGGCCAAGGGAATTTTAAGAGCAAAAAATAATCTTCAAGTGAATAAAGATGGTACAATAAGATTTGATGCAACAGAATTACCTCTTGTGGCATTTAAACCAAAAGAGATTTCAGTAAGTGTTGAAAAATTGAAGGAGTTGGGTTATGATAAAGATGTTTATGATAATGATCTGATTGACGATAATCAGATACTAGAACTTATGCCTCATGATATCTTGCTTCCTTGTTCACCAGATAGTACAGATGAAAGAGCAGATGACGTCTTTGTTAGAATTGCGAAGTTCATAGATAACTTATTAGTAGATTTTTATAAGCAAGAACCTTATTATAATGTTAAGGACAGAAATGACTTGGTTGGGAAGCTAGGTGTTTGTATGGCTCCCCATAATTGTGCAGGTGTAATATGCAGGATTATCGGATTTTCTTATGCCCAGGGGCTATATGCAAGTCCTTACATGCATGCAGCTATAAGAAGAGACTGTGATGGTGATGAACTTGCAGTTATGTTGCTGTTAGATGTTTTGCTTAATTTTTCTAGAGAATTTCTTCCAAGTCATAGAGGAGGTACGCAAGATGCTCCTTTAGTTTTAAATGGTAAAATTAATGCCGGAGAAGTTGATGATCAAATATTAGATTTTGAAATGGTTGGTAATTTTGAATACCCTATTGAGTTATATCGAGCAGCAGAACAGAGAAAGCACTCCTCTGAGATTAAAATAATACCCACAGTCAAGTTAGCTCTCAGAGAAGATAGAGATCCTTTCGTAAATTTGGGTTTTACACATGATACTACTAATTTTAACGATGGAGTTCTGTGTTCCTCTTACAAATCTCTCGGCACAATGCAAGAAAAAGTTCAACACCAAATGGGATTAGTTGAAAAAATAAGAGCAGCAGATACTTCAGATACAGTTAGGCTTATAATTGAAAGACATTTTATAAAAGATCTAAGAGGTAATCTCAGAAAATTTTCGTTACAGACTTTCAGATGTGTTGGTTGCAATGAAATTGTACGAAGGCCTCCTTTATCTGGAAAATGTCCTGTATGCAAGGGAAAGTTGATTTTTACTGTGAATGAGGGAGGAATAAAGAAGTACTTAGATCCTGCTTTAGATCTTGCAGAAAAATATCATTTATCTACTTACTTAAGACAAAATTTGGAGTTAGTTAAAAGGTATGTTGACAGCATTTTTGGAAGAGAACCTGAAAAACAAGAAAGCTTAAAACAATGGTTTTAATCCAGAAAACATTTAATAATTATATCTGATTGGTTTAATGATGGATGATAAAAGATTACAATTGATAAAGAGAAATGTTAGCGAGATAGTTACTGAAAGTGAATTAATCTCTCTTCTTAAGAAAAAGAAAGAACCCGTAGTATATTGTGGTTATGAGCCTAATGGTCCTATGCATTTAGGTCATTTTGTTACTGTAACTAAACTTATGGATTTGGAGAGAGCAGGCTTCAAAGTTATAATTCTTCTTGCAGATGTTCATGCATTGCTAAACAGGAAAGGTTCAAAGGAAGAGATAAAAAAAGAAGTTGAAAATTGGAAAAAAACTATAAAAGCTATTGGTATGAAAGCTAAAGTAGTAGTGGGAAGTGATTTTGAATTTAATGAAGACTACCAATTAGATGTTATGAATTTAGCTCAGAATTCTACAATTCAAAGAGGATTAAGGAGCATGCAAGAAATTGCAAGAGATGTAGAAAATGCAACAATTTCACAATTATGGTATCCTTTGATGCAAGTCACTGATATAAAACATCTTAAGGTGGATGTGGCTTTAGGTGGATTAGAACAAAGGAAAGTACATATGATCGGAAGAGATATGAAAGAGTCTTTGAAATATAATTTTGTAGCAATTCATACACCTTTAATAACTTCATTGAAAGGTCCGGGCCAAAAAATGTCTAAGTCTATTCCAGGTTCTGGAATAAGTGTAACAGATTCTTATGATGAGATTAAAAAAACAATAAATGGAGCCTATTGCCCTGAAGGAGTAAGTGAAGATAATCCTTTGTTGCAAATAACTCGTTTGATAATCTTCCCTCGTTTTGAAGAGATAGTTATCAAGAGGCCGGATAAATTTGGTGGAAATTTAAATTTAAAGAACTATGAAGAATTAGAAAAAGTTTATTCGCAGAATAAGCTTCATCCTCTTGATTTGAAAACTTGTGTAATAGAATATCTTGAAAAGATTATTGCACCAATAAGGAGTAGCTGGAAATGAATAATAAACCAATAATTGCCTTAGCCCAAATAAAGTATTTTGATACTGCCACTACAAATAATTTAAAGAAAATTATAAGATACATAAGATTGGCTAAGGAAAAAGGTGCAGATATTATTTGTTTCCCCGAATCTTGTCTTTACAAAAGTTCTCTTGAATTGGATAATAAGTTTGTGAAACAAATCTCAGAAGAATGCAAGAAAAATTCTATATGGTGTATAATTACTGATGACTTAAAAAAGGATGGAAAAACTTACAATACTTCTCTTTTAATTGATAGGAAAGGCATTATCAAAGGAGGGTATAAGAAAATTCATCTTTATGGAGATAATACTCTTGCAGGAAATAAATCTCAGGTTTTTAAGACTGATTTCGGAAAAGTTGGAATTGCAATCTGCTGGGATCTTGCATTTCCAGAGTTATTTCAAAAAATGAAAAAGAGGGGGGCGCAGATTGTCTTTTGTCCTTCTCAATGGTGGTATGATTCTGGAGTACATTTTGAAAATCGTAAGAAGAGAGAGAAAGAAATTTTGAGAGCTTTGGTTTTAGCAAGAGCATATGAAAATGTATTCTTCTTAGCCTTATGCAATCCAGTTACTGGAGCAATGCATCAAATCTCTTATTCTGCTATATCCTCTCCTGTTAGAATTTTGAAAGAGATAAGCGGGAGGCAAGGATTAATTGTTCAAAAGATAAACCTTGATGAAATTAAGAAAATACAGAAAATTTATGATTCTTAATTTCTCTTATGAACTTCGCTCTTTAGAAAGTCCAACGCCTTACTGATCATTTTTTCTCTTTCATCTTCAAAGAAATCAAATGCAGGATCAGAATTAACTTCCAATACTTTCCATTTTCCATTATCTTTTAACAAGTCTACGCCACAAATTTTTATCTTTACGAATTTCATCAGTTTATTTATTATTTTTTTCAAGTCTTTGTCTACTTTGAACCTCACGTTCTTTTTTGCATAAACCCCCGTTGCTTTCCAACCTGTGTTATGTTTCATTGCTGTTTGTACAATTTTATCTCCAATAACTGTTACCCTGTAACTTGAAGATTTTATTAGTTCCTGAGCTATCACAGGCAATCTCTCTGAACTTTCTTTCCAAAATTTTTTTATTATTTTTTCTGCTCCGCTTAAGCTCTCTGCTTTTTCTACGTATTCTCCCATTGTTCCAGAAACTCCTTTTAAGACCACAGGCCAGTGATCAAATCTTGTTAATTCTTTTTTTACACTGTTTATGTTTTGTGAAAGAAGAATAGTTTCTGGGACAGGAATGTTATTTTCTTTACATTTTACATAGAACATCCACTTTTCTTCGGTATAATAAAAGGCTTTAGATGAATCAATTATCTTTTTTTTCAACTCCTCCAAGGTCTTTACTAGTTCTATTGAAAACTCTTCTGCACTACTATTGTATATTAGGTCGCATTTGTTTGCAAGTTCTTCTAGTCTGTTTTCATCAATTTTATCTATGTTAATTAGTATTAGTTTGATTTTTTTCTTTTGTGCAAGCTTTGTAAAAATTTTTTCATCTTTGGATTTTTCTCCACTATAGATTATACCTATCACTTCTTTGCTCATTTTTTGATAAATCTTTTTTTCTATTTAAACTTATTAGTTATCTTGTTTTGAATTCCACAATGTCTAAATCTTTTACTCTATGTTTTAATCCTACTTTTTGCCCAGAAAACTTGCTTGATGGTCCCCAAATTTTTATTTCCTTTATACTACTCTGAGGAGATCTGATTATTCTCTTTGCAATATCTTGTATTGAAGAATTGTTTTCAAGAATAAGCGGTCTTTCTTTATTTACTTCTCTTCCAGGCTCTTTAGTGTATACTCTTATTTTACCAAAATTGGAAAATATCTTGTCTTTTAATTCTTTAATATTTTCATGATTTTTTGACGAAATCAAGATGAAATTGTATTTTTTACTTTGGAGGTTGGAATAAATTCTCCTTTTTTCATTTTCTCCCAATAAGTCTGTTTTATTGAATATGATTATTATCTTTCCTCTTGCTTTATCTAATTCTTTTTTTATTAAATCAATTTGATCTAACTTAGTAATTAAGATCAAGATTACATCTGCATTATTTACAGTTCCTCTGTCATAATATTCTGATTCTATTGCAGGTATTTCTACGATTTGAACTTTTGTTCCATAATAGTCCATCATTCCCACGGCAGGTTTTTTTGTCTTAAAGGAATAATCTCCAATTTCAGGCGTAGCATTTGTTAAAGCTTGTAATAACGTGGACTTTCCTGTATTTGTAAATCCAATAATTGCTACCTGCAATTCTTCTTTTTTTACCCCGCTTTTTCCGGAACTTTTATTAGATTTCCCTTTTTCTAATTTTTCTTTTAATTTTTTATAACGAGTCTTTAATTCTGCTCTTAACTTTTCAGCTCCCTTATGACCTGGCGCAACAGAGATCATTTTTTCAAGGGCTTTTAATTTTTCTTCAGGAGTTTTAGCCACAAAATATTCTTTTTCAGCCGCAATGTATTCAGGATGTGCATTAATAGGCATATAACTTTTAAATCTCTTTAACTTAAAAATATGATGGATAAAAAGGAAATATTAGATAAGATAATTCAGAAAAAACAATTTTCCATGATTCCTTATGAAGATATTGTAAGAGCCTTTGATCAGTTTGACAAGGATAAGTATTCTGATGAAGAAAAAGTAAAATTTACGAGGGACTTGTTAAGGAAAACTTTTTCTGGATTCTCTGGAGAGAAGCTTTTGGTTAATAAGGAAAGATCAAGCGAGGAAGTGTTAAAGAAACATTTGTCTACAAAGGAAAGATATGCTTCTTATGAAGAAATTTATGAGAGAATATTAAAAAATCTTCCTAAAAAAATTAGTGTAATAGACTTGGGTGCGGGAGTAAACGGTTTAAGTTATGACTTTTTCAAAAAAGTTGGGAAAGAAGTTAATTACTTGGGCGTTGAGGCTGTAGGGCAATTGGTCACTCTGGTAAATAATTATTTTGAGAAAGAGAAAATAAAAGGAGAAATGGTTCATTTTAGCTTGTTTGATCCTGGAAAATTGGATAAAGCAATAAAGGATATGCCCAAACCAAGAATAATCTTTTTATTTAAGGTAATTGACTCTCTAGAGAAAGGTGAAAGAGATTACACAAAAAAATTATTAAAAGAAATAGCTCCCCTCTCTGATAGGATAGTCATTAGTTTTGCAACAGAATCTTGGATGAGAAGAAAAAAGTTTTATGCAAACAGGAAATGGCTTATAGATTTTATAAGAGAAAATTGGCAGTTTACGGACGATTTTGAGATAAGGGGGGAGAGATATATTGTTTTTCAGAGACAATAATATTTTAAAAACCAAGGTTTTGTTGTTTTAAGATGGTAAAGTTTCAAAAAAAAGTTTTTAACAATGGACTGGTCCTTTTATTTGAGAAGAGAGATCTCCCTGTAGTTAGTGTAGCTTTTGCTGTTAGGGCAGGAGGAATAAATGAAAATGCAGAGGAAAAAGGCATATCTCATTTTATAGAGCATATGTTATACAAGGGAACTCCTTCTAGAGATGCAAGGAAAATTGCAGAGGAAATTGAAAAGAATGGGGGTGTTTTGAATGGTTTTACAGATGAAGAAATTACTGCTTTTTGGTGCAAAATGCCCAGCAGACACATAAATGTTGCTTTAGAGGTTTTGGGAGATATGGTAAGGAATCCTTTATTTGATGATAAAGAGATAGAAAAGGAAAGAAAAGTTATCTTTGAAGAGATTAAGATGAGAAATGATAATCCTATGATTTATTGTGCAGATAAGATTAATGAGTATCTTTATGATGGAGATTTTTCAATGTCTTTGATTGGAACTGAAAAAACGCTAAAGTCTTTAAATCGTGATAAATTGCAGAAAAAATTCAAGGAATTATATCAACCAAATAATTTGATCTTATGTGTTGTAGGGGATGCAAATTTTGACAATATTGTAGCCTATATTGAAAATAATTTTAAATATGGAAAAGGTACAGTGCCTCAGGTTAAATTTACCAATAAAAATAGAGAAGGAATAGAATCAAGAGAAGGATTAACGCAGTCCAATATGATTTTCGCTTATCATGTTCCTCTGGCTAAAGATAAAAAGAGTTATGCTGCGGAAATTTTAAATACAATTTTAGCAGAAGGAATGTCTTCAAGATTGTTTCGTGAGATAAGAGAGAAACGAAATCTTGCTTATTCTGTTAGAGGGGATTCAATGATAAACAAAGATTACGCATACAATTATATTTATGTTGGAACTAATAAAGAAAATATTGCTAAAGTTAAAGAGCTTATAGTTGAAGAATTTCAAAAAGTTGCAAAGGATTTGGATGAGAAGGAATTAAATCAAGCGAAGGACCAGTTAATTGGGAATTATCAAATTTCAACCGAAGATTCTCAAAGTCAGATGGTAAGTCTGCTTTCCTATGAGATTGCAAATAATGCTGAAGAATACTATAAGTATGAAAAGGAAGTTTCTCAGATAAAAATTGAAGACGTAAAAGAACTGGCAAGGAAGGCTGCAGAGAAACATAGCTTTTTTGCTCTTGTTCCAAAATAAAATGTTTGTAGTAAAAGTTCCTGGGATTAATGGTCTTGGAAAGACAAAAGGTTGCGAAAAGGCAGGTAATGCTATTTTGAAGTCTCTTAATGAAATATATTCTAGTGAAGAAGGTAAACTTGTTGACACAAAGTTATTGGACTTGGAAGAGATTCATCTTGATAATTCAAATTTGGAGCTTACTAGCAATTTGATTCAGAAGAATGCTCTGAAGATTTTTCAAACAAAACCCAAAACAGTTTTTTTAGGAGGAGATCATTTTATAAGTTATCCCCTTGCTAAGGCTTTTTTTGATTATTGTAAAAAAGATAATAAAAAACCTTTTTTGATAATATTTGATGCTCACCCCGATTGCATGGAAGCGGCGCATAGAGATTTTCCAACTCACGAAGATTGGTTGAGAAGCTTGGTTGAATCTGGCTTTCCAACTGAAAATATACTTTTAGTTGGAGTAAGGAATTCATATGAAAATGAAATTGAATTTTTAAAAGATAATAAAATCAAAGTTGTTAAAATGAATCAACTTCTTGATGATTTGGAAGGGGCTTGTGATGCAATAACTGAATTTTCTAGAGGAAATGAACTTTATGTTTCTATTGATATAGATGCTATTGATCCAGCATTTGCTCCTGGAACGGGATATATTGAGCCTGGAGGATTAACTAGCCGACAATTTCTTTATTTGATTCAAAGGGTTAACAAGATAAAGAATCTAAGATCTGTTGATATCGTTGAAATAAATCCGACAAAAGATAAAGAAAATCTCACGGTAAAACTTGGAGCAAAAATTCTTGCAGAATTAATATGAGGCGAACTTTCATTGGAATTGAAATTCCCGAAAAGGTAAAAGAGGAAATTGATAAAATTCAAAAACAACTTCCCGAATTTATGGGAAAGTTTACTGAAAAAAAGAATTTACATGTAACATTAAAATTCTTGGGGGAGATTGATGAAGATAAAATTTTGGAAGTAAAAAAGAGGTTAAAGGAAATAAAATTTAGTGATTTTGAAGCAAAATTAGATAAGATTGGTTTTTTTGATAATACAGATCGAGGAGTTGTTTGGGTTAATATTACAAATTGTGAGAAGTTACAAAAAGAGATTGATAAAAAACTAGAAGGATTGTTTCAAAAGGAAAAAAGATTTATGGGCCATTTGACAATTGCAAGAACAAAATATATAAAAAATAAAAGAGAATTTTTAGAAAAATTAGACCAAATAAAAATTTCTCACTTCGGATTTAATATTGGTGAATTTGATTTAAAAGAGTCTGTTTTAACAGGGCAGAAACATGTTTATATAAATTTGGAAAAATATAAGCTAATCTAGTATTTTTCATCCAAAAGTGTGAAGACATCGGCCTTTTTTCCAATTATCTCTTTCAACTCTTCTTGTGAAGCATTAAATAATTCTCTTAATGTTTTGAAGTGCTCTAGAAGTTTTTTTGAAGTTTTTGGTCCTATATTATAAAAACTTTCTAAGATGAACTGCATCCTTTCCTTTCTATCAAGGTTTTTTCTGGATACATTTAAAGAGAGTTCCTTCTTTTTTCTTTTCAATAATACAGATATAAACTTTACAGTATCTTCCGAATTTTTTGTAAAAATTATAGGGGTTTTGTATTCTAGAATTATTGAAAGTAGAAAGCCTCTTATTGCATTTGGATGAATTCCTATCTCTTGAGCTTCATTAGAATAAAGTTCTTGTTCATCAATACCTTCAATTAATAATATTCTATTCTTATATTGTTGCATAGATATAAGCTGTTTTATTAACCTCTTGTTAAGCATCGAAGAAATAAAATCGCTTACAGTTTTTCTTTCAATTGCAACATCATTAACAATGTAATCTGCAACTTTTAATTCTTTTACTTCTATATTTAGGCCTGAACTAACCAACGAAGAATAGACTAAAGAATTTTTCTCTCGATAATCAATGACGACTCTCTGACTATTCTTATTTGAAAAAATATCTCTTAATGGTTTCATTTTTTTTAAGTAGATTTCTCTGAAATACCATTTGCTTTGCTTTCTTCAATTCCAGAATTTGTTATTTCGATAAAATCAGCTTTTCCTATTAGACTTTTCATACTTTTTGCTCCCAGGTAAGTCATTCCAGATGCTAGAGATCCAAGATATTTTTTTATAATTGGCTCTAACTTTCCTTTGTAAGGAATCCTAGTTTTTTCTCCTTCAATGCTTATTATTTCTTTATCACTTTCACCATCTAGTTCAGCTTTTTTGACAGCAACGTCATAACTTGCGGAACCTCTATACATCTTGAATCTTTCATTTCCTTTTGAAATAATTTCTCCAGGTGTTTCTTCCGTTCCCGAGAAAATATATCCACACATTATAGTATCTGCTCCTGCTCCAAGGGCCTTTACTACATCTGCAGGTTTCTTTATTCCTCCATCAGCACAGATGGGGATTTCTCCCTTTGTTGCTTCATACACATCCATTATTGCTGTGAGTTGCGGAATTCCTGCTCCCACCATAATTCTTGTTGTACATAAAGATCCGGGGCCTATTCCTACCTTTACTGCATCTGCCCCTTTACTGAGAAAGTATTCTGCGGCATCTTTTGTTGCAATGTTCCCTGCCATAACATCAATATGAGGATACTTTTCTTTGAGATAGTCTAATGTTTTTCCTGCATATTTGGAATGTCCATGTGCAATATCAAGTACCAATATATTCACTCCTGAATTTACCAACGCCTCTGATCTTTCTGGAACATCTTTAACTCCTATAGCTGCTGCAGCAATAAGACCCTGTTCTCTGACCTCTTTGACTTGTTTAGCTTGCTCTTCGATAGTCATAAAGCGATGGATAACTCCCAGTCCTCCTAATTTTCCAATTGTTATTGCCATTCTTGATTCGCATATTGTATCCATATTTGCAGCAATGAGGGGAATATCAATGTAATAGTTTCGCGTAACACGAGTTTTTAGTGTAACATCTCTTCTTGAAAGAATTTTGTTATATTTTGGAACAATAAGAACATCATCAAATGAAAAACCTTTTCCGATAATTCTTGCCATTTTGGGTTAAATTTGAAATTTTTTATAAATATTGTTGTTATATTATTTCATCTAATTTTTCTTGAAATTCTAACTTTTTTTCAGACATTTCTTTTTTTATCTCTTCTATTGCAGAATTCATGCTTTTTTCTTTTTGCCTTGAAACATAATAAAATGTTTCGTCCCTAGTTTTTCTGGTTATCAACATTATAAGTTTTCCTTTTTTTAGACGAGCTGTTCTTCCAGCCCTTTGTATTGCTCTTATTGCGGAAGGCACAGGTTCGTAAAAAATGACCAGACTTACTTCAGGGATATCTAATCCCTCTTCTCCTATTGAAGTTGCACAGAGAATATTTATTTTGCCCTCTGAAAAATCTTCTATAGTCTTCTTTTGTTCTTTTTGACTTAATCCTGTTTCTTTCTTTTTTAGTTGTCCAACAAAAATCTGAGCATTTACTCCTTCAATTTCATTTAATTTTTTTGAAATTAAAGAAGCTGTTTCTCTGTATTGGGAGAATATAATCACCCTCATTTTTTCAGGGTTTAATTTTTCTTCTTCTATAATCCTTGTTAATTCTGCTACTTTAGGATGTTCTATTCCTTTTGAAATAAGATTATTTGATTTTATGAATGCAAAGTTGAATTCTGGTCTCTTCACAAGTTGTTGAACCGCCTTAGTTTTTGATTTTGCTGATTGTTCAAATAAATCCTTCATATAATTGTTAAATCCATTTACAGTTTGTGTTTCGATTAATTCTAACGCATGTTGCAATTTTATTGCGGTTGCGCAAGCAGACAATCCTCTGAATATACTGAAGTCCCTGTTCCCTCTTGATAAAATAAGCCCTAATTTTCCTTGGAGTTTTATTAAATTAATTTTTGTGGGGATTTCGTATAATAACCCAAGAGATTTTAGCTGATCTATATATTCATCATGGATTTTTTTTATAGTATACTTTATTTCTTCAAATTCTGGGGGGAGATTTACATAAACTTTTTCAAATTCTAAATCTTGAAGATTATGTTTTACATCCTCACTGTTTCTAGTTCTTAACTCTACATCTTCAATGGAGAGATTTTTACATATTTCTTTTATCTTTTGATTATCACTTCCCGGAGAGGCAGTTAAACCTAAAATTCTCTTATTTTTTGCTTCTTCTATATAATTATGGGCAACGTAAGTGTAATCATAATTTTTTATACATCTATGAGCTTCATCTTCAATAAGCAAGCAAACTTCTTTTAAGTTATAGAGCTTGTTTCTTAAATCGTTGGCAATGCATTGAGGTGTTGAAAATATGATATCTGCACTTTTCCATATTTCTTTCCTTTTTTCGGCTTTTACGCTTCCAGTAAATAATTGAAAATCTCCAAATAGCTCTGGAAGATGTTTTTTGAAATATTCAAGATGCTGCTCTGCTAGAGGTTTTGTTGGAGCAAGAAATAAAACTTTTTGACCTGGGAAATTTTTCATTCTTTCAATAACTAGCATAAGAGCAATCAATGTTTTTCCCAATCCTGTTGGGATTACAACTAAACAATTCTTTTCTTTACATGTTTCAAAAATTTTTTGCTGATAATCCCTAGGGGAAATATCCTTGAGAAATTCCATTTTTGTTTTACTTTCTCTATATTATAAAGATCATGAAAAATAATCCAACTACAACAAGACAAGACAAGAAACTCCAGAGGACTATATTCCCGAAAAAGATCTTATTTCCATCTAGGCTAGAAATTGGAATCATATTAAACAAGGCATAATAAAGACTTAACTTTGAAAATTCTGTGAAGCCAAGAAGATAACCTATTACTGCAAATACCAATGTTGCAAGAATTCCTGCTGCAGCGATATATCCAATATGTTCTTCAGTCATTTCTGAGAAAGTATACAGTCCGTGCCTTTTTGCTGCCCTCTGAGATTTTGGTTTTACTTCAAAGACAAGGGAAGCCATCCATGCGAATCCATTAAGAGGAAAGAGTACTATTTTAGATAGAAGAGGGAGAAATGCTCCCATTGGGAAAGGTTTATTGAAATTTTTTCTCTTTTTTATTCCCATACCATTTATTTCCCAGAATTTTATTTCCGTTTCAGTTTCAAGATAGAATCCAAAAATCTTTTTTGCAAGAACATTGATAAGAATTAATACAAATACTGCGAGTAATGTCCATAAGAAAGCTATAATACCTCCTAAAAGCAAGCTTGTTGAAAAGGCAATAATGATCGCTGCAATAATTATTGTGGCTACCTCTTTTTTATTGAACATGTCTTTCTAAAGATTTTTAATTCTTATAAATTTATTTATTGTTTGAGATATAATTACAAATTGTCTTTCAAGATTTTTAAGTTATTATTTCTATAAACTAAGTAATGGAAAACGGAAAAGTATTTAAATATTTAACACAGACTATTTTCATGAGAGTCAGAAAAATTACAGAGGTTCTTGGATTAAGAGTCTATACCGATTCTGGGGAGTACTTTGGAGAGGTAGAAGAGGCTAATCTTTTTGAGAACAGAGTAGATGGATGGAGAATAAGAGTTGGAGGAGGTGTTTCTTCTTTGATTGGAGGAGCCAGAGGTGTTATTATCCCTCACCAGTTTGTGAAATCTATTGGAGATGTTTTAATAATCAGTTCCTCTGCATTACCAAGTGCACCAGATTCTGATTTTGAGGAATCTTCACAAGATCTAGCATAAAGATAATATGGCAAACCCAGCAATATTTTTACAAAGTTCTATATTTACAAGTATATTTCTTCCTTTTCTGCTAGTCTTTTTTATTGTTTTTGCTATACTTCAGAAGACAAAGGTTTTAGGAGATAAAGCTCAGCTTGATGCTTTTGTTTCTTTTATAATTGGTCTTATTATTGTAACAGCTTTCAATTATTCTGCAGTTATAAATAATTTAGTTTTATTCCTTTCAATCTCTCTTGTTATTGTATTTGTTATTCTTGTAATTTGGGGATTTTTAAGTGGGGAGGAAGGATTCAAATTATCAGAACATAAAGGGTTTAGGACAGTTTTATTAGTTATATTTGCCGTTGCGATTCTTTTGGGGGTTTTGTGGGCATTTGGAATTTCAGCAGGTAGCGTGACAAGTTTATTGTTCGGACAAGTTTGGAGTGAACCATTTTGGACAAATCTTATTTTTGTAATTTTAATCGGCGCTGCACTTGCAATTGTTCTCGGAATGGGTGGAAAGAAACATTAATTTTAGTCGTTGATTAGAAACATATTTAAATAATTAGATTTTAGTCTTTAAAATGATAGGTGGTATTTTAGATTCTGCAGTTTTTACTAGCGGGGGGATTGGGGATGCTTTAAACAATCTGGCTCAGCTAGGATTTTTCAGTTATGCTATTCCTTTTTTGTTGATTTTTGCTTTGGTATTTGGAATTCTTAATAGAATGGGTTTGTTCAAGGAGAATAAGGGAGTAACAGCTATAATTGCTTTAGCTGTTGGATTAATGTCATTACAGTTTAACATTGTTCCTCAGTTTTTCTCTCAGATCTTTCCAAACTTGGGCATAGGAATTTCTATTATTTTAGTTTTCCTCATTGTCATGGGACTTTTTATAGATCCGGTAAATCAAAAATGGATAGTCTATATTCTATTAGCAATTGCAGCTATTGTTGCAGTAGTTGTGGTGGCACAAAGTTCGGGTCAGGCAGGAGTGAATGCTTGGTCTTGGATACAAGATAACCTTGGGTCTTCTGCAGGTACTATTATTATTATAGTCTTAGTAGTAGTTGGTATCGCGGCAATTGTTGGAATTCCTAAGAAAGGGCAACCAAAAGATTACAAGCCTTTCTTGTTGATGCCTCCGGGTGGACAGTAAAATTATTTCTTTTTTTTAGAATTCTTTTCTTTTGATTCTGGTTCTTCTTCGCTTTCTTCAGGTTGAGTCTGCCTTGGAGTTTTGTTTTTTGACAGGTCTACCATTGAGCCTAATGTTTTACTGAATGAGTCTTGCATCATAGACATTTCTTTTTTTATGCTTTCAAGATTATTTCCATATGATCCTACTTTTTCTAATATTGCTGATTGAAGCCTATCAATTACTACTTCGATTCTTTTTAATCTCTCATCAAGGTGATCTAGTCTCGCTTGGGTTAGAGATTTGAATTCATCCATAGAATCTACTTTTTTCATTACATTTGAAATTTTTTCATCGAAAACTTGTTCTGAAACTTCAACAATTGTATCTGTATTTGTTTGAGAATAAGCGTCTCCATAACTTTGGTAATTTTGTTGAGGGTAATACTCTTGGGGTTGAGGATTATATACCTGATCTTGGTCTCCGTAACTCTGTTGTTCTTGAGGGGCAGCTTGATTATAATTGCTATAGTTCTGATCTGGGTATTGTTGGTCTCCTGGAGATTGAGGCATCGGAATATCTCCGTCATCTCCTCTTATATCTGAGACTGCGTTCTTTATCTGAGCATGGTTCAAAGCGTCGTTTATTTCTTTTGGAGACACTCTTTGGTTCTTCAAGTTGGATATTATCTCTTCATCTGTTTTTCCTTCTCTTCTCATTTGTGTTACTTGCTCTAATGCTCCCATTATTTCTGCCCTCCAAATGGCTGAAACATCCTCATTTGTTTAGATACTATATCTAAATCATCTTTTCTTGCAAACTTGGGAAATTCTTCCGACGCACTGTCAAGAAAGGAAGTTAATCTTTCCATATTGCTTTTTATCATTTCAATATCTTTTCTTATTTCAATAATCTCTTTTGAGCTCTTTTCTTTTATTTCAATTAAGTTCTTTCCTATCAAAAGAAACTGATTTTTCAACATTCTCTGCTTTTCTTCCAAATCTCTAACTATCAAATTTATATCTGGAGCATAAGAATTCTGAGAATTCATCGTATCACCTGCCATGTTGTAAAAAGGTTTGAAGAGTTTAAAATTGTTTTGTTTACTTCTCTCTAATAGTCTTAATTATACAAAAAATTTTAAACTCAGAGGGTTTTACTTCAAGTGTAAGAGGCAAATATGCAATTTCAAAACGGAGCGGCACTTTATTCCTATGAGACACAAAGGGAAGGGGGAGAGGAAGTACTTTATATCAATTATTTAGGTGCTCCTTTTGTTCCAAGCATTGCTGATTCTCCAGAAGTGATGGAAAGAACAATTGATGCTTTGATGGAGAACCCAAATGTTTCAAGAATAGTTTTTGTTCAACAAAAAAATTATAATTATAATTTGGATGAAACTACTACTCTTTTAGAGATTTCACAACTTTATACGTACCTGATTAGACAGGAAAGGATTTTGTCAAAAGAAAAGCTGGTTACATCTTCAGATCAGTTTTTTCCACAGAGGTACAATGAAATCTTTTCTATTTTATATTCTCTAAAAAGAGACCCCGTATCCGCTTATCTTAGTGTAAGAACTAACATTGTTGAAGCCAAAATAATGTTGGAAAAAATTGGTCCTCAGTCTAAATTAGATCAAGGAAATTACATAAGGCTTCTTGAAAAATTGTTTAACCTTCTTCAAAATACTAAACTGATCCGAAGTTTGTCAGATAGTTTAAAGGATTATAGGAAGGGTGACAGAGAAATTTATCACAAGATTTTGGAACCAGATGTTATTCCTAATTTTACTTTCACTCGTCTTGTTTCTTCTATTCCAGAAGATGTTGAGATAGTAGATCAGTATAAAATTTCTGGTGCAGATTATGATGAATCTGTAGTTACAATTTTGAGAAAGAAAAATGAATCAAAATTAATGTATCATCTTCTTCCTCCAGAAAATTCTATAGATGAATCTTATAATATGCTTCTTAATCTGGCAAGGAATGTTCTTATTGAGCACCAACCTAAGGCGGAAGAATTTACAGATACAGAAAGAATAAGGCAAGTTTTTTTTAATATCTCAAAGGATTTGTTGCAAGATCTTGCACAAACCCAGGGGATTAGCCTGAATTATTCTGACTTAAATAAATTGGCTCAAATTCTTGTAAGGCATACAATTGGTTTTGGACTTATAGAAGTATTATTACAGGATAAGCATATTCAAGATATAGTTCTTAATGCCCCTATTCCTCTAACAAATATTTTTCTAAGGCATGATATTTATGACGAATGTTATACAAATATTCTGCCTAGTCAAGAAGATGTTGATTCTTGGGCTGCAAAGTTTAGAATGATTTCTGGAAGACCTCTTGATGAGGCAAATCCAATTTTAGATACGCAATTAGAAATAGATAATATGAGAGCAAGAATAGCAATTATTCAACAGCCTCTCTCCCCTAATGGATTAGCTTATGCGATAAGAAGGCACAGAGAAGATCCTTGGACCTTTTCTCTTTTTATAAAGAATAAGATGATGAATCCTCTTTCTGCAGGTTTGTTTAGTTTTTTAGTTGATGGAGGAAGAACAATGTTGATTGCAGGAACAAGGAGTTCGGGAAAAACTTCGTTATTGGGGAGTTTGATGCTAGAAATTCTTCCAAGTACTAGAATTATTATAATTGAAGATACTTTGGAATTGCCTTTCGAATCTATGAAGAAATTGAATTATGATATCCTTCAGATGAAGGTTCGTTCCGCTTTATTAAATACTACAACTGAAGTTTCTGCAGATGATGGAATAAGAACTAGCTTAAGACTTGGAGATTCTTCTTTGATTGTAGGTGAAGTTAGAAGTGCAGAGGCGAAAGCATTGTATGAAGCAATGAGAGTTGGTGCCTTAGCAAATACTGTTGCAGGTACGATTCATGGAGCTTCTCCTTACGCTGTTTTTGATAGGGTAGTTAATGATCTGGAGGTTCCTGCTACAAGTTTTAAGGCTACAGATATTATAGCTGTTGCTAATCCCCTAAAATCTCCGGATGGTTTACATTCTTGGAAAAGGCTTTTACAAATTTCAGAAGTAAGGAAACATTGGAAAAGAGATCCTCTAGAAGAGAATGGATTTTCTGATCTTCTAAATTACAATGTTGAAAAAGATGAATTGGAACCTAGTGATAGTTTGATTAATGGAGATAGTGAAGTTATAAAATCAATTGCAGAAAATGTAAAAGGATGGGCTGGGAATTGGGATGCTGTTTATGACAATATTTTATTGAGAGCCAAGATTAAGGAAGAAATAGTTAATGCTTCAGAAAAGACTGGAAATGATTCTCTTCTAGAAGCAGAATTTAATGTATTATCTAATCAAGTTTTTCATAAAATTTCAGATGATATTAGAGGAGAAGTAGGATTGCCTTTATCCAACAGAGTTTTTCCTGCTTGGCAAAAATGGCTAAATGAAGAAATTAAAAAGAAAAAATTTTGATAATTTTATAAATACAATAATACTAAGATAGCTATGGCAGATAAAAAAGAAAGGTCCGGTAAAGAGAATTCTACTGATAAATATCGTAAGTTAGCTGAGACGCTTGAAGGTCAGGGTCGCGCAGTTCTTGGGATAAGTGATTATGATAAAGCTGCCAGTTATTTTGGGAATGCAGGAAAGGCTTTAGTATACCAAGCTCATCATACTGAAAATTATTTTAAGAGAAAGGAATTGCTTAGGAGTGCCAAATCTGATTATGTTTCAGCCAAAAATCTGATTTTGGAACTTATTCAGGAGAGAAATCCTAAAACAGATATTAAGGATTTATGGAGAAGAAGAAATGATTTGGATAATACTATCAAGGCTATAGATAGTACACTAAATAGTAAAAGCAATAAAGATAGGGGGACCAATCTTGAAGGAGTTGTAAAGGCAATATTGTTGCCTCTTGCTATTTTGAGTTTTATAGGGTCTGTCGCTACAATATCTCTTAATGCTACTGGAAATGTAATTGCAAATTCTTCCGGTTATAATTCTAGCTTTTTCGGTATTTTACTATTCTTATTAGGTGGCGTTTTTGTGTTTGCATTTTTGAAGATAAGAGGAAAGAAGTGAAAGTTTATTAATTAGAAATATTTTTCTTAGATAAAAGAGTAAAATGCCCCCTCAACAACCTCCCCCTAGACCGGATGTGAATGAAATTCTGAAAAAGTATGGAAGCAAGATAGAAAACAGCATTAATACAAGAGAAGTTCCAAATGGGGAATATAGTAGAGCTTACTCAACCTTTAAAGAGGAGATGGCTCCTGCTTGGAGCAGGTATGAAAAATGGTGTCATACTCTTGGAAATCTGATAAAGATTAAAGTTGCAAAAAAAGATGAAGACAAGGTAAGGAGGCAATTGGAAATTGCACATCTTGATGTTGAACCTTGGCAGGCAGTTGCATTAAGTGCCATAACTTTTTTTGTTGTTTTTATTCTTGGACTTTTTATTACTGTGTCAATCTATGTGTTTACGGGTAATATTCCTGTAATGTTCTTTGTTTTGGTAGTTATTTCTTCATTATTCTTATTCAGTTATATGAATGGTTATCCTCAAAGGTTTGCAAATCAATGGAGGTTGAAAGCTTCATCTCAGATGGTCCCCTCTATATTATATATAGTTGTTTATATGAGGCATACTTCAAACCTTGAAAAAGCGATTTCATTTGCAGCAGAGCAATTAGAATATCCTCTTGCTTTAGATTTTAAGAAAATTTTTTATGATGTTGAAATTGGAAAGTTCTCAACAATAAAAGAGAGTCTTGATTTTTATTTAGATGGATGGAGAGATTATTCTCCAGAATTTATAGAATCTTTTCATCTTATTGAAAGCAGTTTATTTGAACCAGATGATAATACTAGAATTTTAACCTTGGAAAAGGCACTTCAGGTAATTCTTGATGGGGTTTATGACAAAATGCTTAAATTCGTTCACGATGTTAAGGGGCCTATAGAAAGTACTTACATGCTTGGAACTACTTTACCAGTTTTAGGATTAGCATTATTACCTCTTGCTTCAATAATGGTCGGCAATTTAATTAATGCTAGTGAAGTCTTTATACTGTATGATTTAGTTATTCCTTTTCTTGCATTTTTTCTTATGAATAAATATTTGATGATGAGACCGGGAGGTTATGGTGAAACCAGCTTGCTTGAAAGAAATCCACATTATTCTGAATATAAAAGCACACAACCTTATGTCAAGGCTTTTATTATATGTCTCCCTCTATTTATTTTAGGTTTCTTACCTTTGATATGGGGATTTACTCCTTTACCACAATTGTTAGGATTTCAGACTAATGACATAACTTTCTCTCAATTGGGGCTTGGAATTCTTGGAAATGAGAGTTTTTTTGGATTTACGACCGCGGCCAATGGAGCAATACAAGGACCTTTTGGGGTTGGTTCTTTGATATTAGGTATGTTTATTCCTTTAGGGTTAGCACTTTTCTTTTCTATAGCATATAGGGATAAAACAAAAAATTTAATCAAAGAAAGAGAGAATACAAAAGAGCTTGAAAATGAATTTAATAACTCTTTATTTCAATTGGGCAATAGACTTGGTAGTGGAACTCCTCCTGAGCTAGTCTTTGGAAGAATTGCGGAATCTACTACGGGTCTTAAAACATCGGATTTTTTTAGGAAGGTTAATTATAATATTCAGCAAGGAGGAATGGGTGTGGAAGGAGCTATATTTGATCCTAAAAGAGGTGCAATAAATTCTTACCCTTCTGATTTAATTGCAACTAGCATGAGAATCCTTGTGGAAGCTTCAAAGAAGGGATTGAAAATTGCGGCTGTTAGTTTGATGTCTATTTCGGAATATGTAAAAAATATTCAAAAGATTACGGACAGATTAAGAGATCTTCTTGCGGAGATAATTTCAGATATGAAGAGCAATATGACTTTTCTTGCTCCTTTGCTTGCAGGTGTTGTTGTTGGACTTGCAGCTATGATAACAACAATACTGAATAAGCTAAATCTTGCACAATTACAAGGGAATAGCACAGCAGGGTTAGGAAATATTGGGAGTATACTATCTTTATTTGATTTAACTAATATGATTCCACCATATTATTTGCAGCTTGCTATAGGAATATATCTTGTCGAAATTACTTTCATTTTGACTAGCGCACTTGTAACAATTGACTCTGGGGAAGACAAACTTGAGAAGACTAGCAGCACCGGAAAAAATCTTGCCAAAGGAGTTACATTATACTTTGTAGTTTCTGTTATTTCTACTTTGGCACTCTTTATTTTAGCCTCAGTTGTATTAGGAAATATTGTTGGCAGCTAAAAGTTTATTAATAAAACTTTTATTGATTTATTATGTACAAAAGAGGAATTATATCTGAGTTTCTTCCTTGGCTCTTGATTGCTATAGCTGTACTTGTAATTCTAATGATAACAATTTTTATTCTACAGGGCACTGGATTTTCTTTGATTGATAAAATTAAAAATATTTTTGGAGGCTAAATGTCAGAACTAACAATAGATCAATTAATAAAAATAATTTTAGGAGTTTTAGTGGTAGTCGTTGTGTTAATTTTATTGTATCTGTTTTTTAAGAATCAAGTAATTGGCTTTTTTCAGGGATTCGGGGATAATACTTCGAAATTTTTCTTAGTTTTAAAATGAACAAAAGAGGATTTTTGCTTGGAGAGGAAACAGTAAAAATAATTATTGCGGTAATTGCAATCTTGTTTTTGGTTTTATTTATTATCTATCTTTATACAAATTATTCACGTGATCCAAATCTTGCTTATGCACAGGATTCTCTAAACTATCTTGTGGGTCAAATTTCTGTGGGTGCTAATCAAGCTGTAATCTATAACCCTGCAAGTCCTTGGTTCCTTGCTTCGTTTCCACAGTTGGCTAACTTGGGCCTTACTTCCTCTGCTCAAGACATTATCCCAAAGAAATGTTCAAGTGTTGGATGGACAAATTGTCTTTGTATCTGCAAATTATCTGTTGTGACTTCAAATAGTCCGTCATCTACAGCTCAACTTTGTGATAATTATGGAGTATGTTTACAAAGTAATTATTCTATAAATGGTCAAACTTATGTTACTACAAATAGTGCATTTGGTTCTTCTACAGGACAAAGCCGATCTCTTCTTATTAATCCTCCTTTAGTTTTATCAATAAATTATCAGACAAAGGCAATTCAAGCAAATGGACCTTGATGTTTTAATAAAGTATTTAATGTGGGTAGTATTTTTTGTGATAGCTTTTGCGGGATTATATTTTATGCTTAAAAAATTTGGAATAGTATGATGGAAAAAAAAGGAGAACTCACAACAACACAAATAGTAATGATTATAATTTTGATAGTAAGTTTTATCGTGATTCTTTATGTTCTATATAGGCTTAACCTTGGGTCTACAAGTAATAGCCAAATTTGTTATAATTCTGTAGTTTTAAACTCTAAGAGCGCAGGTACAGTGGGTTATCTAAATTGTAAAACGGATTATGTATGCATAACCGGAGGAGGAAAGTGTGCCAATCTTAATCCTACTGTCACAATTAGTGTGGATGTAAATAATAAAACAGAGATAATGAAGGCAGTTGCAGATCAGTTGTCTAGTTGTTGGTCGATGTTTGGAGAAGGAAAATTAAATTATGGAACTAAGGGACTTTTTGGATCAAGTGGATGTGCTTTGTGTTCTGTTGTTGAGTTTGACAGTAAAATACTTGCTAAGAACTATGATATTCCTTACTCTCAATTTTTTAGTTATATGAATAGTGCATTGAAAGATAATACTCAAACCTATTTAACTTATTTATATGGGGTGTATAGTGTTGCTCCCTTATTGTCTAATTACTCTGTTTTAAAGGATAACTTGAATAATAATATTATAACAGATCAACAATATTCTATTGCTACTGGATATTATACTGGTTGGGCAGGAGGATTCTTTGGTGGAAATGGTAATATTCCTCCCTCTTATTTACCTCAAAATCAATTGTCTACTGAACTTAAATGTTCAAATTTTGTTACTCAAGCTTAACATTTATTAATATCTAGTCTATATTTTTATATGCAAAATAAAAGGGGTTCTACGCTTCTTATGGAGACCATAATTGCTGTTATTATCAATGTTGTTTTCATTGCAATCCTAATATTTTTCCTAATATCAAAATCTGGAACATCTGCAGTTCTAGAAGAAAAGTATGCTAAGGAAATTGCTTTGATTCTAGATTCTTCAAAACCAGGAATGATGATTAGTCTTAATATGGCTGATGCAATAAAAGCATCTAAGTCTAGTTTGGGCGAAAGTAGCCTAAAAAATATAGTAAGCATACAAGGTAATGTAGTTACGGTAACTCTCCGGCAGAACGGAGGCTATTCTTATTCATTCTTCAATGATGTAAATACTTCCAGAAATTATTTAGATGAGGCAAATAATCAATGGATATTTTTTATAGGAGATTATAATGCACAAAAAGGGAGCTGATATTGTACTGTCTATATACTGGTTTGTGATTTTGTTTATCGTGGCTGGTGCCGTTGTTTATATGGCATATTTATTCTATGGTTCGCCTTACGACATAAGAAACATTGAAAGTAAACTTCTAGGAGACCAGATTGCAGACTGTATGACTAGCAAAGGATATCTTAATAGTCTTGTTTTTACTTCTCAATTTCAGAATAACCTAACACAATTTTGTCATTTAAATTTTAATGTTGAAGATGTTTACGGATGGAAAAATCAACCTCAGTATTATGCGGAAGTTGGAATTTACAAGTTTGATCAGACTTTGCCTGGCACTTTAGGTGATGAATTGCTGAACTCTACTGTAGGTGACATTAACTTGAAGACTGCGTGGGAATTTACTGCGCCATCATCTCAGACTTCTACAGTAAGAAGTGTTAACACAATAGTTATTCATGCTACTGAAGGTACTGATGCTGTAGGGGCTATTGAAACAATAAGTCAGAATGGATTAAGCATACATTATATGATAGACCGAGACGGGAATGTTATTTCATATACTAATGAGAATCAATTTGCACCTCCCCAATATCAGAATGCATTTCAGCCTGAAAGCAATATGGCACAGCACGCAGGTTGTAATATTGGAACATCTTCTTCTGGGCAGTTTTCTGACTCTTCCACAACTACAATAACAAGGCCAAAATGTTCATCTTCTTGTATTGATTCGGATGGATTGTTGGATCCAAGTTGTCAGTTTTCCGCTAATCCTCCTCAAAGTGTGTGGTGTTGTATACCTGGTTTTAATACCAATTCTATTGGAATAGAACTTGTAAATCTTGGGCCTTTATGCAGCGTAGCTTCTTATAAGAATTTATCTTATTGTGCAAATTCAGTAAGTGCGGATGGGCAGCAGTGGGAAACTTACACTCCTGCACAGATAACTGCTCTTACAAATCTTGTGTCGGATATTGCATCTAGATATAAGATTCCGCTAGATAGAGATCATATAATTGGTCATTATCAGATTACCACGTATAAGTCAGATCCAGGACCACAATTTCCGTGGGATCAGTTTATGCAGCAGATTTTACTAAGAGGGGCCGTTTCAATTTCAACAAGTTCTTCAAATCTGGGTCAGCAGGAAAGAAGTTTTTATGTTTTAGATCCAAGTGGAAATAAATATGTTGTTAAAATTTTAGCCTTGGTAGGAAAAACTGAGAAAAATGTTGCACAATAATTTTTTAATAAAGAGTAAACAGGCACAAGTCTCTGAAACAATAACTTGGGTAGTTGCTACCATAATCATTTTAGTTATTTTAATTGTTTCTACCTTTCTTGCTTCGCTAGTGGGCAAGAGCAAAGTTTTTCCTCCTATGAATCATCAAGATTTATTTGCAGAAAAGTCTTTTACTTCTTATTTACTCACCAAGGATATCTCAGGTCTACCTATTTATTATGAACTTGGTCAGCAAGGAAACTTGAGTAGTTCTAACGGTAATCTTGCATCCGTATTGTTTAATTCTTTATATGAAGGCTATTATTCTAAGGGGATCTATCTAGGACTTTTAGATTCGGATAAACAGGTTATAGGAGATAAAAATCCTTATTTTAATGGTCCTGCCGCAGCGGTTGTTTCAATAGAATCAAATCCTGCCGTATCTACAATATTCTATAAGATAAGCTTAGACAATAATAAATTTGTACAATTAATATTATGGCACCAAAATTGAATTTTAATAAAAGGGCAGATGTTGCAATCACGATCTTAGTCATAGGTGTCTTTGCAATTTGTGCACTTGCAATTATAAGTTTTATATTATATAATCAGCAGACCCAGAGTAATTTTATTACTACTGATACGGTGGAAAATTTATCTGTTACTCTGAATAATTTTTACCTTTATGTTAATTTGGGGCTTTCACCTCAAGATGCTGCAAACAAAGTAGGGGGGCAGCTAGAAGGTAATCAATTGATTTTGAATGCAGAACAAAATCAGTCTCCTGATTTGATATCTTTGATATCTTCAAAGAATCAACCAACTCTTTTGTCTGTGAAGTACTTTGTCGACTTATCTAAATAAAAAGTTTTATAAATAAATTATCCATACTAAAGGGATGGACGAAAGAGGTCAGGGCATGAGTATCAGTACAATAATTCTTCTCATTTTAGGTATAGTCGTTTTAGTAGTTCTTATAATTGGATTTACAATTGGATGGAGTAAGATTCTCCCTTTTGTTTCTTCTGATAATGTTAATACAATTGTAAATCAGTGCCAGAGTGCGTGCTCTAGTCAGAGTGTATATGATTTTTGTTCAAAGTCTACACAGCTTACTGCAGGTGGTAATAATTATAATCAAAGCTGTTATAATTATTCAATGAATGCTTCGTTTGCAGCTTACGCTATACAGACATGTCCTCAGCTTGCATCTAGTTGCCCTTCCTATAGATTTTAGTATTCTATTTATTCTTTAAAATGGCTGATTATACTTTTTCTGAGAGAAGGAATAAGTCAAAAGATAAAAAAAGAGACAAGAAAAAACATCCCTACAAATTAGGAGGGAGCAGAAGGACAATACTTGGTAAATAATTTAAATGATCATAGCTAGTTTTTACAATGATTGAAGTGATTTTTTTACTATCGCTTGCGTTCATTTGGATTTTGTTTGCTACGATTTACGATTTTAAGACAACAGAGATTCCTAATTGGCTTAACTTTTCTCTTATACTCTTTGCTTTAGGATTTAGGTTTTTTTATTCTCTTTTTTCTTCAAGCAATTTTAATTTCTTTTATCAAGGGTTAATTGGTCTCGTAATATTTTTTGTTATTGGAAATCTGTTGTATTATGGTAAAATATTTGGGGGGGGAGATGCAAAATTAATGATTTCTCTTGGATCTATTTTGCCATTATCCTATAACTTAATAAACAATTTACAGATCTTTATCATATTCTTACTCTTATTTTTCTTGTGCGGTTCTGTGTATGGGATTGTTGCAAGCGGATATTTTGCGGTAAAGAATTTCAGGAAGTTTAAAAAAGATTTTATAATAAGATATAAAAAACTGTTGAGAACTAATATTGTTTTGTCTCTTTTGGGAATTTTAATCATGATAGGGGGATTATTCTCAGACATATTATTATTCTATCTTGGGATTATTGTGTTCATCATGCCTATTCTTTATGTATATGTAAAGTCTGTTGATGAATCTTGCATGATTAAAAAACTGAATCCTAAATTGTTAAGAGAGGGAGATTGGCTTTACAAAGATGTGAAAGTTGGTAATAGGGTTATAAAGGCAAACTGGGATGGTCTTAAAAAAGAAGATATTAAGTTACTTACAAAAAAAAATAAATCAGTTATGATAAGGCAAGGAGTAGCCTTTGGCCTTGTTTTTCTTATTAGTTTTTTACTTTTATTATATATTTATTTTATTAATACTGGATTATGGAATTCTTTTTGGTAACCAAATATTTTTTGAATTCATTTTTTTTGGTTTTATAGTTTTCTCTTTTTTAGTTTTAACTTTGTTTACAACTTCTGGTTTTTCTCTTAGAATATCTAATACTTCCTCCAATTCCTCTTCTTGGGCCTTATATCTGCTTGATTTTATGCTTTCATTTGTGTAAACTGGGATTAAATTTATGGTTCCGTGGCCTTGGAAATTTACTGGCGCAATTTCAATATCTTTTGGATTTAGTTTTTCTTTTAAGTTCTCTGCAACTTTTTTTGCAAATTCAGAAATTTCTGTTGATAATTTTTCAAGAGGTATATGCTCTTTTGGTATTACAATAACATGCCCCCTAGAAACTGGATTTATCTCTAATACGGCAATAGCGTCTTTGGTTTCATCTATTTTATGGCTTTCAACGTTTCCTGAAGCAATTGAACAAAATATACATTCGCTTTGATCTGATTTTTTCAGAAATTTTTCTAATTGTTCGTCATCCATTGAATTTATATTTCTTTTCAAACTTTCTCCTCTTTCACCCGGGAACTTCATATCTATGTTTTCGAGAAGTTGTTTTTTTATGCGTTCTGCTTCTTCAGATTTCATTGTATTTGAAATTTTAAAGAATTAATAAAATTATTGATTTATCCAATTGCTCTTCTTATATCACTTACTTCTGCAGACTTAACCTCTTCTACTTTGTTCAATTTTGCTTCTAAATCATCTAATTCTTTTTCTTCAGGCCATTCAAAAGAGGCATATATTGCTTTTAGTCCAAATGCAATTGGTTCTTGGGTAAAGTTCATTATTCTTCCGCCATCTTTTTCTATAAAAGTCTTTACTTCTTTCTCTATTTTTTTCAGATCTGAAGCTGGAGATTCTGGCATAATCTTCATTCTTACTGCTGCTGTTCCCATTGTCTTTTTTGTTTTAGTCTTTTTATAAATCTTTTGAGTGTAAGTATTGTATAACAATACTTAAAAAATAAAATTTTCTTTTCCTTTAATGATTGGCAATTATGATAAAATTATTGAGCGGATCTCAAAGTCTTCTGGCTTGGAGAAAGAAGAGATAGAAAGGAGAATTGATGCTAAGAGGGCAAAGCTTTCGGGGTTGATTAGTAAGGAGGGAGCTGCCCAAGTGATTGCTGCCGAGCTTGGAATTTCTTTTGATAATGAGAAGCTTAAAATTGGAGAGCTTCTTGCTGGAATGAGAAAAGTTAATGTTGTTGGAAAAGTCATAAATATTTTTCCAGTTAGAACTTTTACTAAGAATGAAAAATCTGGGAAGGTTGCTAATCTAATAATTGCAGATGATACTTCTAATATAAGGGTAGTTTTGTGGGATGTAAATCATATCGCTCTTATAGAAAACAATGAGATATCTGAAGGAAAGGTGGTTGAAATTTCTAATGCAAGTATGAGGGACAATGAAGTTCATCTTGGTGGATTTTCTGAAATAAAGGTTATTAATGAAGAGCTTAAGGGAGTCATAGAAGATAGGGTTATGCGTTCTAAGAATCTTTCTGAAGTTAAAAATTCCGACAATATAAAAGTAAGAGCATTTATTGTTCAATCTTTTGATCCAAGGTTGTTTGATGTATGCCCTCAATGTAGAAAAAAGGTTGTTCAAGAAACAGATGGATTTTTATGTGAACAACATGGAAAAGTTATTCCAGATCGAAAAGCTTTGTTTAATTTAGTGCTAGATGATGGAACAGAAACAATAAGAGCAGTAATTTTTTCAGATAATTTTCCTAAATTGGGATTGATTGACTGGAATAGTGGTGACGCAGAAAAGTTGTCTATGCAAAGGTATGATCTTTTAGGAAAGGAACTATTTTTCTCAGGAAATATAAGAAATAACAAATTTTTTAATAATACTGAGTTTATAATAGATAAGATTGAAGATATAGATTTGGACAACTTGGTAAAAGACTTAGAAAGTAAATGAGATGCTAATTAGGACACACCTTGCGATAACTTTATTATTTGTTTTATTATTTTTTCAATCTATAAGTAATAAGATTCTTTTTATTGGAATTGCTCTTGTTGCTACTTTTTTGCCTGATATAGACTCTAGGAATTCTAAGATAGGAAAATTAAAGATATTTAGACCTTTGCAGTTTCTGTTTGGGCACCGCGGTTTTATTCACAGTTTTACTTTTTTATTTTTGATAACTTTATTATTTGTTTTTCTTATTCCAATTATTGTATTTCCCTTTTTTCTAGGCTACGGGCTACATCTTTTAGCAGACAGTCTTACAATTCAAGGAATAAAACCATTTTATCCTTTTGGGGGTATTTACTCTAGTAAGATTAAGACAGGAGGGAGAGTGGAGATAATTATTTTTGTCTCTTTGTTGTTTATAGAAGGATTATTAGTCATTACTTATTTACTTAATATGTTATGAGATAATATATCTAATACATAAACAATCTTTATAAACAGATTCTATTATTATCCCTCATGGATGAAGGGGAAGTTGAGGAAAAAGAAGAGAAAAAGACAAAAAAAAGTGGCGATGATAAAGAGCCACAGTTAACTGACTTACCTGGAATAGGTCCTGCTGTTTCTGCTAAGCTCGAATCTGCAGGGGTTTATGATCTTATGTCTCTGGCAGTTATGAATCCTACCGAATTGGGGGAGATATCTGGAATAAGTCCTGCTGTTGCAAGGAAGGCAATACAAGCTGCAAGAAAAATGCTAAATCTTGGGTTTGTTGATGGTTCTGAATATGCCGAGAGAAGAGGCTCTGTTAATTATATTACAACTGGAAGTAAAAATCTAGACAATCTTCTGGGGGGGAGGGGTGTTGAAAGCAGGTCTATTACAGAGGCTTTTGGAGCTTTTGGAAGTGGTAAAACTCAGTTAGGATTAACTCTAGCAGTTAACGTCCAAATGCCTACTGAAAAAGGCGGTGCTGATGGCAAGTGTGTATTTATTGATACTGAAGGTACATTTAGACCTGCAAGGATAAAACAGATTGCAGAAGCTTTAGGAGCTAATTCAGACAAGGTCCTTAAGAATATACTTGTTGCAAGAGCTTTTAATTCTGACCACCAGATTTTGTTACTTGATAGAATTTCAGAGATGATAAAAGAAGGAGAGCCAATCAAATTGATGATCATAGACTCTCTAACAGCACATTTCAGGGCAGAATATTCTGGTAGGGGGCAGCTTGCAGATAGACAGCAAAAGCTTAATCGTTATATTCACAATCTTATGAAACTTGCGGAGCAGCATAATCTTGCTGTTTATGTTACAAACCAAGTAATGTCAAATCCTGCTCAGATGTTTGGAGATCCTACTGTTGCAATAGGGGGAAATATTGTTGGGCACGCTTCAACATATAGAATGTACATAAGAAGAGGGAAACAAGGAAGTAGGGTCGCAAAGCTTATTGATTCTCCAAATCTCCCTGATGATGAAACAGTATTCTTTGTTACTGCAGGCGGAGTAAAAGACGAAGAAGATAAATAATTTTGTATACCCCTACGAGGATTCGAACCCCGATTACAACCTCCGCAAGGTTGCGTTCTATCCGTTGAACTATAAGGGCACTAAATATTTGGTTATTTAAGAAATATAAATTTATTCAATCAACTCATCTTGCTTAAACCATAAAGCAATTTCTTTTTTTGCAGATTCTGGTGAGTCAGAAGAATGAATAACATTTTCAAAACAATCATTTTTGGAGTTTATTCTTCCGTATTTTCCTCTAAGAGATTTAAAATCCGCTTTTTCTGGGTCAGTGCTTCCTGCGAATTCTCTTATTTTTTGTATTGCATTTTCTCCAAGATAAACAATTGCTACAACATTTGCGCCATTATGCAATTTTCCAGTCAAGTGAGAGACTAATTTATCAAAAAAAGGTTTTCCTTTATGTTCTTTGTAATGCTCCTCTGCTAATTCTTTTTTTACGCTTATGACTTTTAGTCCAATCATTTTTAAATTAAGTCTATCTAGTTCGGAGATTATATTTCCTGCCAAGCCTTTTGCAAATGCATCAGGTTTTACAAGAACCAAAGTCTTTTCTTCCATATTTTTAACTCAGAAAGATTGTTTATAAATTTTATTGGAATCTTACCATATAAAACTATTAAAATGGGTTTTATTTACATTTTTGATGGAAGAAATTTCTGAAGAATTAAAGCTTCTAAAAGATACAGAGATATGCAAGAATTGTAAGAATATTGTTTTTGGAAAGGGTAATTACAAGGCTGAAATCCTTTTTGTTGGAGAGGCTCCAGGTAAGAATGAAGATGAACAGGGACTACCTTTTGTTGGTGCTGCTGGAAAGAATTTAGATAGACTCCTTGAGAAAGTGGGTCTTAGTCTTGAAGATATATATGTTACTAATATTTTGAAATGTAGGCCGCCTCAGAATAGAGATCCGCTTCCTGAAGAAGTTAAAATGCATACTCCTTATCTTGTGAAGCAAATAAGTGAAATTAGACCTAAAGTTATTTGTTCTCTTGGAAATCATGCCACAAAATTTTTTCTAGCTGAGGGTAACCTGGATAAAATTAAGAATCAACCAGGAATAACTTCAGTTCATGGAAAAGTAAGAGAAATTAATTTTTATGGATTAAAAATAAAACTTATACCTCTTTTTCATCCTGCGGCAATAATATATAACCAAAACTTAAGAAAGTTGTGGGAACAAGATATGGAAATTGTTAAGGACGAGTTAATCAAAACAAAAACCCAAAAAACTCTATTTTAAACGGTATCAGCAATATTATCTTGCTTCTTTGAATATTTTATAAATTTATAATGGGCATCTGAAGTTTTTTTGTTGCAATTGGGACATTTTTCCTTTAATGTGTAAATATTACATTCTTTACAATTTCTTAGTTTCATTTCAAATTGATTATATACTCTTCAAGAACGGGTTCAAAAGAAGTTGTAAAATATTTTCTTAGCTCTTCTGGCTTAACCCATTTTAAATCTGGACTTTCTTCTACATCAGGTCTTCCCTCTAAAACTTCACAAAGGTAGTAAATTATTACTAAATCTTTCTTTTCAGGAGGTATTCTTGAAAATACTGAGCCCAATATTTCCACTTTTTGTCCTGTTTTTTCCTGTATTTCTCTTGTTAGGGTCTCTTCCAAATTCTCTTCTTTGCTAGCATTTCCTCCCGGAAAGCTCCAAGTTAGATCTTTTACATCAGAGTCTTCCTCTCTTTTCATAATTAGAATTTGTCTTTTATTTGGATCAAAAATAATTCCTAATAATAATACTGAAAAATAATTACTTTCACCTAAACTATTATCTTCCATCTAATTTTATTTCTTAGATTGTTTTTAAGGTTTATGATACCTTGTTTTAGAACTATTTTTGTTTTTTACTTCTCAATAATGCTAAAATCAACGCCTTCTTTTTTAGAGATCTTTTCAATTTCAGATATAATATTTTTAAGGATGTTATCTGCACTTTTTATGTCTACAGATTCTGATTTTAGGGAGTAGTGCCCTGCAGAAATATACTTTATTTCTACCCCCTTTATTTTTTCAAATATTTCTTTTATAATCTCTAATCCATCTGGTTTTGTGGTTTTTAGAGATATATCTCTTTTTAAAATGAAAATTTTCTGTTTCTGGGAGCCCATTATGTCTAGTATTTTTTTTGCATTTTCTTTTCCTACAATCTCTTCCAGCTCTTTTGTGTTGTTTTTTATGTCTTCAAAGAAAGTATATAATCTATTTTTCTCATTGATTTTTTTTACTGCATCTGCAGCGGCTTTTAGTCCTAAAATCGTATTAAGTATACTTGTAAAACTTTTATCCATTTTATACTGCTCTAGAATTTCTTTTTGCTCTTTTTGGTTTACTCTTCTTAAAGATAGTTCGATTCTATTTCCAGATATCTTTAGTATTTTACATACAATTTTTTTCTTTGGTACTACATAATCTCTTAGATTTCTTATCCTTCCAGCTGCAATTTCACTTGTTAAAATAATACCTTCTCCATCTCCTTCTATATTGACAAATACATTTGTTCCTTCAATTCTATCTACAGTGCATAATACAATTTCTCCTTCTTCAAGTGTCATGGATTAGAGATAAAAACTGGAGTTTTAAAGGTTTTTGAGTAAGGGTTATATTTTTACTAATTCAATTTCCAGACTCTTTTTTACTTTTTCAATAAATTCCTGTTCTTTTTCCTTACTGAATAAAGCTCCTGCAGCATACTTATGACCTCCAAATTCCCCCCCAATTTCTGTGACTGCTCTTTCAAGCAATTCTCTTACGCTTCTTCCAGATCCAACGGTTCTTCCAGAAACTTTTATTTGATTATTATCTGTGTATGTCATGGCAATTATTATTGTTCCTTCCAGATAAAGTGAAGATTTTGAGAGAATTGTTGTTATTACGCTTATTACTTCTTCTTGAATATCCGATTTTGCATTTATTATCACATAGCCACTTCCTTTTATCTGCTCTATATTTCCTATACTATTCAATCCACCTATTATCAATTGCTTATATTTTGCATATATCTTTTCTACTTGTTTCTTTGCTTTTGCGTCTTCAAGACAATATAAAATTGCAGTATATGGCTCTCCAAGTCTACTTGATGCATTTATTTTAGCACTTATCTCTCTTGCATCTTCAAGTTGGTTAAAATGTTTCACAAGGAATATATTCCCTATTAAATTTTCATTATTCTTTTTCATACGCCTTAGCAGTATCGCAGTTGAAATTTTAGTCATCTCCTCTTCATTTAATTCTATGAGACTTTTATATTGACCATTTTGTCTTTCAAAACCAATCTCTTTCAGCAGCTGAAATACCCCCTCACGATTTCCTGTTACATTTGGAATGTAGGGTTCTGAACTGAATTCAAGAACACGATTCAGCGGTCGAGTTGAAGGGTATAAAAGAATACCTTTCTTTATTACAATTTCAGAATCTTTTGTGATTTCATTATTGCTAGTATCTATATTTTGAATTGAATCTCCCACCATTCCTATTACTGCTAGGGAGGATAAATCTCTATTTTTTGGGTTTATCTTTTTTGCAAAGAGATAACATAATCCAGAGCTGCTTATTTCTTCCTTGCTTTTGTGCATCTGGGAATTTATTATGTGAATCTTCTCTGGTATTATTTGGTTTATTTCATGATGATCAATAATAAATATGTCTTGATCAAGATTTTTTAAGTAATTAAAAGAATTTGAAGCTAAATCTAAAAATAATAGTATTCTATTTCTTGGGAGTTGAGAAATTATTTCAGGTGTTAAACTTTTTACAATTAATGTATTAAATTTTCTATCTAATCTTTTCAAAACTTTTATTATTATGGAAGCAGCAGTTATACCATCAGTGTCAAAGTGACTAATAATCTGTATTTCCCTTTCTCTTGGTGTTTTCAGAAATTCCTCTGCAATCTGTGATATTTTATCATTTAATTTGATCGAGGATAATTCATCTCCTTTTTCGGCCTCTTTTGAATCCATAATACTTCCATCATTTACTTTTTTTCGTAGTATTTCTTAAGTTTTCTTAAGTTTCCAAAGATTTTTTCTTTCTGTTTCACTGCCTTTTTATCTTGCTTGTTTTTGCTTAAGTGCAATTCTAATTTTTCCAGTTTCTTGCTCATATTCTTTACATCTGGGCCTATATAGGCATCGTTTTTTCTTAGAATTTTTGATATTTTTCCGTGTTCTTTTGGATGAATTCCTTCTTTTCTTAACATTTCTCCAATTTTCTCAGAAGTTAGATCTTTTTTTACCAATTCCATAACTTTCTTTTCATATTCCTCTGCAGTTAACTTTTTATGGGATTTTTCTGGTTCTCCTTTATCTTCTAGTTTTTTTTCAGTCTCTGATTTCTTATCTGATTTTTTTGGCATTGTAGTAATTTGCAAAGTAGTTTTTTAAATGTTTGCTGTACATGCTAGACATAAGGTATTTAAATTTATATTTTGTAGTGTATACATGGGCAAGACAATAGGTATATTGAGCCTGAAAGGTGGTGTAGGAAAGACTTCTGCAGTTCTCTCACTAGGTTCCGCAATTGCAGGTTTTGGAAGAAGAGTTTTGATCGTTGATGGGAATTTTTCGGCTCCGAATATAGGGATTCATCTTAATGTTATTGAACCAGAAACAACAATTCATCACGTCCTTAATGGGGATGGGAAAATTGAAGATGCAATAATAACTTTAGATGATTTTAACTTTGATATTCTGCCTGCTTCAATAATATATCGTAGTAGAATAAATCCATTTAAACTAAAAGAGAAAATTAGGTTACTAAGAGATAGATATGACATAATTATTATCGATTCTTCTCCGGCCCTTAATGATGAAACTCTTGCAGTAATGTTAGCTTCAGATGAGATATTCATTGTGACTACTCCAGATTACCCAACTTTGAGCATGACTATGAAGGCTATTAAGGATGCAAAAACTAGAGGAATAAAAGTCAATGGTTTGATTTTGAATAAAGTTTATAATAAGCCTTTTGAATTATCGATAGGACAGATTGAGGATACTTCTGGGGTTCCTGTTTTGGCAGTTATTCCTGAAGATATGGAAGTTGTTAAATCTCTTTCAACTTTTACTCCTTCTGTGATAAATAACCCAAAGTCTAAAGGGAGTATTGAATATAAAAAGTTAGCTGGAGTTCTTGTAGGAGAGAAACATAAACCTTCTGGGTTTTGGCATTCTTTTAAGTCTCCACAAAGACAAGATATTAACCGAGAGTTGTTTTATGAAAGGATTTTTGAGTAAAAATTTTATTAACAAACCTTATAAATAATTAATTTTTTCTTCTATTATATAGCCCCATGGTCTAGTGGTCAAAGATGCAAGCCTTTGAAGCTTGTGACCCAGGTTCGAATCCTGGTGGGGCTATTTAGCTTATGAACTTTGCTTGTATCTGCCTCTTTTTTCAACATCTTTGAATCTTTCTAAAATTATATGAAAATTAGAAGAGTTATTTGAGTATCCTTTTTTTATAGAATCAAA